>JBGSMZ010000050.1:0-2811 GCA_041739845.1 Myxococcaceae bacterium
CATGGCGCTGCGACCCCGCGCCCCTGTACGCTTCCGTCGCTCAGCGTTACCCGAAATCCCGAGCGCTTCTCGAAGGTTCCCAGCGCCGACGAAACGTCTCTTCGTCCAGCGACGGAGATCGGCGTCACCGCGTACTTCACCACACCAACCCAAGGACAAACAGCAGTCCAAACGCAAGCTGGAGGAGCGAAGTAAGGTGAAGGGCTCGGTTGAGAGCCACGCCCTCCTTGAAGAGGACGATTCGACACGGCGCGACAGCGAGCGGAGCGCAAAGAAGCGTCAGGAGGACCGTAGGTGGCGCAAGCTGTGCCAGCACCATCGTGGCTGGAATCGCAAAACTCACGCCTATGCAGGCCACGTACTCCACGATGCCAAAATGCGCCCCGAATCGAACCACCAGCGTTCGCTTCGAAGCTCGGCGATCCGTCTCTTGGTCGCGCAGGTTGTTCACTGCAAGCAGCGCAACACCCAAAAGTCCCACTGGCAACGCGGCCACCAGGGATGCACGGCTCACCTCCTGCGCATGCAGATAGTAAGTGCCTACCACGCCGGCGTACCCAAAAAACGTGAGAACGAAGAGGTCGCCCAAACCACGGTACGCAAGAGGAAATGGACCACCGGTGTAGAAGTAGCCCGCCGCAATCGCCGCAAGTCCGATGACCAGAATCGGAACCCCTCCGACCCAAACGAGATAGAGTCCCAGCAGGAACGCAGCGGCAAAGCTTCCGAAGCCCCCCGCCAAAACCCGTTGCGGGGGCAACAGCCCACGCTGACTTGCGCGCGCTGGCCCCAAGCGGTCAGCGGTATCGGCGCCACGGCGAAAGTCCCAAGCATCGTTGATGAGATTTGTACCGATTTGTATGAGCAGCGCCGCGAGGAGAGCTCCGAGCCCGGGAAGGATCTGAAAGCGCCCATCGTGAAATGCGAGGGCGGATCCCACCGCGACGGGCAAGAAACCAGCGGTGAGGGTTCGAATTCGAATCGCAAGCAACCACGCGCGGAATGGAGAGGTCATGGAACAACATCTCCGTCGACGCCGTCCCATCGTGCAGTGACAAATGTTCGGAGCTCGCTGGCGTATGCTTGGGGACATTCCAGATGGGGGGCGTGTCCTACGTCCGGGAAGGTCGCTCGCCAGGCAAGCGGCAGCCGAGTGGCAATCTTTCGATGGAGTGCAGCCCCCTTCCTATCGAGCGTCCCGTTGAGCAGGAGCACCGGAACCCGAATCCGCGAAAGCTGAGGCCAATAGTCGGGCTGAACGCCCTGCCCCATGGCCCGAAGCGCCGCCGCGAGTGCTCCTGCGCTGTTGGACGCACGCATTTCCCGAAGTTCCCTTCGTCGATCGCTGGGAAGCGTGGCAAGCGTTCGAAGAACCGGCGTGTGCTCCCATTGGTCGATGAACGCTTCGATGCCGTTGGCTTCAAGGAACGCAGCGAGCGTACGGTCCCGCTGTAGTCGCGCGCGCCGCGCTTGCGGGCGTCGGATTCCGGGATTGGCTCCCTCGAGAATGAGCCGTTCGACCTTGTGCGGGTATCCGATGGCAAGAGCGAGCGCGATGCGTGCGCCCTGCGAATAGCCCGCGAGCACGGTTGGCTTTTCAATTGTTGCTGCGACTTCCGCGACCGCTTCTTCGAATCCTTGACGTCCTTCTGAGGTTGGACACAGAGCCCTTCCGTGTCCTGGAAGGTCTATGCAGGTTGCGGTAATCGTTTCCGCAAGCGCGCTTTCCAGGTGGCGCCACGCAGCCCCGGTCCCGGTGAAGCCGTGCAAAAAGGTCACCGGGACGCTGCCTCGGCCCCAGTGTTCAGCGGGGAGCATGGAACGCAAAAGCTTCCGCAATGGCGCAAAAGGCATTGTCCTGATCCGCTACCGCGCTGGCCCGTTTCGTCACCGCCTCAATGATTGACAGCTTTGAAGTCGCGGAAGCGGCGAGCGCCAACTGAAGCTCCAGGCAGTTCGAGACTCGGAAGAATGTGGCGCTGGCAAGCGCTGCAACATCTTGGAAGTCCACATTGTGCGCGGCTCCAAAGAATTGCTCGAAGTGCCGATTCGCGGGAATACGCGGCAAGAAATGGAAGATTCCACCGCCGTCGTTATTCACCACGACGATTCGTAGCGGAATCGCAGCGGTGCGTGCGAACACCAATCCCGAGAGATCGTGGAGCAAGGCGACATCTCCCACGAGCAGCGTCGTCGGGCGTCCGGTGGCTGCGGCGACACCGAGGGCCGTCGAGGTGATTCCATCTATCCCATTCGTCGCGCGGTTCGCATAGACATGAATCGCCTTTGGGGACGACGGCGCGAACGCGTCTGCATTTCGAATCGGGCGCGAACTCGAGAGGAAGAGGTTTGTCCCTGCTTCCAGCGAACCGATGACATCGCGCGCAATGGTCGGCTCTCCCCACTCTCGGTAGGCATTCCACCGCTCTCGGGCTCGCTTCTCCGTCGCATTCCAGTCGTCACTCCAGCCTTTCCGAGACGGGAGCGACGCGATAATGGCCTCGCACACCTCCACCGGATCCGCCTCAAGGACGAAGTTCGCTTGGTGAAAGGGGTCGTTCAACACCGGCCCTCTCGTGACCACAGCGGTCCACGGTGCGGCGAGGCGCTGCAAAAACGCACTCGTCGCTGTTCCCCCGAACCGAAGAACGATTTCGGCCTCACCCAATCCACAGCCACCAGCCTTCGCGATGGCTTCGTACATCGAGATTGCCTGGTGGGCCCCGTATCGCGCATTGGATGCCGCCTCCGCGAGCACCGGGAAGCCCAAGTGCGCTGCGAGAGCACCTATCGCCGCGCCGTCGGCGGGTG
>JBGSMZ010000094.1:0-35869 GCA_041739845.1 Myxococcaceae bacterium
CGCGGAGTGCTGCCGCGAGGTGGCGACCAACGAATCCTCCCGCGCCAGTGATCAATGCAAGCAAGCGGACCCGTCTCGGTGGCCAACCGACTGTGCGCCTAGAGTGGAAGCCAATAAGTCCACTTTACGAGGAACGTGTCCACTGCCGGGCCGCTGAAGAGGCGATACGGCCAGAGTGATTTTGACGCGACTCCATTGGGGGGAGCCGCTTCCTCCTGCGCGCGCGAATAGACCACGTAAATCGTTGAGCCGAGTCGGTATTCCCAGCGCAATACCGCATTGAGGTTGAATCCGGCACCATGCGAGTTGACGTTCCGCGGCGAAGTTGCGGTGACCAGGTCGGCTTGCGTGACCTTGTTCCGGCCCGTCAGATCCGCTGAATAGTAGGCGTTGTAGCGGACCGCATTGGTGAAGAGCTGGGCGTAGAGTTGGAATGAAAGCGTGGGAGTGAAGACGATCTGCTGCCGGAGGGTGGCAGACAAGAGCTCCGGATCCTGCCAACCGAAGTAGCCAACATTGTTCGGGTCAGTGAATGCGTAACGCGCCCCTGTAGGCTGGTGGTAATAGCCCAGGTCAAGGCGCGTTTCGAGGATGTCGATGGGCCGCCAGGTCAGCGTCCATTCGGTCGTGAAGCCCCAGCCGCTTTCCGGAATGCCGCGGGAGAAGATGCGGTGCCCAAAGGCATTCATTGAGGCGACGAAGCGTCGGTTGCTGTCCGAGTCGGCGTAGAGCCCAAAGTAGAATCTCGGCTGGCGTTCAAAGGGAATTCCGGAAAATGGGATTTCTCTGGTTTCGTATTGCGGCACTTCCAGGCCCACTTTGAGACCCAGCACGTCAAAGCTCGAAAATTGGACGGCTCCATCGATTTGCGTGTTGATCGCGCGCGGTAGCGCGCGTCCATCCGCGGACCAGTTCAAGTCCACATTGGAGTAGAGGTACACGGCACGAAACGGACCCCACCCATTTGGCTTCACGTAGCGCATAGTGACGTCGAACCAGTGGTAGTTCGCCAGCGGCTGAAAGCCCAAGTCGTTGACGTCGAACTTTTTGCTAAAGGCGACGTACCAAAAGTCGAACCGAAAGCCTTCGCCGCCGAATTTGCCAGCGCGGGTATTGAGGCCCCAGCCTAAATCATTGGGCTTCATGACGGTGCCGTCGGTGAGCTGACGCCCCTTGAGGTCCCCCCAGAGTTGATGAGAACCGTTGAGCTGGCCGAACCAGCCCCAGACGCGGTCTTCGGTGCGAAGATCCCAATCGACCCCAAGGGCATTCGTGCCGCGAGCTCGGCAGTTGGTCGCCAGGTAGTCGGCCTCTGATGCAAAATCGCTGCGCTGACAGATGGAACTTAAGGGAGTGGCAGCGGTGAAGGACACTCCCACGCTGGAAGCCTTTCCAAAACGCTTTCGCAGTACTGCGGCCAAATAGTTGGTCGGAACCGGGGCCCGCGCTGGAAGACTATTGTTGACGCCAATGTGAAAAGGGGTCTGCCAGTTGTAGGACACGCCGCGGTCCGGATTGGCTTCGAACTGCTCGATTTGCTCTGCGGACGGGCGACCGAATGCGATGGACTTTGCGGACGGATTGGAAGCACCCAGCACGACCGCATCCAGAATTCCAATGTCGATTGTGGAGGTGAGACTCCCCGTCAATTTGATGGCAGCAAGGATAGGTGCACGGAGGCCGACGCGACGCGAATAGAAGAGGTAATAGGGCGTGTTGTATTCCGAACCAACTGGCTGGAAGATGTCGAGCCCCTGAAGGAAAAACGGGCGTTTTTCTGGGAAAAAGGGCTCGGCATTTTGAAGGTTGAGAATCAGCTGGTCCGCTTCGACTTGGCCAAAGTCGGGATTGATGGTGGCCGCGAGACTGAGCCGATTGGTAATCGCAAATTTGAAGTCTGCCCCGATGTCGAGTGCTGGATTGACGAGCCGAGGCGTCGGTCGGGCGGAGTCTGAATACTGCGGCACCAGGGCAACCTTGGGCGCCGCGTAGAGGAGTACTTCTCCGGAAACGCCAGCGCGGATGTCCGTGAGTCCATCGAGTCGACCGAATCGAGAAACGACAAGCTCCCCGGCGTTCGAGGTATTGGCCTCGCGCGGAATGAAATGGGAGTCGAAAACCTGGTGCGTTCGCGGAACGATGCGGCGAACTTGAAAGCCCCAGGAGTTCGACGCGTCTGTGAACCGGAGTGAGCGCAAGGGAATGGCGATTTCGGCGATCCACCCGCCAGGCACGATTTGCGCTGCCCCTTCCCAGACCGCGTCCCAAGTGTCCGTGCTGTTGACGTCTCCATAGAGGAGGCGATCGCGAAGAACTCCTGCCGCATTGATTGAAAAAGAATAGGCGGTTCGGTGATCGGAGCCGGAATCGATGGCGATTTCAAGGCGGTCCGCTGTCGCCGTCGAGTCTCGCCTGCCGAGGTTCTTAATGATCTTCTCAGGCTCGGGATCCGAGCAATACACCCCGATATAGATGAAGCGATCATCGTGCAGGACGCGAACCTCGGTTCGCATTGTTGGCACGGCACCAGCATGAGGAAAGGTTTCTGTAAACTTATCGAAGAGAGGCGCTTTGGCCCAGGATGCTTCGTCGAGGCGAGCATCCACGCGAACCTTCTCGCTGGTGCGGTGTGCGACGACGGGGTCCATGGGATGGTCTTGAGGCTCCCCACCCCAAGCCACGGAGGTCAAGAGAAATACGCTCATCGGGATTCGAAGACACATGAGGACTTGAATACGCACAAAGTGGGCATCGCTTGCAATTCCCTCGAAAGGAAGCTGTCCTTCCTCTCCTCACTTTGCTACCTAGCCCGTCACAATAGCAAGAGCAGTGTCGGGAGCCCCCACGCTGCGCACCTCAGGGAGGAATAAGGAAGCCATGGTCGCCACCAAGAAGCCCACCAAGAAGCCCGCCAAGAAGCCCGCAGCGAAGCGCACAATCAATGCAGGATTCGCTAAGCCATTGAATCCATCGGATGCGCTTGCCGCAATCGTTGGTCCAAAGGCGCTGCCTCGATTCGAGGTGTCGAAGAAGATTTGGGAATACATCAAAAAGCATGATCTCCAGGACAAGAAGAACAAGCGGATGATTCACCCAGACGAAAAGCTCGCCGCAGTGACCGGGAAAAAGCCGATCAACATGTTCGAGCTGACGAAGCACTACAACAAGCACCTTTCCTGAGGCTGCTGCACCCCTACGACGCGAACTGGCGCTCCACGAGCCGGCGATAGAGTCCCTCGGTTCCTACCAAGGTGGCATGAGAGCCATCTTGGACCACGCGGCCTGCGTCCAGAACCACGACGCGGTCTGCGTCTCGAACCGTCGAGAGGCGATGGGCGATGACCATGGTCGTTCGCCCGACCATGAGACGACCAAGCGCCTCGCGCACGAGGTATTCGCTTTCTGAATCGAGCGCGCTGGTAGCCTCGTCGAGAATCAAGATCCGCGGATTTTTAAGCAGCGCGCGAGCTATTGCGATGCGCTGCTTCTGGCCGCCGGACAACTGGACGCCGCGCTCACCGACCGCCGTATCGAAGGCGTCAGGAAAAGCGCGGATGAACTCGGTAGCGTTGGCCGATTGGGCGGCCTCCAAGACATCCGCTTCTGAAGCATCAGGCCGCCCATAGCGAATGTTCTCCCGGATGGTCGTTGAAAAAAGGATCGGTTCTTGGGCGACCACGCCGACCTGCCGGCGGAGAAACTGCGGATCAATGCTCCGGTAGTCGACCCCATCGAGGGAAATAACCCCTTGGATTGGGTCATAGAGACGGTAGGTGAGGGACGCGATCGTAGACTTTCCAGCGCCCGAGGGGCCGACGATTGCCGTCACTTTTCCCTGCCCGAGCTCCAAGGAAAAGTCCTTCAAAACCGATAACGCCGAACGGGTAGGGTAGGCAAACGCAACGCCATCAAAGCGCACCGCTCCTCGCACGCGGGTCAGCGTTCGTCCACCTCCAGGAATTCCGGGCACGCGCTTCAAGAGTGCAAAGATTCGTTCCGCTGCGCCAGCGGCGCGCTGCACGTCAGTCCACAATTCCGCAAGCGCGGTGATGCCAAATGCAACTTGCATGGTGAAGAAGAGGAACGAAATCAAGCCCCCGGGAGTCAGCGCCCCGGAGGCGACGAGCCGTGCGCCGTACCAAAAGACGAAGACTCCCGCCGCAAAAGCAGAAAAGAAAGCGACACCAAAAAAGGCCGCTGCGTAGCGAATGCGTCGAAATGCGTGGAGCAGAGAAAGCGCGAGAGCGCTCTGGTACCGCGCCGACTCGGTCGCTTCAGCGGCAAAACTCTTGACGGTGCGAACAGCTCCCAGAGCCTCTACCGCTACTTCACTCGCCTTCGCGAGGGCGTCCTGAGACTGCTTGGCAAGAATCCGGACTCGCTTTCCGTATGCGACGCCAGCCAAAGCCAGCGGTGGGACTATTGCCAGCATCGAGAGGGTGAGCCGCGTCGAGGTCAGCAACAGCATGACGAGCGCTCCGAGAACCATCGTAGCGTTGCGCAACACCATGCTCAGATTCGCGGTGACCGTGGTTTGAAGAATCGTCGTGTCGGACGAGAGGCGACTTGCGATTTCTCCCGTGCGCTCCTCGTCAAAAAAGGCGACATCTTGCGCAAGGATCGCTTGGTACAAATCCGCGCGTAGCTTGGTGACGACCCGCTCACCAGCGCGTTGATAGAGGACGAATCGCAATGCGGCGGCGACCGCAGTCGCGGCGAAGATGATGATGAGCACTAGCGCCATCCGATCGACTTGGTGGAGGTCGATGGAGCCGTCGCCGGGAACGCGCAGCGCGCCGTCGAGGAGACGTCCGGCTGCTGGTGGAAAAGCGATGTTTCCGGCCGAGCTGATGAGAAGAAAGATGGTAGCGGCGAGGAGAACCCAACGCTCCGGCCATGCCAACGCGTAGAGGCGACGAAGCGTTACGGAGAGTTCTGGAACAGGTGTTTCGGTAGCATTCACGCGACTTCCTTTCATCAAAAGCGCACTGGGTTACGGTTCTGTCGCACTGCTGCGCTAACTCGCCTAGACTTGAAACTCTCTATGTCGATCGATGACACACTGCTCGCGAGAATTGCGTTGCACTACAAACTCGTACGGCAGGATCAGCTGACTAGCGCAGCAGAACGCCAGCGAACAACCGGCGAGTCACTGTTGGCGGCTCTCGTCGGTTTGGGGTGTCTCACATCGGAGCAAGAAGTCTGGCTCCAAAAAGCGCTGGCGCAGTACGCGAGCCGCCAGGCGCAACAGAAAGCCGACGCCGAAAAGGCGGCTCGGCCAGGACCTTCTGCTCAAGCTCCGGCGCAAAGCCAGGTCCGGGTGGCGCCAGCGGCCCCGCAACCGCTGCCGCCCAGTCCCATGGTGTCGGCCCCCGCGCAGCAGCATCAGGAGAAAAGTCTAGCACCTGCGAAAGTGGAGCAGCGCTTCGTTGGGCCACCGAAACCAGCGACTCCCGCGCCGCCCCAGTCTCCAATCCAGCGAAGTCCTTCACCGCGTTCTGGAGCTGCAATCGGAGCGAACGCCAATCTATCGGAAATTCTCGCCTATGCTCTGGAGGTTGGGGCGAGCGACGTCCATGTGCATTCTGGAGCTCCGATTCAATTGCGCATCGTCGGAGGTCTCCAGGAACTGCGCCCGGGACAAGTGACCGAATCCATAGTCCAAGGGTTCTTCGAGGAGGTGTTGAGCGTTGAAGAGCGCGTGGCGCTTCATTCCAATAGGGAGTTCGACACCGCCATTGCGCTTCCCTCAGTGGGGCGATTTCGCGCGGCTTTCTATAAGCAGCAGCGGGGTTGGGACGCTGTGTTCCGTCCGATTCCTTCGGTGCCACCCACCCTCGCGCAGCTCGGCCTACCTGCGAGTCTCAAGCGGCTCACGGAGTTTCACCAGGGCTTGGTGTTGCTGACCGGTCCAACGGGCTCTGGCAAGTCCTCAACGCTCGCTGCCTTAGTCGCGCTGCTCAACGACGCGCGCCCGGATCACATCATCACCGTCGAAGACCCGATCGAGTTTGTCCACATTCCCAAGAAGTGCGTGGTCAATCAGCGGCAGGTGGGGAAGCACACGCGTTCGTTTCCCAATGCACTGCGCGCCGCCTTACGCGAGGATCCGGATATCGTAGTCATCGGCGAGTTACGCGACCTTGAGACCATTTCGCTCGCCATTACCGCTGCCGAAACCGGACACTTGGTGTTGGGGACGCTTCACACCAACAACGCGATTCGCACCATCAACCGAATTCTCGATGCGTTTCCGCCAAAGCAGCAAGCCCAAATGCGCGCCATGGTGAGTGAATCCTTGCGTGCAGTGTCTTCGCAAAAGCTCTTGGTGTCCGCTGATGGAAGCAAGCGGGTCGTCGCCACAGAATTGCTCCTAGTGAAGCCAGCGGTTTCCAACCTCATTCGCGAAGAAAAGACATTTCAAATTCGCTCGGTCATTCAAACCGGGCGGAGCGAAGGAATGGTGTCGATGGATGACTCCCTCGCGGAGCTGGTGAAGGCCGGTGCGATCACCAAAGCTGTCGCTGCAAGAGCTGCTGAAGACCCTCGCAAGTTTGGCTAATCCACACGATGGCGCGTCTCGACGAACTCTTTCGATACCTCCGGGGCTCTGACGGGTCCGATCTCCACCTCGCCGCTGGAATGCCTCCCAACGCGCGTATCCATGGAGGAATCGCAGCGATCGCCGGTTGGGAGACTTTTACCGACGCAAACCTGCGCGCGCATTTGCGGGAACTGTGTTCTCCCGAGCAGTGGGCACACTACGAGAGCAACTTGGATCTCGATTTTGCCTATTTCCTCGATGGGGTCGGGAGATTTCGCGCGAACTACTTCAATCAAGAGCGCGGCGCCGGAGCCGTATTTCGAATCATTCCAGAGAAAGTGAAGTCGCTGGAAGAGCTGGGAGCTCCGCCGGTGCTTGCGACGCTTGCGGAATTGGAATTCGGCTTGGTGCTGGTGACTGGACCAACAGGTTCAGGAAAGAGCACCACTCTGGCTGCAATCGTCGATCGAATAAACGCTAACTTCGCCAAGCACATCATCACCATCGAAGACCCGGTGGAGTTCGTCCACCAAAACAAGCGCTCCACGCTTTCTCAACGCGAGGTAGGTACGGATACGGAAAGCTTTGCCGCCGCACTTCGTACGGCGATTCGCCAAGATCCGGGAGTGATTCTGGTCGGCGAGATGCGCGATGTCGAAACGACGGCGCTGGCGATCACCGCTGCAGAAATGGGGGTTCTGGTGTTTGGCACCTTGCACACCAATGGGGCGGCGAAGACGGTAGATCGCATCATCGACCAATTCCCGACGGATCAGCAGCAACAAGTGCGGACCATGCTTTCGGAATCTCTGATGGCCGTCGTATCGCAACAGCTGCTCCCAACCCCTGACGGTCATGGACGTCTCGCGGTGCACGAAATCTTGCTTCGAAGTCCGGGCCTTCCCAACGTGATCCGCGAAGGAAACACCCCGATGATCACCTCCATAATGCAATCCGGGAAAGCTGCCGGGATGCAATTGATGGATGACGCGCTGTATGGCCTCGCCAAGGAGGGGCGCGTCACCGCCGAAGCGGCGTACCAAAAGGCATTGAACAAGGCGCGCTTCGAACACCTCCTCGAGCGACCGTAAGAAGCCGTCTACTGGCTATTCGTCGTCGCTGGGCGCGCAAGCCAGCCCTTGAAGGTGCGCTCTATCCTGTCCCAGACTTTGCAACATACCCAAGTCGCAGCGATGAGCAGTACCACGAGCAATGCATACAACGTCCAATCACAGCGATCGCTGAAGAACCGGGTGAAGATTCCCACATGGCGTTGGTGGAGCAACATGAGGTGAAAGAAGTAGGCGGAAAGGGACATGGCGCCAAATGACCCCAGCCAGCGGAGCGCCGGCGCCCTCCCCAGCGAGGGAGCCAATCGCTCGATTGCGCGGAAGACAGCCACAATCATCAACACCTTGGTCCACCGCTGTGCCGCGTTGGCCGGGTTGGTGACCCAAAACTGATGCGGAGGGTAGAGCGCGGAGAGCGCTGCGGATTGCCACCAAAGGAGCGCGCCCAAAGCCATCAGGAGCCCTAGCCAGATCCACAGTTCGCGCTCGGATCGTCGCAGCGCAACCGTGGCACCAAACGAGGCGCCAAGGAATACGTAACCGGACCAAGGCAGCAGCGGAAACGTGGTGCCGAAGTGGGGGTCAAGGAAGCCGATTTGGCTATTGAGGAAGACGGACCCGAGTCCAGAAACGTTCTCAAAGAGTGGCGCGAGGAAGAACACCAACAGCGCGAGGCCAAGCGTCATCCAGCGGATGGAGCGAGGCCATCGCGAAAGCGCGAGCAACAGGCCTACGGCCAGAATTAATGAAAGCCCGATGCACTGGAGAATATCGATCCGGAAAATCCACTTGGGCTCGCGCAGCAGCGGGAACCAAATGAAGTTGATGAACGTCGCTACCAGCAGCACTTCGCCGATACGTTTCAAAGTCTTCTTTGCGCGCTCCTTGAGAGTCCCCGAGAGCATCGCTTGCATGGTTACGAGCGCGACCGCGAAGCCCGCGGAAAAAATGAAAGAGGGTGCGACCAACCCATCGAGCCGCACCAGCGCGTTGAAGGCGTCGGTTCCGCGAATGCTGGGCAGGAGCAAGACAAACGCATGCGTTTGCACCATGGCGACAATCGCTATTCCACGGAGCCAATCGAAAGCTTGAATGCGTTCGCGCATGGAGGTGAATCTTGGCGCAATCTGAAGTATTTGCAATGCATGGTGAAAGAACAATCGAAAGAATCACAAGTTTCGAGGGCTCTTCCGTTTCCGGGAGGAAGCGATAGTGGACGCGACTACTTCACCAAACAGTGGTGGAGCGGGTCTCGGGGCGGGGGATCGGTTCCGCGAGATTTGCTTTGGCTCACCAATCCTAAGGAAACGCAGGAAGAACAGGGCGCAGGAGAGGCTGACGACGAAGTGCAGCCTCGAAAAAATCCCCGAGCGCCTTGACCTCCTCGGTGACGATGGTGTGGCCGCCGGCGAACGCTAGAAATTGCACCGAGAGCCCGGATGCTTCGAGGAGCGCCCTCAGAGCGACCGCTCCTGGGTAGGGGAGGACCAAGTCGTCCCGACCGTGGGCGATGAAGGTGGAAAATCCGGTGCGCTTCGGAGCAAGCCTTGCCCAAGATTCTTTTGCGACCAGCGTTCCTGAAAGAATCGCCAGCCCAGCACACGGCTCCTCGGTGCGCAGCGCAACGTCCGTCGCCAGCATGGCTCCTTGACTGAATCCGCCTACCGCAACCCGGCCGTAGGGAAGGCCTGAGCCTTGGGTGACGTTCGCAAGGAACGCGTGCAGGAGTGCTCGCGCCTTGGGAAGCCCATCTGGTTCTTGACGGATGTGTTCATCGAGGCGCGTTTGGTTGAAGGCCGCGTCGCGCATCGCTTGGGCGTCGATGTGCCACCAAGCCCAGGACCTCGGGAATGGAAGCGCGAGCGGCCCTTGCGGAAAATAGAAACGGACGTCTTCGAGCGCTGGATTCCTCCGCCGGAGTTCCTGGGCGAGGGGGACCAAATCATCGCTAGAGGCGCCAAACCCATGGCAGAGAACCACCGCGCCGCGCAGCGGCTTTTGGGATTCTTCGACAATCCGCACCGTAAGGCCAGCGATCTCTGAGTGAATCGGCTCTTTCGTCAATCCACAATCCTCTCGCGCAAAACGGCGCTCGAGCTTCCAGTCATAACAAGCCGCATCGCTAGAGTTTGGCGACGTCGTACTTGTAGAAGTCGTCGATTGCGGACTGGAACTTCGTTTCTACTGCGCGACGCTTCAGTTTGAGGCTCGGAGTGAGGTCGCCATCTTCCGAGGTCAGGTCGCGATCGAGGATGATAAAATTCTTCACGGACTCGAAATTGGCGAGGCCACGATTGAGTTCGTCTACGTAGGGAGCGATCATCGCGCGCGTCCGTTCGTTTGAAGCCACTTGGGCAAAGGAACCAGCTATCCCGTTTTTGCTCGCCCAGGCCATGATGGCTTCAGGGTCCAGTGCAATGAGCATCAAAATGGCGGGTCGGTTGTTTCCATGAACGATCGGTTGCGCGACGTAGGGGCAAATCGCCTTGAACTTGCCTTCGATATACTGCGGCGACACGTACTTGCCGCCTGAAGTCTTAATGAGGTCTTTCTTCCGGTCGGTGATTCGCAGGCGACCGTTGCTGTCGACTTCGCCAATGTCTCCGGAGTGAAGCCAGCCGTCTTTGTCGAGGGCAGCGGCGGTATCCTCGGGAAGTCGGTAGTACTCGCGCATCACGCCACGGCCCTTGATGAGGATTTCTCCATCGTCGCCAAATCGAAGCTGGGTTCCGGGGATCGGCGGCCCCACGGTGCCGAGTTTGTTGCTCTCGGGGCGGCTCACGAAGCTTGCGGCACTGGTTTCAGTGAGCCCGTAGCCTTCGAGGATCGTGATTCCGATGCCACTGAAGAACGAGGCCATCTCCATCGAGAGCGGAGCGGAGCCGCTGACGAACCATTTGAGCCGTCCGCCGAATTTATCCTTGATTGCCTTGAACACGAGCCGTTCGGCAACGGCAAGCTTCGCGGAAAGGAGGAGCCCCAACGGTTTTCCCTCCAGCTTGCACTTTGAAGCTTCGCGCCCGGTGGCAATTGCCCAGCGAAAAATCTTGTACTTCGTGGCGCCACCTTCTTGCGCCTTTTCGACGATCTTGTTGTGAACCTTTTCAAAGACCCGGGGAACGCTCGCGACGAAGGTCGGCCGCACATGCGGCATGTTTTCGATGAGTTTTTCGGGGCGTCCGTCGACCGCGGTATGGAACCCGAGGCGCAACTGGATCATCTGAAGGACTTTCCCGAAGCTATGTGCGAGCGGGAGCCAGAGGTATTGCACATCGCTTGGACTGAGCAGCCCAATTTCTGCCAACGCTTCCCCTTCGTAGAGCCAATTATCGTGCAGGAGTACGACACCTTTTGGGCGTCCGGTGGTGCCTGAGGTGTACATGATCGTGGCGATGTCGGTGCGCTTGGTCGTGTGAATGATGTCGGCCCAGGCGCTGGCATTGTCTCCCTCGCCCATCGCCAAAACGTCTTGGAGTGTGACTACCCACCCATCGGGAGTGGAACTTCCTTCGAAGGTGATGACCTTTTTGACGTTCTTGAGGTCTGGGCGAACTCCCAAGAGCTTTGCCACCTGCTCGTCATTTTCTGCGAGCACCAGCGAAGTACCGGAATCGTTGATGATGTAGGCGCACTCCTCGGGTTGGCTCGATGGGTAAATCGTCGTTGTCACGCCGCCAGCAGCGAGGACTGCAAAGTCCCCAAGAATCCATTCGTAGCGGGTCGTCGATAGGATCGCGACCTTGTCCCCACCGGAAAGCCCCAGCGTGCGAAGTCCCATCGAGAGCTTGCGAGCCTGGGCCCCGAACTCGGCCCAATTGACGCTCTTCCAACCTGCAGGCGTGGGATAGGAATACGCAGGGCCCGCCGGCGTCACGGTGATGCGATGGAGAAGGAGTTCTCCAATGCTTTGGATCGTGTCGGCCATACTTGCCTCCCAGGCTCAAGAATGTTCGACGGGAATGTCGCATCATCCGCCGGGGATCCCAAATCCTTTCGGATGGTTGGCGAATGACGCGGTGCGCACGCGTGACGAGGTTCGCGGTGCTCCTCCGGCGTTCACTATTTTCTGGCGGCTGCCTCGGCGGCCAACCGCTCGCGGTATTTCTTAATCATCTCTTCCTGCTCGTTTCGCGGCAGTGGGCTGTACTTGGCAAATTCCATAGTGAAGTTGCCTTTGCCTTGGGTCGCTGACCGCAAGTCCGTGGAGTATCCGAACATGGTGTTGAGCGGTACTTCGGCAACCACGGAAACTTGGCCTTCGGAATTTATCGTTTCCAGAATGACCCCTCGGCGTTGATTGACTTGGCCAACGACGGAGCCTTGAAACTCCACCGGCGCTTCCACTTCCACCTTCATGATGGGTTCGAGGACGACAGGCTTTGCAGCCGCATACCCCTCTCGGAAGCCCATGAGCGAGGCGGTCTTGAACGCCTGCTCGCTGGAGTCCACCGCGTGCGAGTTGCCGTCGTTCACCACCGCGCGAACCCCCACCACGGGAAACCCAATGAGACTCCCCTTCTTAATCGCCTCGCGGAATCCCTTCTCGCATGCAGGAATGAATTCCTTGGGGATCGCTCCGCCGACAATGTCATTCACGAACTCGAATGGCTCCACGGCGTCTCCGGGAAGCGGCTCTAAGAACCCACAAACACGCGCGAATTGCCCCGCACCCCCGGTTTGCTTCTTGTGCGTGTAGGCGTACTCGCCCTTCTCGGATATCGTTTCCCGATACGCTACCTGGGGCTTTCCGGAGATGACTTCGCAGCCGTATTCGCGGCGCATCCGTTCCATGTAGATTTCCAAGTGCAGTTCGCCCATTCCGGAGATGATGGTCTGGTTCGATTCTTCATCGAGTTGGACGCGAAATGTCGGGTCTTCCTTGGTGAAGCGATTCAGCGCTTTGGAAAAGCTTTGTTCGCCCGCGCGGTCTTTGGGGGTCACGGCCAGCGAAATCACCGCTGCCGGAACATGCATGGAAGTGAGCGTGTAGTTTACTTTTCCATCGGTAAAAGTCTCGCCCGAACTCGCGTCGATCCCGTAGAGCGCGACGATGTCGCCGCAAGTGGCGACTTCGATTTCTTCCCGGTCTTCCGAATGCATTCGGAACATGCGCGGAACCCGAATCCGGCGGTGCTGGTTCGTGGTGTTGACGATAGTTTCTCCGGTCGTAAGCTTGCCCTGGTACACGCGGAAGTAAGTGAGCTGGCCGTACTTGTCTTGCTGGAGTTTGAACGCCAGGCCGACAAAGGGCTTCTCCGGATCGGAATCGAGCAATACCTTTTGTTCGCCTGCATCTTGATCGAGGGCCTCGTTCACGACCTCTGTCGGGTTTGGCAAGAAGTGAACGACCCCATCGAGGAGCAGTTGAACGCCCTTGTTGCGGAACGCCGAACCGCACATCACGGGGGTCACTTTGAGTGCGAGCGTGGCTCGCCGCACCGCAGCGCGAAGTTCATCGTCACTGATCGGTTCTTCTGCGAGGAACTTCTCGGCGAGGATGTCGTCCGCGTCGGCGATAGCCGTAACAATGTGTTCCCGGGTCGCTTTGGCGGCTTCCAGATACGCCGCTGGGACCGCTTCCTCTCGTATGGTCTCGCCGCTGTCGCCGTCAAAGTAGTACGCCCTTTGAGAAATGGCGTCGATGATGCCTTCGAATTTGTCTTCTGCGCCAATAGGGACCTGGAGGCGCACCGGGCGGTGTCCCAGTTTCTCCTTGAGCATGTCAGCGACCCGCTCGTAGTTGGCGCCCGGATTGTCCATCTTGTTGACGAATGCGATCCGGGGAACGCGGTAGCGCTTCATTTGCCTGTCGACGGTGATCGACTGGCTCTGCACGCCTTTGCCGGAATCGAGGACGAGGATTGCACCATCGAGGACGCGAAGAGCGCGCTCCACTTCGATCGTGAAGTCGACGTGTCCAGGCGTATCGATGATGTTGACGTTGAATTCAGGCAGCTGCTTTTGCGCCCCCGTCCACACGCAGTAGGTCGCGGCGGACTGAATCGTGATTCCCTTTTCGCGCTCCAGATCCATGGAGTCCATCTTTGCGCCCACGCCGTCCTTTCCTCGGACCTCGTGAATCGCGTGGATCCGCCCCGTGTAATAGAGGATCCGCTCGGTGAGCGTGGTCTTGCCCGAATCGATGTGGGCGGAGATTCCTATGTTGCGGATGTGGTCGAGCGGGATGATCGCCATAGAGGGGCCGCGCGTACCGAATGGCGGCGCGAAAAACAAGAAGAAGTCCCAAGCAGCGCTTCTGCGCCCGGAACCGGTACCCTCGAAGTACGAGGGATTTCGCGCTAGTCGCCTGCCTTGCGAGGGCTAGTTGCGCTGCGCATTGGGCTTTCGCTGAATCGCCGCGGACGTACCGATGTCGTCGCGTCGAGGGAGCGCGCCGGTGATGGCGATGACGATTCGCTCAAGGGTCCGAAAGAAGCCGATTCGTTCGAGAGGATAGTTGAGCCAACCGGTCGTGATGCAATAGTAGGTTTCAAATGGCGCCTGGTGATGGCGCGCATGCTGCGTGGGCGGGAGGATCAGGTGCGAGCGTTGCGCCCACTGAATTGCCGGATGGACCTTTTGCGGATCCATATGCGCCCACTTATGAAATTGGTTCGTCATCATCACCCAGAAGATCATCGATCCCAGGGATACGGCAGCGAAAAGAGCCACCCCGAACCATGCGCTCGTCGAATCCAGAGGAATCGCCAGTGCTGCCATCGCAACTGGTATTGCGACAAGGCAATTCGCACCGTTGGTTTCGATGTAGTCGTGGTGGGTCATCGCCTTGGGATCCACATGGTGTTCACGGAAAGGCCGAATGACCGCTGCGCCGAGGATAGGCAGATCGGTAGCCCCGAAAGTGTCCGCTGCCCAGTGAACGACACCAGCGCCAAAATCCGCGAGAACGAAGCCGAGCGCAGCAGCACCTACGGTGATCCATGGATTGGAGATGGCAAAGGGAGCCGCCGCGCGCACCAATTCGGCCATCATTGCAAAGAAGGTGAGAATGGAAATGACTTCGACAAGCCGGAACCAGCGAGAGTACCCAGCGGCGAGAGCCTTCGCATCTTGTTGTGTGATTTGCAGACCGTTCATGGACCACTTCCCCGGAGAGCGTAGTGCGATTGTGCACGATCCGCGTCGGAACGCCAAGCGCGTCTTGCAAGTGATTTGCGAAGCGTTGCATTCGGGTGACAATCGATGATCAGCCCCGGTTCTTCGAAAGTTTGGATTCGGCAGCTGTCGCTCGGCCCGTCGAAGAATTTCATCTACTTGCTGGGGCCCAGCGATGGCCCCGAGGTCGCAGTGGTCGATCCTGCATGGGACGCAGATGCGATTGCGGTGGCGATCGCTGGCGCTGAGAGAAAACTCACGGCGATTTTCCTCACGCATGCGCATGGCGATCATTGCAACGCGGTGGAAGCGATCCTTCAGCGGCTGGACGTTCCAGTCTATGCGCAGCGCTCCGAGATTGCTTTTGCGCCCAACGTATTCGCGCCCTTTGGGGAGGCATTGCAGCCAATCGACCATGGTGATCGCCTTGCGATTGGCACTCTTGAAGGAGTTGCACTCCATACGCCCGGCCACACTCCTGGCTCGCAGTGCCTCCTGGCTCCCGGAAATGTCCTTACCGGCGATACGCTCTTCGTGGATACTTGCGGAAATTGTTCCCAGCGAGGCGGCGATGCGGCGCAGCTCTTTGCTTCGCTGCACGCCACGCTTTCTGAACTTCCAGAGGACACCGTCGTTTGGCCTGGGCATGACTACGGTTCGACGCCCGTTTCCACCATGGGAAACGAACGGCGGCACAACCCTTACTTCCAGCGGAACACGCTCGCCGACTTCGTGAACTACCGCATGCGCTCCTGAGATGATTCGCATCGGGGAAAAGCGTCGGATCTGCCTCCGAGACCTCCCTCGATGCCGAAAGGCGTTCCCCATGGATTCGCTCTGGGCTTAGCGGTCGCGACCGCCCAAAGTCAGCTTCACCGCGAGTGCCAGAATGCAAAGGCTGAGGGCCGTCCACAAGACGCTCCATGCGATCGCGGGAACGCCAGAAACGTTGGCCAAGAGCTGGGCATCGCTCTGGCTGCGCGCCGCCGCATCCCAAAGGTCACGCAAGTCGAATGCCGCATACATGCCAATAAAGACACTGATGAAGGTCGTGATGCCTTCCACCAATACGGTAGGAAGCAAAAATGCTGCAGCGCCAACCGACGCAGCCATGGCAATACAGAATCCCAGCATCGTCGCGTTCCCTGCGTAGAGGATGGCCATGGCAAGGAGCCACAGTCCAACGCCGAAGAGCGTCATCCGCACCAGTCGCAATCGCGTCGACGCAACCAGGAGGAGGAGCGCCAAGATCGCGCTCCCTACGTATCCAGCAGAATAGACCAGCACGCGGGAGAGGAATGATTGAGGAATCGCAGAGACGCACGCTCCCGATTCATCAAGCTGCAAGTTCACTCGCTGTACGGTTCCGCCTACGAGCTTTGAGGCAATGGCGTGACCGGTTTCATGGCCCATGACGGCGAGGAGCTTGAACGGTTTGGCCGCCGGAGTGTCCCAGAGGAAATAGCCGAGAGCGACGAGTGCGAAGAGGGTGACGACTCGGCCCCAGTGCGGCTTGCTCCGTCCGCCGCTCGACCTTCCGGCCCGACGCGTCGCGCCAGTCGCAACGTCTGGGGTCGGCGCATCGGTGTCGGAGGCTCTCATGCTGCCAGCACGGTACTCTAGCTGGCGCAATCCCTCATCCGCATTCGGTTTGCGTGAAGTTCCGAGGCGCTTCAGTGATCCTCGTCCTCCCCGTAAAACCAAACCCAACGCCCAAACGATGCATGGGAGAGTGCCAGCTCGACAGATTCGTCCGCATCGGCGGCAATTCTGGCGGGAAGCGTTGAAATCGAGAAGGCGGCGCTTCGCACTCCAGCGCGTCGGAGCATTTCTACCGATTCGGTGGCGACCTCGTCGAAGCCCACCCCATCGAGTTGCCTACGCGGGCCCAGCCCAATAGCGAACACCATTGGAAAAGGCAGCTTTCCGCAGGTTGGAATCAACAGTCGCTCACCAAAATCCCCGAGGAAGAAGCCACTCGATGCCGCGCGCGCAACGGCTCCCCCCAACCTCCAATCAGCAAAGCCGAGGCCGCCCATGAACGGCCGGTCTTCGGTCGTAATGAGTCCACAAAGTGCGTCAAACGTGTCGAGCTCATCCAGGGCTTCCAAGGAGGGGCGGATCCGCGCGACGGTCATGGTTTTCCGACCTGCGTGGCCACGCGGTCCAGCAGCCCATTGATGAAAGCGCTCGAATCCTCGTTCCCGAAGGCTTTTCCGAGTTCAATCGCTTCGTTGATGGTGACGCGCCGCGGTATCTCCGGGAGGTGGAGCAGTTCATAGACGCCCAGGCGCAGCACGTTGCGATCGATGCGCTGCATTCGGGCGACGCGCCAGTTGTGCGAGAACTCGTCGAGGAGAGCGTCGATGGCCGCAAGGTGCTCGCGAACGCCATGCACGAGCTGCAGGGCGAACGAAAAGGCGTCTGGGTCCCGCAGCTCGCCGTCATCTAGAGCGGTCCAGGAAGTGTCGAGCGCTACTTCCGCCAAGGTTCCAGGCTCATGCTCCAGGAGATACAAAGCCTGAAGCGCGCGTTCCCGACCCGTGTGGCGCATCCCCACGTCAGAGCCTCACGATCGCATCGCCGACGTGCATCATTCAGGGATCCTCAAAGGGCAGGGTCGCGGGCGACATCCGAAACATCGCGTATAGGCTCGCAAGTTCTAGGCAAGCGATCGCCGCGTCGCTCCCCTTGTTTCCAAACTTGGGACCTCCCGAGCGCTCGAACGCCTCGTCGAAGGTATTGGTCGTCAAGACCCCGAAAGTGACCGCGCAGTTGGCGTTCACGGCGATTGCAGCGATGCCATTGGCGCAGGCGTTGGCAATCAATTCAAAATGGGGGGTGTCTCCGCGAATGACGCAACCGATCGCGATGACTCCGACGTGGTCGCCGCGCTCGACGACGCGGCTCACAAGAGCCGGAAGCTCGAAGGCTCCGGGGCAGCGAAAGACGTCGATTGTTTCGGTGGCGATGCGGTGTTGGATGAGCGCACCGATGGCGCCCTCCAGCAGCTTCCCGGTAATGGATTCGTTGAACCGGCTGGCACAAATCGCAAATCGCCCGCGCACAGCCATAGGATCGCCGTCAAAATAGTTCGCCATCGGCTAACCCTTCCGCAAGGCGATCGCGCGTGGCTGACGCGCAGATTCCAACCGAATTTGGCTGGCGACAACAATCCCGTAGCGTTCCACACCAACAATTTTTGTCCGCGTGTTGGTGAGGAGATTCAATTCGCGCACTCCAAGGTCTGCAAGAATTTGGGCTCCGATGCCAAATTCGCGCAGGCGCGACTGTCCCTCCTGGTCGCGGAGCGCTTGGATGTTGGGAGGTGCTGCAAGCTCCAGCGCTTGCGCTTCTCCGAGATGTCGCTGAAGAAAGATGATGAGTCCGCGCTCGGCGCGCGCAATTTGTTCGAAGGCGATTTTGAGGTCACCGTTCCCGGTGCACGTATCCAGCAGGTCTCCGAGGAGCGTCTGGCGGTGAATTCGCGTGAGCACGGGACCTCCGGTTTTCACGTTTCCGCGCAAGAGCGCAATGTGCAGCGCTCCGGGGGATGTAAAATCGCTCGCGTACGCGACCGCTCGAAAGCTTCCGTAAGGAGGCCGGTTGATGGGCACTTCGCCAATCCGTCGGACCAGAACTTCGTTGCTCAACCGCCAGGTCACGAGGTCAGAAATGGAAAGCATCGGAAATCCGTGGCGTCGGGCAAACCGTTTCAAGTCCGTCTGGCGCGCCATGGTCCCATCGTTGTTGATGACTTCACAGATCACGCCGGCGGGCGCCTGACCCGCGGCGCGCGCCAGATCGACGGAGCCTTCGGTGTGTCCAGGTCGCGCGAGGACGCCTCCATCTCTCGCGCGCAACGGAAAGATGTGGCCGGGGCGAGTGAGGTCTTTGGGGAGTGCGCGCGGTGCAATGGCGGCCTTGATCGTCCTCGCTCGGTCGGCCGCTGAAATACCCGTGGTCACGCCTTTGGCGGCCTCAACAGAAACGGTGAATGCCGTTTCAAGGCGGGAAGTGTTCTCCGCGACCATCAGCGGCAATTGCAGCTGCGCAACGCGCTCGGAAGTAAGGGACAGGCACACCAGGCCGCGTGCCTCGCGGATCATGAAGTTGATGGCCGCGGGAGATACTTTTTGGGCGGCCATGACGAGGTCGCCTTCGTTTTCCCGATCCCCGTCATCGGTGAGAACAACCATCCCGCCCTTGCGGATCGCGGCGATGGCGTTCTTGACGCGGGCGATTCCGTGGGTTTCCGCTTCGTTCATTCGGGGCCCTCCATACAGGACTTCGGAATGGTTTGATGGTTCTCAAACGAACGATGGCGAGCGACGTACTTCCCGAGCACATCGCCCTCCAAGTTCACTCTCGCTCCGACCAGAGCGCTGCCAAGCGTTGTGGCGGCGAGTGTTTCTGGAATCAGCATGACTTCCAGTGCGTCGGCGGCGACTGCCGCCACCGTAAGGCTCACGCCATCCATTGCAACGCTCCCCTTTTCCACGAACAGCGACGCCATTTCCGGAGGGTGCGCCACGACGATCCTCGCTGTGGCACCGTCGCGGGAGATCGCTCGTATGGTTCCGACCCCGTCGATATGACCCTGAACAAAATGGCCTCCCATGCGGTCCAGCGGTCGCAGCGCGCGCTCGAGGTTCACCCGCTCGCCTGCCTTCCAACTCCCGAGGGTTGTTCGCGCCAGGGTCTCCGGACCGGCTTGAATCAAGAATCCATGCTCACCGTTTGGCTCAGAACGGCGCTTTGCAACAGTCAGGCAGATACCTGCACATGCCACCGATTCTCCGTGCGCGAGATCATCAAAGGATGTGGAAATCCAGACGGAATGAATGGGAGCATGAGTGCGTTCGACGACGGTTCCGATTGCGCCAATGAGTCCCGTGAACATTTCAACTGGATTCCGGCTGACGCGTCGCGCGAAAGCCTATCCAGAGTTTGCAAGAGCAGCGATCGGGAGTGCGCGAGTCAAAGGTGAATGCTGCGAGCCCGTCCCACATGGTCTCCCCGCGCGTGGTTCCCTCGACGTGAATGGCGATCGCTTCGAGGAGGCATTCTTCTCCGCGAATGGTGTAGCGGGTGTTGGTGAGGACTCCGTCGAGTATCATGGTGTCGGATTCTGGGAAAAATCCGCCATCGCTATTGGTTCGATACAATCCAACGAGCGCGATGGCAGGTTCTTCGAGCATGAGATTGACCGTATCCCCGGCGGTGCGGAGCCAGCCAGGTCCAAAGCGGAGGTTCGGCGCGAGCCCGCAATCATCCCGAAGCACCTCACTCTCCGTGAATGCATAGCTCCCATCGGAAAGGCCGTGCCAACGGCAGGACGCCAATGTGGAAATGCACGCGATGGCAACGACCCAAGTCCGCATCCCGCCACCATACCGCGCCGCCAGCCCTGCAAAGAAGGAAAGGAGCCGTTGCAGCCGCGCGGGAAGCGCAAATTGCGCCCCTATCGACTTCCTCAAGCCCTTCCGGCAAATGATTGGGGATGGAGCCTTTGGTGCAAAGACGCTTCGAGCGAAGAGATCCGGTGCGCACACGCGAAGCGACGCTGCAGCGCCTGTGCAAAGAGTCCTTCGATCTCGTCGTCTTAGGAGGAGGCATCACCGGTTGCGGCGTGGCTCGCGACGCCGCCCTTCGCGGTCAATGCGTCGCACTCATCGAGCGGGAAGATTTTGGTTCAGGGACTTCGTCCAAGTCGACGAAGCTGGTTCACGGAGGCTTGCGCTACCTTGAGCACGGCCAAGTGGGACAGGTGTTTGAATCGGTGAACGAGCGCACCCTCTTGATGCGACTGGCGCGGCATCTCGTGCGGCCGCTTCCGTTCCTGGTTCCGCGGTACGCGGGAGATCGCCGATGGCTCGCGACGTTGGATCTCGGCCTCTGGGCATACGATGCGCTCTGCGCGTTTCGAAACTACAAGCTTCACCGCACCCACTTCCGAAAGCGGACGCTCCAACTGGAGCCGGGTTTGCGCGAGCACGGCCTTTCCGGTTCAGTCCTCTACTACGACTGTCAAACCAACGATGCGCGGCTTTGCATCGAGAATGCAATAGACGCCCAGCGCCTTGGTGCCGCCGTCGCCAACCACATAGAAGCGCAAGGACTCTTAAAGACTGCCGCAGGCGCGATCCATGGGGTTGCCGCCCGCGACGCGCTGACGGGAAAGGAATTCGAGATTCGCGCCCGTGTGATTGTGAACGCCTGCGGCCCGTGGGTAGACGCCGTTGCCGGTTGGGTGGGAGCGCCCCCGCTCGTGCGCCCCAGCAAGGGCGTACACCTCGTCGTCGATGCGCAACGCCTCGCGGTGCACCACGCGAATCTCATCTTGAGCCCGCGGGACCGGAGAGTCATGTTTGTCATCCCTTGGGGGTGGGGGCGCACGGTGCTGGGAACCACCGACACGTTTCACGACGACTCTCCGGAAAAGGTGCGCGCTGAAGCAGGAGACGTCGACTATCTCTTGGAGGCTGCAAACGCCTATTTCCCGAGCGCAAAGCTCAGCGAAAGCGACGTGATTTCCACCTGGGCTGGACTGCGGCCGTTGTTGCGAACGAAGTCTGGCGGACCTTCGGCTGTCCCGCGCGAACACATCCTCCGGCAGCAGCAGGGGTTCATCACCATCGCCGGCGGAAAGTTGACCACCTACCGGAGGATGGCACGGCAAGTCGTGGATCGCGTCGCTGCGCAGCTCAAAACCACGCGACCCTCGCTGACGCATGAGCGTGCACTTCCCGGTGCGCAAGGCATTGAGGCTTCCGATGCAAAGTTCTTTGCGCTCCGCGAAGCGCTCATTGATGAAGGTGCCGATTCCGCAACTGCCGACTATCTTTGCAGCAGCTACGGCGTACGCGCCATCGAAGTATGGGATCGGAATGGAAATGATCGCCTCGACCCTGAACTCCCTTGCATCGCCTCACAGGTGGATCATGCTGTATGTGAAGAGTTCGCAATGACATTGGATGACGTTTTCTCTCGACGCCTTGAAATGCTCACGCGCAGTCGAGACGCCGGACTAGGTGCTGCCCCGGCGGTTCTCGCGCGCATGGGTGCGCACCTTGGGTGGTCCGGCGGCGAGGGCGCAAGACAGCTCTCCCGCTACAGGGAATCGGTAGCGTCCGCAAACGCGTTTCGTCGTCAGGGAATGCGCAAGCCTTGAACCCTCGAGCGGCCAAGCGCGCAGCAGGAGAAGAGTCGCAACCTTTTGAAGATGCCTTCGTTTGCATGGTGCTCGAAGGCCGCCACTACGCCGTGCCCGTCGCGGGCGTGCGCGAGGTCCTTCGGCTCGGGAAGCTTACGGAAGTGCCGCGGGGTCCGCCTACGCTCGCCGGACTCATCGACGTTCGCGGCGATCTGGTGCCGGTTTTTGACATTCGCAAACGCTTGCGCGCATTTGGGTGCTCAGCCCCGGTTTGCGATTGGAAGCCTTCGGCGCGCGTCGTTCGGATGCGGGAAGTGGCAGGGGGCGCAGGAATCATTGCTGATGCCGTTCAAGGAGTCGTCCCACTGGCGTTGGCGGAGGCTGTCTCATCATCCTCGGTTCGGGAGAATCGCCCATGCGTTGCCGGGGTCATCTGCCGACTTGGCATCGAGTACGCCCTGCTCGATGTGGAACAAGCGGTATCGGGCTGAGCGAGAGCAGCACGTGGGCAAAACCGCGACACAAATGTCATAGGTTCGCGATCCGGTGAATTGTTGGTCCTCCAAGGATACTCGTAAGTCTTTGAAATATTAGGGGAATGCAAATCGAAGCGTTGGCACCATCGTTGCTACCTAACTGGGTAGGTCACTCCAATAGGGGAGTGCCAGCGCCCGTCGTCTCGGCCGGCCCCGCGACGACGGGCGTTCCTTTTTCTCCTCGTTCCAATGCGCCGGAGCATTCCTGCTCCGCTGATGGCTTTGGAGCGACGAGGGGAGAACGGCAATCCTCGATGAAGCCCCATTTTCAAGGCGCTGGAGGAATCGTCAAGGCACCAGGGTGCCTTTTTCCTGTTTCGCTGCGGACTCCTGCTTGGGCTGAGGATGGAGCTCGGGAAACGGACCCAGATTCTGGCTCTCCACCATCCACCTATCCGTGCGCCAAGAGACGGTCGTCTCAATGGCCTCGGTGGATTCCGTCACCGATGGGAGTCGGTACCAGGAGATTCGCGATTGCGCCGTGGCCGTCGTCGCCGAAGTCATTTGGGCATCTTGAAGTTGAAAGTCTGTGATGAACAGATTCTTATCGTCCTTGGCATCGCGTCGCGCCGACACAAAATCGCCTCGCAGCTCGGGGACAAGATAGTTTGCCGCTCCCCGAAAGTCCTTCCAGCGAATACTCTGGTGAAACTTGTCAAGCATCGGTTTCAACTCTTCGAGGTCCGGCTGTCCACGCGCACAAGCTGCGAAGGCGAGCGCACCCACAAGGAAGACAATTCGACGTCGCCTCGGCGGTGATGAAGTTGAGCGCAATGAGGTTCCTTGCTGAATTGGAGAAGCCAGCCGACTGCTTTGATAGTATCGCCGTTTCGCGGGAGCACACCGGATATCGAGCCGACTGATGGAATCTACGTCGATTGAAGCCCTAGAGCAGCAGATCCTTGAGGACCCCAGCGTGGGGGCCTCCGTGGATCTTGCGAGCGCGCACTTCGCTTCCCAAGCCTGGGATCTGGCCGTCGGCGTTTGCGAGCAGGGACTGGCTCTCTATCCTCACAGCATCGGCCTGCGCATCGTGATGGGAAAGGCCCTGATGCACCTCTCCAGGGCGCAAGAAGCCATGGTGCAATTTCAAGCGGCTGAAGCCATCGACAAAGGCAACGCGCACACCCACGAACTCGTGGGCTTCGCCCTATTGCGCCAAGGCATGTACCGCTCCGCAGCACCCTGGCTCAAGAAGGCGAGCGACCTCGCCCCGCAGCAGGAACAGCTTTCAGAACTGTGGGAGCTGGCGAAGGGTTGGTCTCCAGAGGATCCACCGTTGGAATTTGTGGACACAAGTCCAGCAGCCATGGAAGCCATCAAGCGGTGCGATTCTGGCGAGGAAATCGTTGAACTTGAGGCCGAAGCGGATTCGCCTTCGGAGCTGGAAGTCGTAGATGGAGTCGGCCTTGACGAAGTGCCGCTGCTCGCAGGCGAGGTCGTCTCCGAGGGCGGAGGTCTGCTCGGAGATCTCGCTGCCCTTGACGAAGGCGCGCCTCCGGGGCCGGCAGAGCAAGTGCAAGAACTCCTCGTCGATATTCCCTACGCAGATGCGGAGTCTGGGGAAGATATTTCCGAAGACAGCGTCGATCGCCGCAAGAGTAGCAAAGCTGCTCGGGCAAAAGCGCGGTCGCTGGAGCAGGAGCGCGATGCTCTGGATGGTCGGTCATTCTTCGCACGACATCGCGCGGCTTTTGGCGTCTTCGCCTTTTTGATTCTTGGAGCAGGTGCTGCCGGTGGTGCCTATTGGTTTAAGACCATTCGGTTTAACGGAGAGACTTTCGAATCAGCGTTTGCCAAGGGCCAAGTCGCGCTGCTGTTGGACACCAAGGACCGATACGAGGAGGGAATCCAATACCTCGAGACGGCGCAAAAGATCGAGCGTAACGCGTTGGGTCCACCGGCGCTTATCGCCTACGCGCATGCGATGCTTTTTGCAGACTATGGGAAGTCGCCGACCCAACGCGACGCGGCGCGAAGCGCCATGAGCGACAAGGTTCGCACCGAGTCTCCAGCCTATGCGCTGGTCGTCGACTCCTTGATTGCCCCCGAAGATCAGCAACTGCGCCGCCGCGAGGCGCTTCTGGCATCTGCACTCGACGACAGCGTGTTGCAAGCGCACGCGGGGAGAGTCCTTCTCGAGGAGAAGAAATTTGAAAAGGCCCTGGCTCGACTTAAAAAATCGATCGCGCAGGAGCCACGGCAGGTCATCGCGCTGGTTGCGCTCAGCGACTACTACATGGCTTTCGAAGACGTGAAGAACGCAGAATCTCTCTACGCAAAGGCTCTTGAAATCTCCAAGCTCAATGCGGGCGCCATCATGGGGCAAACGGAAGCCTTGCTCGCGCTCGGTACCGATTATCCGACGGCTCTCTCGGGCATGGAGGCGCTGTATTCGCGCGGCGCAATTCCAGTATCCGAAAAGGGGCGGGCGGCGCTGCTCTACGGCGAGGCCCTGGCCGCGAACCGTCGCACCGATGAAGCCGCGAAAGTGCTGAACGATGCGCTGCGCACGGAAGGGCCTGCGATGGCTCCCAAGCTCAAGCTTGCGTTGGCAGAGGGCTACCTTCTTGCAGGCAAGATGGCAGAGGCACGGGAGGCCGTCGAGGCAGCTGTCGCATTGGATCCGAAGAACCCAGAAGCCCTTGAAGCGCTCGGGCGCATCCTGATTGCCAGCGGCCGCGAGCGCGACGTGATTTCCCAAGTCAAGGGTGGGAAGGGAATGCGAGGAGTCTCGCTTGTTCGCGGAATCGCCTATGCGCGGATCGGCGATTTGGTGCGCGCACGAGAAGAACTCTTCAAGACCGAGGTGGACGGGAAGTTTCCCGCCGAAGCGGTCATTTATCTTGCGCTCTCCGACGCCTCCAACCCTTCCAAAGTGGAGAAGGCGATCGAGACTCTTGAAGCCCTTGAGAAGTCGGGGACCAAGCAGACTTCCCAGGTTCAGCTTGCGCTCGCGCGCATCTACCTCAGCAAATCTCGCGTCGACAAGGCGAGGAGTTTGCTCGAAGAAGCGGCGAAAGATCCCAAAGACTACGAAGCCAATGCGCTCTTGGGGCAACTTCTCCTCGAAGCGGTCGGACAGCCTGAGGCTGCGCTCAAGCCGCTGAAACTCGCGGTCAACCGCAATGAAAGCAACGCGGCGGCCCAACACGCGTACGTGCGCACGCTGCTCGCCCTCGGGAATACCGATGACGCTGTCAAAGCCGCTGAAGCATGGAGTAGCGCCTCTCCCAAGCTAGAAGTCGCTCGCCGGGATTTCGCGTTGGCACTCCTGCATGCGGGAAAAATCAAGGAAGCAGCGGCGGAAATCGAGAAGGTCCCTGGCAAGAGCGAAGAAGCGGAAACGTGGCGAATCAAGGCCCAGGTAGAGTTTGCGAATGGAAACGCCACAGCAATCCCCTCGCTTCAGCGCGCAGCATCCTTAGATACCCAGGACGCTGCGACCTACTGCGCCATCGGATTTGCCTACGCCCGCGTCGGCAGCTACGCACAGGCTCCGGCAGCATTCAAGCGGGCCGCTGAAATCAATCCACAGCTTCCATGCGGACAGGCTGGGCCCTTGCATGTTTTCCCGAACGCAAAGGCTGAATCCGCCCGCCAATCCCCGCGTGACTTGCTAACGGCGCTTTCGGCCAAGAGCAACGATGCTTGGGAACGCGCATTCTTGATGGCAACGCACTCGCGGGTATTGCTCGCAGAGAGAGATCTCTCAGGGGCGCGGCAGCTCGCAGAAGGCGCGATCAGTGCGGCGTCCGCAAGCCCCTATGGCTATTTCGCGCTCGGCGAAGTCTCTGCGCGTGAAAAGGATGATGCGAAGGCTCTCGAGGCATTTGCCAAGGCTGTCGAATTCGACAAGTCCTGGCTCGGGGCGCGCCTCGCTTTCGCTGATGAACTCGCCAAAGGAGATGACGCCGCGAAATCGCAGGCTATCGAAGAATACGAAGTTGTTGCGCGCGGCGATCAAAATCCAGCAGAGGCCAGCCGCGCAAAGAAGGCAATCGCCTCGCTTCAGAAGAAGCTCGGGCAGTGACTTTGATGGGCTTGCGGGATTCGCTGCGAATCGCCCTCATCAACGCGCGCATAACGTCTTTGGCCTATCTGGCGATTGCGAGCATTCTCGAGCTTGCGCGCCGCCTTGGCGGCTTCCGGTGGGCGGAGGTCGGGACCCGCGCCATCGAGGAGCTACCAGCCACCTTGCTCGGTTGGCTGCAGCTCAAGGGTCCGCTGCGTACGGCTTTCGACAATGGCTCGATCGGTAGCGTCGGAGTGCGCGCAACCGGGGCGCTCGTCACGATTGCCTTCATCTATCTGCTTGCTATCGCGGTAGGCCTTCTGGTTGGTGCCGTGGCGATGGCCGTGGAACGAAGGCGAAATCATGGAGCCAGCCCACCTGTCGAATAGGGTGGTTAGACAAGGAGTTTACGCACCTATGGGCGAACCTTCATCGCTCCATTTCATCGACGAGATTGTTGCGGCGGACGTCGAATCGAAGCGCTGGAACGGACGGGTACACACCCGTTTTCCACCTGAGCCCAACGGCTTCCTCCACATCGGACACGCGAAGAGCATCGTCCTCAATTTCGGACTCGCGCAACGCTACGGAGGCAAGTTCAATCTCCGCTTCGACGACACGAATCCGGAAAAAGAGAGCCAGCACTTCGTAGACGCAATCATTGAGGACGTGCGCTGGCTCGGGGGCAACTTCGAAGATCGCCTTTTTTACGCCTCCGACTATTTCGAGAAAATGTACGCACTTGCCCGCCAGCTCATCGGCGCTGGTATGGCCTACGTTTGTGACCTCGATGCGGTCGGACTCCGAGAGTACCGGGGCACGCTCACGACTCCCGGACAGGAAAGCCCTGGCCGACGCAGGGGGGCGCAAGAAAATCTCGAGCTCTTTCGCGGGATGCGCGATGGCGCGTTTCCGCAAGGTTCGCGAACGCTTCGAGCGAAGATCGACATGGCCTCCAGCAACCTCAATCTTCGCGACCCGGTGATGTACCGCATCATCGATCGCCCCCATCACCGCCAAGGGGCGCAGTGGAAAATATATCCCTCCTACGATTGGGCGCACGGGCTCGAAGACAGCATCGAGGAGATCACCCACTCGATTTGCACCCTCGAGTTCGAAAACCATCGCCCGCTCTATGATTGGTTTCTCGGCGCATTGGGGGTGCACCATCCCCAGCAGATTGAATTTGCGAAGCTGCAGCTCTCGTACACCGTCTTGTCAAAGCGCAACCTCCTCCAACTCGTGGAAATGGGGCAAGTCGGCGGTTGGGATGATCCGCGAATGCCAACGATCGCAGGAATGCGACGGCGTGGATTTCCGGCGGCGGCGATACGCACTTTTTGCGAAGCGATTGGGGTGACAAAAATCGATAGCGTTATCGATATTGGGCGGCTTGAGAATGCCGTTCGTGACGCGCTGAATGCGCAGTGCCAGCGGCGCATGGCGGTGCTTGATCCCCTTCGCGTCGTGCTCACCAACTATCCGCGAGGAGAAACGGAGCAGCTCGAAATCGCAAACCATCCCGACAACCCCTCCGCGGGGACGCGGATGGTTCCTTTTGGGAGGGAGATTTTTATCGAGCGCGACGACTTCATGGAGGTTCCACCGGAAGGGTATTTCCGGCTGCAGCCGGGCAAAGAGGTGCGCTTGCGCGGCGCCTACGTGGTTCGTTGCGAAGAGGTGGTCAAAGGAACAGATGGGACCATCCGCGAGATTCGTTGCAGCTATGATCCTGCGACCCGAGGCGGAAATGTGCCAGATGGCCGCAAGGTTCGAGGCACGATTCATTGGGTCCATTCGGATTTGGCGATCTCCGCCGAAGTCCATCTCATCGATCGGCTTTTCGTCACGCCGCACCCAGGGAGTGGTCGCGCTGAGGAGCGGTCGTTCCTTTTGGATTTGAACCCAACCTCCCTGAAGATTGTTGCCGATGCGCGCCTCGAACCTGCGCTCAAGAGCGCCAAACCCGGCGAGAGCTTCCAGTTCGAGCGCATTGGGTATTTCACGGTCGATGCGGATGCCGGCGCCGGCATTCCCAGGATGCTCCGGACGATCGGATTAAAAGATGCGTGGTCGAAGACCCCGCAAAGAGTTGCGTCCTCGAGCAAAGCGCGCTCCTCAGCCCAGGCGCGGGCGGGGACGAGTGCGCCTCACGATGAAAGCGCCGTGTCCGCGGAGGCCTTCGAGAGGGTGCTGCTGTGCGCGGGGCGCATTCTGGGAGCGAAACCCGTTGCAGGGTCGGAGAAGCTCCTCGAACTCCAAGTCGATCTCGGAGAGCTCGGATCGCGAACGATCGTCTCTGGGGTTGCTCTCGCGTTCGCGCCGCAAGCACTGGTGGGTCGCATGGCAACGTTTGTCGCCAACCTCGCACCGCGTTCGATCATGGGAATTTCTTCGAATGGAATGCTGCTGACCGCCGGTAATTCCCCCAAGCTCGCGCTCCTCGATCCAGGAGAAGTTTCCCCGGGTACGCGCATCCGTTGAAGCGGTGTCCTGACGGACCGGGCTTGACGGAAGCAGCGCAAGCGAACTAGCGAGCCGTTCGCGATGTCGTCCAAGTCCCTTGTAATCGTTGAGTCACCGGCGAAGGCAAAGACGATCTCTCAATTTTTGGGAGATGGCTTTCGAGTCATGGCCTCCGTGGGGCACGTCGTCGACTTGCCTGCCAGTGGGCTTTGCGTCGACGTCGATGACGACTTCAAGCTGACCTACGAAGTCACCAAGAAAGACGTGGTTCGCGATCTCAAGAGCGCGCTCAAGGGCGCAAAGGCTCTGTACTTGGCGACGGACGAGGATCGCGAAGGGGAAGCGATTGCGTGGCACCTCAAAGACCAGCTCAAGCCAACGATTCCCACCCAACGGATGGTGTTTCACGAGATCACGCGCCGAGCGATTCAAGAGGCCATTTTGCATTCGCGAGACATCGACGTTGGCCTCGTCGATGCACAGGAAGCGCGCCGCACACTGGACCGACTCTACGGCTACGAAGTCTCGCCCGTACTCTGGCGGAAAGTGCGCACCGGGCTTTCCGCGGGCCGTGTACAAAGCCCTGCGCTGCGCCTCATCGTCGAACGCGAGCGGGAACGGATGCGGTTTCGATCCGCGTCCTACTGGGACATCCAAGCAAAGCATCCGACGACTCCGGACTTCACGTCGACGCTCACGGAGTGGCAGGGCAAGCGCGTCGCTGACGGACGCGACTTCGATGATCAGGGAACGCGCATTCATCCCGAGACAGTGTGCCTCGACGAAGCAACTGCAGGAGGCATCGTCAAAGGCCTGGAAGGGCAATCGCTCGCAGTGGCTGCCCTTGAGCGGCGGCCCTATCGAAGCTCTCCCAAACCACCATTCATCACCTCGACCCTTCAACAAGAGGGTGGCCGGAAGCTTTCGATGAGCGCGCAACAAGTGATGCGGGTCGCGCAAAGCCTCTACGAAAATGGCTACATCACCTACATGCGAACGGACAGTACGACGCTTTCCCAGTCAGCGATCGAAGCGACCCGTTCGCAGATCGCGGCGATGTTTGGGGCGAAGTACCTTCCGAGCGAACCCCGCAGCTACGCGCGGAAAGCGAAGAATGCGCAAGAGGCCCATGAGGCAATTCGTCCTGCCGGGGAATCTTTCCGGGGACCGGCGGAACTGCGCGATGAGCTCAACCAGATGCAATTCAAGTTGTACGAACTCATTTGGAAGCGAACCTTGGCTTCGCAAATGCCGGATGCCACCGGAGAAACGCTTTCTGTCAAGCTCAAGGGTGCAACGGAATCTGGGGAAGTGGCGGAGTTCTCTGCATCTGGGCGAACGATTTCATTCCATGGCTACCTCAAGGCCTACGTCGAGAGCGCCGACGAAAAGGAGGGAGCCGCCGATCAGGAGGCTGCGCTGCCACCGCTTGAAGTTGGCCAGCGCGTTCCCGTTGAATCGTTTACGCCACGCGGTCACCAGACCAACCCTCCTGCGCGATTTACGGAGGCGAGTTTGGTGAAAAGGCTCGAAGAGCTGGGCATCGGTCGACCATCGACGTACGCCTCAATCCTGGGAACGCTGCTCGCGAAATATGCGTGGAAGCGCGGCCAGGCGTTGATCCCGAATTGGGAAGCTTTTGCGGTCATTTCACTGCTCGAAAAGCATTTTGATTCTCTTGTCGATTTCGCTTTCACTGCCGAACTCGAGGAGGATTTGGACCAAATCGCATCGGGTCAGCGGAAGAAGGTCGCATTCCTTCACGATTTCTATTTCGGCGTCGTTGGAGCGCGTGGTCTCAAACAACAAGTCGAGCAGAACATCGAAGAAATCGACGCGGCGGCGATCAACACCATCGAAATTGGCGATGATCAGACGGGCCAGCGAATCATTGTCAAGCCAGGGAAGTACGGACCGTATATCCGCCGTGGAGAGGACACCGTCTCGCTCCCAGAAACGGTGGCGCCGGACGAAGTCACTGTCGAACGCGCGATGCAGCTTCTGAGCGCTCCCAAGTCCGATGTACCGATAGGAACTGACGCGGCGAGCGGCCTTCTCGTCTATGTGAAGCAGGGCCGCTTTGGACCCTACGTGCAGCTCGGAGAGGCGAGTGACAGCAGCAAGCCCAAAACCCAATCGCTCTTTCGGACGATGCAGCCAGAGCAGGTCACGCTGGAAGGGGCGCTTAGGCTTCTTTCCTTGCCCCGTGAAGTTGGAATTGGCAGCGATGGCGAGGTCATAACGGCCCAAAATGGGCGCTACGGTCCCTACCTTACCAAGGGAAAGGAAACGCGAAACCTCGGCGCAGACGCCGAGGAACGGCTCTTCACCGTCACGCTCGAGGAAGCTGAGGCACTCTTTCGCCAACCCAAGCAATTCCGGGGGGCGCGACAAGAGCGTGCTCCGCTCGCCAATTTGGGGACCGATCCAACGAGCGGCAAAGAGCTTCTCGTCAAGGAAGGCCGCTTTGGACCATACGTTACCGATGGCGAGACGAACGCATCGCTCCGCAAGGGTGACGATCCGGCGAGCCTGACCTCTGAGAGAGCTATCGAGTTGATGCAACTTCGCCGCGACTACATGGCAAGTCCCGAAGGGATCGCCCGGGCAGCGCGGAGCGGGAAGAAAGCGCGGCGGAGTGGACGCGGGGTGTCCGCATCGACGGCGAAGCGAAAAAAGGCAGCATCTCCAGCAAAATCCAAACGCCGAAAATCAAGCTAAGACCGTCGCGACCGATTCCCATGAAGTACCGTTGGGGTCGCGGAGAGCGGATCCTCTGGCCAGGCGTGGCGAGGGTATTTCCGCATCAATTCCTTGCGAACGGATGGGTATGCGCGTTCCCAAAACCCGCCCAGGTCGCGGGTCACTTGGACAGCGCGACCATTTGGAGCGAGGAGTTCGATCGTCAATGGTTGGCCCGCGGAAGAAGGCCCATTGCCCAAGCCAAAGAAATCTTGGATTCGGGAAGCAATCCATGGTTCTCGGTCTGCTGAGTAGTTGACCGAAACCGTGCGGCCGCTCGCCAACGCGACGTGCGTCGGAGCCAGCCTACGCAGCCCTTCAGCCAACTCGTGTGGGAGGGCTTCTTGCAAGGCAGAATCCCAGTCGGCGACTTCCAAATCGGCAAAGCTTCGAACTCCGCGTACGAGCTGTGCGAGGGCCCGGATGGGCCCGTCGGTCAACGAAGCCGCAAATCCAGCAGTGGGATCGCGCGCATGGGCGACTTCCAACCGCGCACGCCATGAAACCAGGCGCGCGGCGCCTGCAAATCGCTCGATGCCTTCCCCTCGCGCCTCACGGAGGAGTTCCGCAGCCGCCGCCTCCTCGTCCGCTGGAGGGGTGCGGGATTCTTCGAGGACCAGCGAACCGTAGGTGAGCGAACGAACCCGTTCCACCCGTTCGGTACGCTTGTCGAATGCGATTGCATCTTTGGACTGAAGCAACGGCAGGTCCAAAAGCCATTCTGGTTCAATCGCGGTGGCGGATCGCACGACGACAACTCCGGCCTGAACCTCGGCGTCGACGGCAACCATGAGGTCGGCTTCCGAAACCCTCGAGAGCGGGTCCAAGCGCCCCGTCGCTCCGCTGCACAGGGTGAGCGCCGAGGCGTGCCGGGCTCTTCGCTTCGCAACCCGATCCGGATAGGCAGCGAGGATCGCCCGACGCAAAGTCGCCTCGGATCCGGTGGCTCCGGAAGCGGGAACCAGTCGGGAAAGTTGAGCGCGCGCTCTCTCGACGGCGCGAAAAGTTCTCCCATCGAGGCCGGCACTTTGTGGCGAGGTCCGTTGTGCATGCGTAAAACGCCAGAGTGCATCGAGCACGTCGGAAGCCCCGCCATCGGCATCGCGTTGCACGCGTGTGGGAAGCCGACCGTGGTGTTCAATGCGAGCGTCGCGCTCACTCAAGATTGCCGCGATGGTCACGCACTGGGCGATGGCTCCGAGACGTATCCCTTCGACGACGAGGCGGCCCAGGCGTGGGTGAAGCGGGAGCTTTGCCATTTCGCGTCCCACGTCAGTGAGGAGCCGATCAGCCGAGCAGGCGCCCAGCGCGTAGAGAAGCGCCTCGCTGGCCTCACAAACGCTGGCCGGGGGCGCATCGAGGAGTTCGAGGTCCTCGGTACTTCGAAGTCCCAGTGTCTTGAGAAACATCGCCGGTTCCGCAAAATCAGCCCGGCAGAGTTCGGGAATGTCGGAAAACGGTCGGTGTTCGAAATCATCGCGGGTGTAGAGGCGCAGCGCTCGACCAGGTCGGAGGCGTCCGGCTCGGCCAGCGCGTTGAATGGCCGAAGCGCGCGCGACTTTGGAAACTTGCAGCGACGGAATACCGCTCCAGGCATGAAATCCGGGAATGCGAGCAAGTCCGGAGTCGATCACCGTGCTGACGCCTTCAATGGTGATGGAAGATTCAGCGAGGTTGGTCGCGAGGATGACCTTCTGCCGCTTGCCGGGACGCAGGGCTGCGTCTTGTTCGTCTGCGCTGAGGCCTCCGTGCAACCGATGTACTTCCAGATCCCGGTTTTGGGCCCATTCTCCCAAGGCAGAATGGGCCCGAGCAATTTCCGTCGCGCCAGGGAGGAACACCAACATGTCGCCGGGATCCGATGTCGTCAGGACGCGCTTCACTGCGCCGGCAACTTGCGTCTCGAGCGCGCGCGTGTCGGCGCGTTCGAGGTAGGTTGCTGCGACGGGGTACATTGCTGTGCTGCATCGAACGAGAGGGGCGTCGCCGAGATACGCCCGCAAGCGTGGCGTTTCGAGCGTCGCGGACATTACGACTAATTTGAGATCCGGGCGAGCCCCTTTCTGGAGGCGACGAATCCACCCGAGCGCGAGGTCGGAGGGGGAACTGCGTTCATGAAACTCGTCGAGAATCACGGCTCCGGCACGCGCAAGCGTCGGATCCGAGACCAAGCTTCGCAGGAGAATCCCCTCGGTCAGGTAGCGGATTCGGGTAGCGGCAGAGCACACGCTTTCAAAGCGGATTTGATATCCAACGGTTTGACCTGGGCGCTCGCCAAGCTCATGGCTCACCCGAGCGGCCGCTAGGCGCGCAGCTATTCGTCGCGGCTCGAGGACGAGGATTTCGCCCCGGACCGCGTCCAAGAGTGCTGGCGGCACGCGCGTCGTCTTGCCGCTTCCCGGTGGCGCTTCGAGCACCACGGAGCGGTGCCTGCGAAGGTGGTCGAGGAGTTCGGGGAGGACGGTATCCACCGGAAGGCGCACGCTTGCCGCATACCAAAAGTGGTCAGGAAGAAGGTGCCACTTTGGAAAGCCGTTCGTGGGCAAGTGCTGCCCATGCTGGGTCGAGCTCCCCGGTGGCGACGCTCCTGCCTAAGGCGGCGGCGACGGCACCGATAGAACCGCTCCCGGCAAAGGGATCGACGACGAGGTCGCCTGGACGGGACCAACTTCGAATCAGCGGCTCGATGACTGCGTAGGGTTTGTGGTTCGGATGACTGCCCCAGCGAATCGCCTCCGGATCGTCGTCCTCACGGCTGGTGAGCACTGCACTTGGAATGGCAAACGCGTCTGCGCTCGGAAGCGGGGCGGGGCTACGGAGCAGGACGAGCGCAGTTTCTACGACGCGCAACAAGCTTTCACCGAAGCTGCTCTGGCGTGTTCTCTTCGCCCAGGTGAATTCACCATGGCAATGGACCCACCCGACTTCGCTGGAGCACTCCTTGAGGATGGAAGCGCCGAGTGGGTTTGTCCAAATGACCATGGCGGCTGATGGAAGGAGCGCTGCCGAAGCATGCGCCAACCAAGAACGGGTGAAGGTTCGGAACTCGCGAACCGTTTCAAAGCGACGCACCGAGGGATTTTCTATCTTGCGACCTTTGGGTTCTCGAAGCTCGCCGTGTTTCCGGCGTCTTGTCAGCAAGCAATAGGGCGGGTCCGTAATCAGTGCTTGCGCCTGCTGACCATCGAGGAGGCGCGTCCAGAAGGCTCCTTCGGTGGCGTCACCCTGAATCGCCCGCCAGGTGGTCGTCTTCATTCCTACTTCTTCCCGTTGCTCACGGCGACATTGTACGAGGTGCAAGTCGGAGCGCTGGTCATCGTGCGAAAGACTTTGATGTAAAAATTGGCGCCGTCCTCGACAATCGCACTGCCAAGGCGTCGATAGGTCCTTCCGCAAACTTCGTTGACGATGTGGCACTCGGGAATCTCGACAGCGGTGTCGTAGCGGTAGACGCACATTTGAATCGTCGGATCGACGCTCGTCAAATCGATTGCCACCGAGAAAGTATCAGCTTCAAAGTGTGCGACATCGGCGGCGTAGAAGCGAATCCAGTCTTCTGCGCCGGCCGCAGGAATATTCCCGACGGCCTTGGCAAAGGAGCCATCGTCGGGAAGGACTCCCAGATTGATGGCCTGTGCGCAATATGCGCCGCTCGTCGTGGCTGCCTTCTGACACTCACATCCATTGGAGTCTCGGCCATCGAGGTCGAACCAGCCTTCATTGCAAGTGCCGAGAGCGCATTGCCCCAAATCGCATCGCGGAGCCGCATTGCGGTAGGTGCATGCTTGCGCGCACGGAACAGCCTCGCCACTCAGAGGAATGCGCAGCGGCGAGACCTCAGGTCCGGCGAAGGTAATGAGAAAGGCCCCCGAATAGGACGCCAAAAAATCACCGCGTAATTTGATGAGGAACGCGAAGGATTGTCCGTGATCAAGGGTCGCGGGGAGCGGTGGCAACCCTTCCAAGGTGAAGTTCGCTGCTGTCCCACCTTCCGCCTCTACGGCGGTCACCTGTACGGCTCCAAATCCGTCGTTGCGCACCGTAAATGTTTTGGAGGGTATCCAGCCCTTGGCCACGATGCCGAAATCGCCCCGAGGCGGCGACACTGAAATGTTGGGCATGGTGAGCAACCCTCGAAGCGGAAGGAACACCACTGGCTTCGTTGGGTCGTTCGTTGAGATCTGCAGTCCTGCATCGAGTGGCCCTGCTCTCCCAGGTACCGTC
>JBGSMZ010000010.1:0-11636 GCA_041739845.1 Myxococcaceae bacterium
CTTGAATCACCGTTAGAGAACTCAATTCTTCTGCAATGGTTTCAATGTTTGCCATGGTTCCTCTCGAATGGTTGTTGGTAGGCTAAATTCTTCAAAAAGTCGGTGACCTAATTTTTTGCTTGAATGACTCTCGCCAACGCCGCTGCTGGTTCCTTGATCGTCCGCAGCAGCTTTGTTGCCGGCTGGTTGATGACGCCCAAAAGGGTCGCTCGCAGCGCATTGAGCCCCGGCAACTTCGCCAAGGTGGCAACTCCAGCTTTATCCAGCTTTTGGCCCTCCGCCACTCCAGAGCGAATGGTTATCGCTTCAAGATCCTTCGAGAACTCGCTGAGGATCTTCGCAGGGGCAATGACATCGTCGTAGGACAACGCAGCTGCAACGGGCCCTACGAAATCATCGACAAGGACCTCGACGGAGGTTCCAACGGCTGCCCGCTTCGCAAGCGTGTTTTTCAGTACGCGCCACTCGACGTCGTGATCGCGGAGTTTCGCCCGAAGGCGGTTCACCGTAGCAACGTCGAGTTTGTGGAACTCGGCGATGACGATGCCTTTCGCCCGCGAGAAGCGATCGTTGAGATCTTTAATGACTTCGGCCTTTTCACTTTTCAGCAATGCTCACCTCTCCTTCGGGCATCTGGTGTTTCATAGTTGCCTCTCGTAAAGGAGCGAGCATCTCAACCTCAGCGATCCAACCATTGGGCCGCTTTTCCGCTCCCCGTCCTCGGCAGGGCGACCGGTCGTCGCCATTTAACCCTGCGGCCGATGCTCCGGCCGTCGGCACTAACGTGCCACGGGCCCTGCTGTCTTCGTTAGGGCTCTTCCCAATTGACTTTGTAGAGATTCATACGGCGCTTGCGACCGAGTGCGGGCCTTACCCGAAAGCAGGGCTCAGTGTCAAGAGGCGATTGCTTTCGCGATTCTGGGCCGGCGTTTTTAACAGGGGAGGTCGGTGGCGTGGCTAGGTCCTGGCGGGGACGTGTAAACTCCTGCGTTCTCGGGCGGGTCGGACGAGAAGTGGGCTATTGGGTGTCAGGTCGGACTGAGGCTCCATTCCTCGATCTCCGCGCAGCTCTCGCATCACCTACGACTTGCCGATTCGCTTCCTCGACGAGGCCGCTCGAGAGGGTCTCGTCCACCCCTCGCCGGAAGTGGCCGTCTCAGAGATTCACCGCGCGAAGCGATTTCGAGAGATCAGGCGGCCGGAGCCTTGGGCTGCGCCGCGTAGACATCGGCGACTGCTACCTGAGACAGTACGACCCAGTCCTTAACGGGAACTCCGTTGATGCGGAAAGGAAGGCTCGAGGTCGGCAAGAGCTCGAGTTTCTTAAGTTCCTGTGGGTCCTGGGACTCACCTCCCTGCGCGTACACCTCTTCATAGACGAGCAGTTGTCCATGTTTTGCATCGCGCCGCGCGGCGGTGAGCGTGGGAAGCCATCCTCGCCAGGCATTCCATCTCAGGACGAGCATCAAAAGGCCAACCAGAAGCGTTAGACGCAAACCTGCATAGCCCAACGTTTGAAGCACTTCGCTCGTTTGGAGATGCCCTTGGTAGGGAGTTGGAGCATAGTCCAATGCTACCAAGCGTGGAGGCCTATGCGTCGGAATCCCATGCGGTACCCCAAGGCGACGAGAAGCTATTTGAAGCGTGCGCTGATCTCCTGCGTATCGATCCGGATTCCAGGTCCCATCGTCGAGGACATCGTGACACCCTTCAGGTAGATTCCCTTGGAGGTCGCGGGCTTCATCTTCATCACCATTTCGATGAGCGAATTGAAGTTTTCCGTGAGTTGCTCCTTGGAGAAGGAAGCCTTGCCGACGGAAGCGTGAACAATTCCTGCCTTCTCGGCGCGGAACTCTATTTTGCCGCCCTTCGCCTCACGTACGGCCTTGGCGACGTCCATGGTCACCGTGCCGACCTTGGGATTGGGCATCAATCCACGGGGTCCCAGCACCTTACCTAAACGCCCGACTACGCCCATCATATCTGGCGTTGCTACGACCGTATCGAAATCGAGAAACCCTTCCTCGATTCGCTTCGCAAGGTCGGCTTCACCAACGACATCTGCCCCAGCAGCGGTCGCTTCGGATTGCTTTTCGCCGCGCGCAAACACCGCAACCCGAGCGCTCCGACCGGTCCCGTGAGGAAGAACAATCGCTCCCCGAACCATCTGATCTGCGTGTTTGGGATCAATGCCAAGGTTGATGGCGACGTCGACCGTTTGGTCAAACTTTGCTTTGAGCGCCTCTGCGCTCTCCTTGATCAACGCAATTGCATCACCGATCGGATAGCGCTTTTCGCGATCTACTTTGGCGCTCGCCGCTTGAAATTTCTTGCCAGCCATGGATTCTCTCGCTTGTGAAAGGTTGGTGCAAAGCGCTCTAGGATACCTGGATTCCCATTGAGCGCGCGGTGCCCTCGATCGTGCGAATCGCCGCCTCAAGGTTTGCTGAAGTCGTGTCTCCGATTTTCGCGCGAGCGATCTCTTCGACTTGCTTTCGAGTCACGGTGCCAACGAGTTCCTTGCCAGTCCTCTTTGCGCCCGAGCCCTTCTTCTTTTCCGTATGGAGACCTGCGGCCTTCTTGAGCAACACGGAGGCCGGCGGCGTCTTCAACTCGAAGCTGAAGGAGCGATCCTGGTAGACTGTGATCACCACTGGGATGATCAGCCCATCCTTCATTTGCGCCTGGGTCTTGGCATTGAATTGCTTGCAGAACTCCATGATGTTCACCCCGAGCTGACCCAAAGCTGGACCGATAGGGGGCGCCGGGTTTGCCTTCCCGGCAGAAATCTGCAGTTTGCAGGAACCAGTTACCTTTTTCATCAGTGCTCCCGTGGTTCAAACGGCGCCCTTCAAGTGCGCCTCCCACATTTGAGTTCGGCGTGTGCCTATTCGCTCGTCTTTTCAACCTGCATAAAGTCCAAATCCACCGGTGTCGAGCGGCCGAAGATGCTGACGAGCACCTTCACCCTTCCCTTTTCCGGATTCACTTCTTCGACGGTTCCGCTGAAGTTTGCAAAGGGCCCGTCGATCACCCGCACCGTATCGCCGTTGTCAAAGAGGACTCTGGGCTTCGGCCGCGCCGCGCCCTCAGTGAGCTGGGCAGTCAGTCGCGTGACTTCGCGATCTCGGAGCGCCGGAGGGTCCGCAGGATCCTGCGCACCCAAAAACCCAGTGACTTTGGGGGTATTCTTGACCAAGCTCTTTGCGCGCGCAGTCATTGCCATGTGCACGAGCATGTATCCTGGCATCGTTTTGCGCTTTGAGGTTCGCTTTTGGCCATCGCGCATTTCGATCACCTGCTCGGTGGGAACCAGGATGTCGCCAAACTCCTGCTCGAGCCCTTCTAGCTTGATGCGGTCTTCAAGGGTCTTCTTGGCCTTGTTCTCGAAGCCCGAGTAGGTGTGGACGACGTACCACTTCTTTTCGGCCTTGCGCACGCGCGGACTCATAGCTTCTCCAAGAGTGCTGGCAGCCACTGAATCATTATCTTGTAGGAAAGGCTGTCGAAGAGAAAGAGGATGACGCCAGCCAACACGGAAGCGATGATGACTCCAAGGGTGGAGACGCGGGTATCGTCAAATGTCGGCCACGTCACGCGCATCAGCTCAGTTGCAACTTGTTCGGAGTAGCTTCGAACGGCTTCGCGACGCCATGCGATAATGACGAGGCCTGCAGCAATCGTGAAGGCGGCGACCTCCGCGGTACCGATCCCGACGCCCTCGATCAGTTGACTTCCACCGATTTTGAAGCGCGCAAAGAGCGGCCCCAACAAGTGGGAAAGTGTGACCGCGACAATGACCCCGAGCAGCAAGTACGCGATGACGACAAGTCGCCGCGGATCCATTTGCGCTCGATTGGCCTGCTGGCTCGCTTCGGCTCCCGACATGGTGTTCCCTACGACGCTTGGTCAATACAGGAAGCGGCAGCGCCGCACGACCTCTTCCATATTTGGCACGCCAGGAGGGATTTGAACCCCCAACCGTCGGTTTTGGAGACCGCTGCTCTACCGTTAGAGCTACTGGCGTTCAACGTGGGTCTTAGCCGACTTTGCCTTCCTTGTGATCGGTGTGCTTCCGGCAACGGGGGCAATATTTCGAAAGCTCAAGCTTATCCTGCTGCTTTCGCCGGTTCTTCGTCGTCGTGTAGTTGCGCTCGTTGCAAACCGAGCATTCCAGCGAGATGAGGCTGCGATTTCCGCGTGGCATCGTTAGGTCTCCGCGGGCGCGAGAGCGCCCGCCGCTTTTGCCTTAGGCTATGACTTCCGAAACGACACCCGAACCGACCGTGCGGCCGCCCTCGCGAATCGCAAAGCGCAATTCCTTCTCCATGGCTATCGGCATGATGAGTTCGACTTCGATAGCGGTGTTGTCGCCGGGCATGATCATCTCGACCCCCGAAGGGATCGTGACCGTTCCAGTCACGTCCGTGGTGCGGAAGTAGAACTGGGGACGGTAGCCTTTGAAAAAGGGCGTATGGCGACCACCCTCTTCTTTGGAGAGGACATAGACTTGGGCTTTGAATTTCGTATGAGGAGTGACACTTCCCGGCTTGGCCATCACCTGCCCGCGCTCTACATCCTCACGCTTCAAGCCGCGTACGAGCGCGCCGATATTGTCACCGGCCATTCCCTGGTCGAGAAGCTTCTTGAACATTTCGACACCGGTCACGGTGGTCTTTTGGGTGGGGCGAAGACCAATGATTTCGACTTCATCGCCGACCTTCACAATTCCTCGCTCGACCCGTCCGGTCGCCACAGTTCCGCGGCCTTCGATGGAGAACACGTCTTCCACTGGCATGAGAAACGGTTTGTCGATGACGCGGGTCGGGGTTGGGATGTAGGCATCGACAGCGTCCATCAGCTTGAGAATAGATTGCTCGCCGATCTCTGACGTGTCTCCTTCGAGCGCCTTGAGCGCGGATCCTGCGACGATAGGTGTTTGGTCGCCAGGAAAGTCGTACTTCTTCAACAGGTCTCGAATCTCTTCTTCTACGAGGAGACGAAGCTCCGCGTCATCGAGGAGGTCGACCTTGTTCAAGTAGACAACGATGTACGGAACTCCAACTTGCCGCGCGAGCAAGATGTGCTCCCGCGTCTGCGGCATTGGGCCGTCCGGCGCGGAGACGACCAGAATAGCGCCGTCCATTTGCGCCGCTCCGGTAATCATATTCTTCACGTAGTCCGCGTGACCCGGGCAATCGACGTGCGCGTAGTGACGCGCCTTGGTCTGGTACTCGACGTGCGCCGTCGAAATAGTAATCCCGCGCGCGCGCTCCTCCGGTGCCTTGTCAATCTGGTCGTAAGCCAAGAACGTCGCTCCACCGGTCTTGGCGAGAACCTTAGTAATCGCCGCCGTAAGCGTCGTTTTGCCATGATCGACGTGGCCGATGGTTCCGATGTTGACGTGCGGCTTGTTTCTTTCGAACTTTTCTTTCGACATTTGCTCCTACTTTCTTGTCAATTAAGCGGCCCTAAAGGACGCTTTCGTATATGGAGCCCTGATCCGGGATTGAACCGGAGACCTCGTCCTTACCAAGGACGCGCTCTGCCATCTGAGCTATCAGGGCGCTCTCGCCTTGAGAACTCCCAGAGTACCCTTAAGCCAAATTTGCCTGCGACCTATGTGCAACCGGATCAATCTTCAACGACTATTTGCGATCTGATGCAAGAGCGGGGGACGGGGTTCGAACCCGCGACATTCAGCTTGGAAGGCTGATGCTCTACCAACTGAGCTACCCCCGCGAATGGGTTGGAGGGGGGTGGATTCGAACCACCGAAGGTCGAGGACCGACAGATTTACAGTCTGTTGCCGTTGGCCGCTTGGCTACCCCTCCCCGAGGTAAAGGGGCTATTCACTTGTCGTTGTGAGGGTGTTTCTTCAGCAGTTCCTCCGCGTTCCTAAAAGCCGGCGGCGGGATTCGAACCCGCGACCTACTGATTACAAATCAGTTGCTCTACCGACTGAGCTACCCCGGCAACTTTCGCAACTGAGTTGACAAATCCCCGAGGGGTCCGGGAATCCCTCCTCAACGGAGAGGGGATGCGCCTTTTACTTGAGGAGGTAGCGAAGTCAAGGCGCGCTGGCGCGCGACCTCGTAAAGAAGGACACCCGCTGCCACCGAGGCATTCAAAGCAGAGACTGCGCCGGATACTGGAATGCGAACCTGAAAATCGCAATGGTTGAGAACGCCGCTCCGAATACCGCCTCCTTCGGACCCTACGACGAGGGCAATGGGCCCCTTGAAATCAACCTCCCAAGGAAGGCGACCGCCCGTTGGAACCGCGGCTACTGACCAGTAGCCGTTTGATTTCAGCGTTTCAAGCGCACGCGAGAGATTGGTAACCGTGCAAACGGCGAGGTGGGCGGCAGCTCCTGCCGATGCTTTCATGACCGCAGGTGTCACCGGAGCCGCTCGATCTCTCGGAATGATGATGCCCTGAGCCCCAAGGCAATGCGCGGAGCGGACAATGGCGCCCAAATTCTGAGGATCTTGGATTCCATCGAGGAGTACGACGAGGCGGTTGGCTTCCTCACCACGCATTGCCAGCGCGTCGAGAGTCACTTCCTCGGGTATGGAGACCTCCGCAACGACCCCTTGGTGCGAGGCTCCTTCGGCCATCGCATCGAGGCGATGCCGCGACATTCGCTCCAACGGCACGTCGACGCCGAGAGCAGCCCGCTCCAATTGTGGGATTGTGCGACCATCTGCGACAAAGAGGCGCAGGACGCGTCGCGCGCGCAATGCCTCAAGGACGGGGTTGAGCCCGTAGATAGTGCTCACATCACATCGATGGGAAGCTTGAGCGACGCCACTTCTCGCAAGCAACGATTCTCGGTGCACACGAAGAAAGTAAGCTGCGCATCGATGGTCACTCTTCCCTGCGCCGTCGGCGTGAACCCGACTTCAAAATTCGTCGTGGCCGGGGTCCTTCCTGGAGTGCCATCGGACCGTGACAGCCTCGTCTTCTCGAGTTGCGCTTCGGGGCTCGAAAGGAGAATCTTCATCGGAGCCTCTTCGGAGAGGTGGGCTCCGCCTTTCATTTCGAACGCGAAAACGACCTTTCCGCGTTCCCCAGACTTGAGCTTTGCCGTCGTGCCTTGGGTGGAGAGTCCGTAGAACTTGCTCGCTTCCTGCGCTTGCGCGGGGCTCGTGAGAAATACTGCAAGGACCAGGAGCGGTAATATCGTTCTCATAGACATGCCCTTACTATGTTTCCTTGGGGAAATTGGTTTCAAGCCGCTGCGCAGCTTTCGCTTCCGCATGCCGAATGACCGCGAGGCGGCGCCGAGACGCAATCCGCATCGATCATGAAAGGGCGATAGGTGCGTACATGGGCCGGAACCTCGTGCTTTCTTGCTGCGGAGCGACGAAGGCTTTGGACCTCGCGACGGGTCGTGTTACCTTATCCCCATGCGCAATTTCTTCGTGGGACTGCTCGTCCTGTGCGGTGCCATATCGTCTTGCCAGGTCTATAACTTCGAGCCAGTCGTTCCGATCGTATTCAAACAATACGACCAAAGGGAAAAGGGCTTCCGTCTCGTCCTCAAGCCGAACATCATGGTCGTCTTCGACAAGTCTGGTTCGATGCGCGAGAAAATCGATCCCAATTGTACGGATACACCCGCAAAGCCCTGTCCGACGCGAATCAGCGAAGCCCGGTCCGCCATGACTGCGTTTCTCGCTACGGACGGCGGGTCGGGAACGCTTGCGCGATTTGGGCTTACTTTTTTTCCCGGGTCCGTTGCGCAATCAGGCAGTGGCGTAGACAACCAGTGCGGTATGCCTTCCTCCATCTTGGTTCCGTTCCCACCTAACAAAGAAAGCGACGCTGGAGTGGTCACCGACACCGGCGCGGACGCGGAGCTCCAAGCTAACGCCGACCTCATCTCCATGAATATTAGCTCGGTTACTCCGAGCGGAGGGACCCCTACCAGGAGCGTCCTCGACTTCGTAAGAGTGACGGATGGTGGATTTTCGGCCAACGACCCTCGCGGAAAATACGTGCTGTTGGTGACCGATGGCCTTCCCAATTGCAACAGCGACAATCCCAACGGCGTTTGCGCGTATACCCGCTACGCTGGAACTGTTGCAGATGGCGGTGTGGTTCCCGCTGAGGTAGCGGCGGCGATTGCCACATGCGCCTGCCAGTCAGCTATCCCGAACGTCCCATCGGGAACTTTCTGCCTCTTCGATGATAGCTGCAGAATTGGATGCCTCGACAACGACGCCACCGTATCCGCAGCCCGACGCCTTCTCGCCTCCGGTACGCGGACCATCGTCGTCGGCTTTGGGGCAGAGACAACCGGCGGCGCAGCGAACTCGGTCCTCTCCGCAATCGCTCGGGTCGGTGGGTATCCGCGTGCATGCCCAAGCGGGCTCGATTCGGAGTGTGGCGCCAATGACACCTGCGACGTGGCGAACAACGTTTGCAATCGACCGTATTACCAAGTGGCCAATGGCACCGAGCTCTCCACCGCACTCAAGCAGATCATTCAAGACCTTCCGAAGCCCTGCCAATTTCAACTGACGGCTCAACCCACCGATCCTCGATATGTTTCGGTATTTGCAGACGGGGTAGAAATTGCGCCAGATCCGGCGAATACTCCGCTAGAGAATGCGACTACCTGGAGTTACAATGCCGGGGTCGTTACGTTTGCGCCCAACGGTGACATCTGCAAGAAAATCAATGCTGCGGACAATCAAACCGCGGTGGATCTCGAGTTCCGAATCGTTCGCTCGCTTTAGTCGACTCTTCAGCGAGCCTTACGGATGTTTCGCCAAAATCCGACATAAAGCAGTTCAAATAGCGCGCGCTCACCTACTGGAGTTGAACATGACTACATTGACGACTCTTCGGTATGTTCTTAGGTCACGGGCCGTCGCACTCTCCCTTGCGGTGGCGTCGACGGCGACCTTTGCGTCATCGGTTGTTTCCGAATCGGTAGAGCAGATGACCGTCAGTTCTTCGATTGTCGTTCGCGGGCGGGTCATCGATTCAGCGGTCAATTGGGATGCTTCGAAAAGCCGCATTTGGACTTGGACCAGAATTTCGGTCGAAGAATCACTCAAAGGTAGCGCCAAGGGGACTATCACTGTCAAACAGCCGGGAGGCCAGATCGGTGATGTGGTCGAAAGTGTCGATGGGGCAGCTCGCTTCGTCCCCGGTGAAGAGGTCGTCGTCTTCCTCGAGCAGGCAAGAGATGAGCCCGGAACGTTCATCGTCCGAGCACTCGGAGCAGGAAAGGTGAAGCTCGTCGGTTCCCGAGTGATCAGAAACCTTGATGGATTGAACCTCGTTGAACCCAACGCGCAGCAAGCCGCGGCGCATATCGTTGGCTGTGCCCAATGTGCCGTCGACACTCGCGAAACCTTCCTTGCGCGAGTTCGGAAGGCTGCACGCGATCAGTAGGGTTCAAAGCACCTATAGAATCGAAACCTTCGTCGTGCAGCGCCCGGGGAGCCAGCCGCATGTCTCCTCAGCAGATATCGAACGGGCTTCGAAATGCCCGTAACTCTTCTGTTCAAACGACGACCTTGTCACGAATGACTTCACCGTCGCGGCAGTCGAGGTGAAGCCCAAGACAACGCAACCAGCCTCGCCGTGCCAGCATGCTCCACGTGAACCGTGATGAGCTATGCCGAACACGACTTTTCCTTTTGACCCAAGGCGCACCAGCGGGGTGCTTTGCCTATGGAAGCCCACTGACCTTCCGCTCCGTTGTCACTATGCACCTGCTCCGCCCCTCCCCCGCCTTGTGCTGCGTTGAACCAACCGCTCTTTGCTGTCAACAGCAAGAATTGTTCCTGCCGATAGACTCAAGTCGGCGACATTTTGCGCGCGCGTAATGCCGCAAGGATAGCCACGAGGCCATTCCCCCACGCGATGGGCCCAACTCCAGGGTTCACATCTATTGCGCTGAGTGGTCACCGGCGCGCTCGACGCGAGGAGCCCCAGGGATCCGCTCGACGCAGCTGCACCCTGAGGGCCTAGCGTTCTGATTGTCCCTAGTGCATGGAACGACAACGCATTCTCGAGACCGGGCACGCAGTCAGAGGCATCGCACCTCTTCTGAGAGAGCGCCAGGACGTCGCGCCGGCCAACCCTTCGGCAGCAACGCCGTCCGAGTAGACAGCCGTGCGGCCAATTGCCCTGTACGTACTGACACTCGCATACATGGCGTTTCGCTTCGACTCGCCCTGCGCAGCGCCTCCCCAGTGAGTCGCTTGATACCTGTGCGCACTACGTCTGGCATCATATTGCAAAGGCAATAGACGGCTCCATCGGCGCCGAGAGCGAACGCAAACTTAGATTCCACGTGGCGCTTGAACCTATGGACGTCTATTTTTGAGGTTTCGCAACATGACACAATCGCATTTCCTCACGAACGACTTTGATTATGGATTGGGTCGCCAATGACTCTTAGTGTTGCTTCACAAAGACGACTCGCAAGGTGGCCTGTGCTGGCGGCAATGTTTGTGCACGGAGTGGCCCTTTCTGCTCCGACCGGACGCTCTTGGAATTTTGCCACGTGCGATAACTATTCTTGCCCGACTACGCATACCTGTGTGTCTGGACTTTGCACTCCGGTGATTCGCATAGCCGACTCCGTTGGCAACCGCTCTGGAGTCACAATTCAAGGGAACCTGCCGTATAGCTCGTTCGTTTCCGCCACCAGGGACGCGCTCAGTACTTGGACAGCACCCAATGTGACTGCATGTAAAACATCTTTCAACGCTACGGTGGGCGACACGTATCGCGACAAGCAAGGGCGCGCAGCGATCGCCGGCGATGGCAACAATGTCGTGATTGTTCTTGAAGGCGGCGACTGGGTTTTGTCCTCTGGTGTTCTTGGACTAACGACGACGTCCTTTATAGTATCCAGCGGCATTATTGTTGACGCGGACATTGAGATAAATGGCAATTACTCTTGGGCGGTTGATGGCAGATCAGGTGCATTTGATATTCAAAGTCTCGTTGTCCACGAACTCGGGCATCTGCTTGGGTTGGATCATGCGACCGTCGACACCAGCTCGGTGATGTGGCCAACGCTTGCCCCTAGCCGCGTAAACCGACGTCTTTCGGGCAGCGACATGGCCGACGTTTGCAGCGTCTACCCTGGTGGAAGGGGAGATTTCGGCACTCGCTGCACGTCGAGCACGGAATGCTCGGGAAGCTTGATTTGCGATGCGCCGAAGGAAGGTGGGAGCACAACCTGCACGGATCCCTGCAGCAGGCTCGGGTCTGCCTGTAGCAGGCCTGGCTTCATTTGCATTGGAAGTCGCAACGGAAGCGCGTGCCTTGACGCGGGCACGGTCGCGGATCAATGCAAGTTCTGCACGAGGAACGCCGACTGTCTTTCTGGAACATGCATCATTGGAAGCAGCACAGCATTTTGCAGTCAGTCGTGCACGTACGACTTGCAGTGTGGCTCGGGGAACGTTTGTGACTCGGGATTTTGCTACCCTTCCCATGCCGGGAGTAGATGCCCTGGGCAGTGCACAAGCGAAGACGATTGTGGCCCAGGATTCAGTTGCGACAGAGGCACATGCTCTGTGCCTGTAGATACCGGTGGCGGAAATGGCCCCGGCGGGGAGCCCGATGCCGGCGGCGCGTTTGATGCCGGTGGTGGAAAT
>JBGSMZ010000140.1:0-3736 GCA_041739845.1 Myxococcaceae bacterium
TCGCCTTCGCAATCGCCTGACACCTTCCACGCCAACGGCTCTCACTTCACCAACCTTCGCTTTCTCCTCCATAAACCAGCACCTTACCAGATAGGAGCCGGTCCGATTCTCAAGGGGGCTACTTCTGATTGGAGTGACCCCGGTTGAGTGGACGGTTCGTTATTCCTAACGCGCGCCATCAACGGCTGTGGTGACTTTCGTATGCAATGGGCGAGTTGCGGTCGAGCGCGAGCGCGTCGGACGTCTTGAGTCACTACGTCGGCTCATTGTCGACGGTAGGGGCGCCTCCGAGCTGCTTCTTCACGTTCCTCGCCTTCCACTTCAGGCCAGGCTGTTCGCGGATGATCGCCTGCATGGCTGCATCGCCCGTGAGAAGTTCGGGCGCGATTTTTCCCACGCCGTTGAGGCGCTTGACGAATTCAAGTTCATGCGCTTCGAGCGGTAGCACCGCGCTCATGAGCATCCGTGTCTCGCGCACGAGTCCTTCCGACCAGGCTACAATCTCAGCCTCCTCCGGGCGCACCTCGGCGCGCAGCATGGGTACCAGTTCCCGCTTCAGCTCCGATGCTTCCGCAACAATGTCCTCGATTCGCACGGTGCGCCAATCCTTGCGGTTGAGTCCACCGTAGACGACGAAGGCAAGGCGTAGCTTCTCTCGGTCGAGGTCGCTGCGCCGGAGCAGCTCGCGCGCATCGAAAATATCGCGACTCGCGTTGCGAGCTACGAGCGCCGCGAGCTTACCCGCGGCAAGTTCGTTTCCATCGACGACAGCGATTTCGCGAGCCACAGCAGGTCCGAGCGGCTTGGAGTCCATAACGACTACCGGCCACAGCGGGACGCGCAGCATGAAGTTGAGATCGACCTCAAGTTTGTCCGATGAGCCGGCGGTGTTCAAGAAGGACAAGCGCCACTTGCCTCCGGCGTGCTCGCGCGGCGAGTGCTTCACGGCAAGCCCCTCGCGCGCGCACACCGCAGCAATCGCCTTCTCCACTTTCGGCTTGTCCACGAGCATGGTGTCTCGGTCCCCCGAGCCGACGTAGTTGAGATCGATGTCCACGGAGAGCCGCGGCACGTCCAAGAGGAAGAGGTTGAGTGCCGTGCCGCCCTTGAGTGCGACGCGCGGCCGAAGGAAGGCGTTCGAACGCAGGGCTTCCAGCAGGCTAAGCAAGCGAAAAACCTTCTCGAGTGCGTCGGGTCGAAACCCGAACGTTGCGGCGGTCTCCTGAATCTCTTCAGCACCGAACCTCATCCGACCTCCTCCCACGAACGCGTGAGGATTTGCTCCGGAACAATCAGGTTCCAGCGCGGAAGCAGTCTGCCACCCTTGCGATGTCGTCGTTCAAAGTAGCGAGGCTGTGCAGGCGACAGCGTTCGCAGGGTTTCGAGGTGTTTCTCCTCCACGAGCAGCTCGCCCATATGCTGCTCCAGGAAGAAGCCGACGCGGGCAATCGTGAGGGCAGAGCCGAGGCGCAACGCATACTTGACGACAACGTCGACATCCACAAACTCGATTCCCTCAAGCGAGCGCCAGATTTCCTCCCAGCTGCCGCTCTGCTCCGGGACGTTCAGGACGTCGACCAGGGTTCGCTCATATCCGGTTACCCTTATGGCGAGCCCGTGCCGGCGTTCCTCGCGCAGCCCGCCGCCAAGGTCGGTCAACTTCCGCAAAGCCGCTGGCACGAGGACAGGTATGAAGTCCGTGTCCTGGAAGGTGAGCGGCCTCGCGCGGCGAGTGCTCAGGTAGGTGAGCCGCCGGGACTGCGAGTGCGCCTTGCCAAGAAGTTGCAGAGCGCTGTGGTAGGCAATCACCGCGTCCTCGGCGAGGCGGCTGGCCACCAGGTACGGGTCGACCCGAAACGTCGCGGCATCGGCGCCGTATGGAACCCGGGCGTAGACGCCTCGCCGCACGTTGAGCAGGTTCCCTGCAGCCACGTGCTGCTTGAGCACTGAACCAGTCGTCTCTGGGCTGCGCGTACCCCCGGACTGGTGAGCCGACCGAAACTCCTCGAAGCGGAAAACTGGGTGTTGAGCAAAAAATTCGGTGGGCTTCATAGTTGCCGATGTGGACTAATAAGGGCACTAATAGTGCCCCTTCATGCGCATTACGGCAAGTTTTGCACACCGTGATGCGCATGACGGCATTCGAGACACCTCCTCAAAACCTTCACGGCAACTTGTCGTATGCCCCTCGCGGAAACACCAGCGATGCCCTATGGCCGTTCCTTGGCAAGCGACGAATGCCTGAGCTTCCCCTTATTTGGTCGTCGGGGACCTCCTTCCTCGCCGCATCGTCGGTTGGGCGAAGGCGACACTGGAGCGCCAACTCCCCCTCGAAGCCCTGGGAATGGCAATCGCGCTCCGTGCGCCAAAGGCTGGATTGACGATTCAGTCCGACCGAGGAAGTCAGCTTGAGGTCAAGGGGTCGTCGTAACGTCCCGAGAAATGGAGTTGCGATGGGAATAACAATACCTCAGCGGTCGCGGCGAATTGGGCGCCCAGCGATGCGCTCGCCGAGAGCTTCTTCGGTACGTTAAAAAAAACGAGCATGTCCACAATAGGAATTTCAACTCCTTCGCGCAGGCCAAAAGTGAAATCGTTGACTACATCGGGAACTTCTACAACTCGAAACGGTCTCATTCGGCGCTCGACTATCGCAGTCCCATCCGATTCGAAGTACAAATGAATCGAAAGCAAGCGGCTTAGACCACCCGTCCACTAAATAGGGGGATTCTCACCCAGTGCCTACGAAAGGAAACATCAGTCCTTGATGCCTCGCGTTACGAATAACTAACCGTCCACTGAACCGGGGTTACTCCACACCACGTGCAGGCAAAGCCTGGGCGCATTCGGGTCGGGGACCGGCGACCCCGGTGAACGGCGCCGTCCACGCCCTCACGAACCCGAGCGTGAAGGCGTCACATCGACATATTTCCAGGCTCCTCGAGCTTCCCACGAACCGTCATCGAGCTGGAACACGCGGGCGACGACCTCTACATCGTCGTCTGAGAGTACGACTTCTTCACCACTACGCAGCTCCCGGTCTAGCGCGGCAATGCTGTCGACGCTCCCCTTGCACGTCAGAGGAAGGGTGTCGTCTGCGGCGAAGTTGTTAAAGTCCGCATAGAGCCGTTTCATTGGGGTCTCGCTGGATTCGGCTGCGGAACGAACTGCATAGAGATCTGTGTGGGGTTTGCCGGTCCCGGTGTCACCGTAACGTGGTTCGCTCCGGCACCCGGGCTGCGAACCACTTCGCAACCGATGCAGCGGAGCTGTCCGGCGGTGGTGACGCTAACTTGGCCGTGGGGAAAACGATCTCCCCCCACCCCACCCGTACTAGCCAGCTCTTCGACGGAAGCACCGGTGCGAGACTGCGCCGAGAAGCCCCTCAGTCCTGGGACGGCACGATGCGGACCAATGCCACGTGCGATTTGGTCGGGCGTGGCGACACCACGACGAACGACGAATGCGTCGTCGGCCACACCCCTTGCTGCGGCACTTCTTCCAGCCCTGGCCCCAACTCTCGCCTCGGCGCTCGTGACCCGCCTAATAATGGGCACCGCGACTTTTCCACCGACTATTGAGAGCGCTTTTCCGACGGGCACCGCCGCGAGTCCAAATACAAAGCCACTTTTGGCGTCGGACAGGATTGCCTTTTGATTGAACGCTTGGCTAGCGTCGCCGCTCTCTACACCTCGCTGGACGACTCCTCCTGCAGTAGTGGCGATGGAGGTAGTTG
>JBGSMZ010000141.1:0-2168 GCA_041739845.1 Myxococcaceae bacterium
GGCATCGCGGGGCGCTGCCTCCGCACGAGGCCCACCTACGCAAGACCCCATCGCCAAGGCCAGACCCACCGCTGCCGTCTGGAGCGCCCTCTTGCGTCCAGCAAGGAGCGCTGCCCCCAGCGCCAACAGGAGGGCGGCAAGCGAAGCAAGTCCCAGGAAGGGACCCAGGACAAAGCCAGCGATGGAGAGTGCGGTTGGTCCCATGCCACCAAGGCGCGCTACCCGCGCGTCACCCATAAAGACGTACTTGAGGAGCTTCCCGTCGCGTATTTCAGCGAGGCGGTCGCTGGAAGGGGTCACGCGGGGAGTTGGCGCGTCTTACGTCGAGAGGGCATCGGTCTGCTACAATTCTCCGGGCGGGCACGATGCTACCATCAGTCGGTAGGCCCTCTTGTGGTTAATCACGGCGTTCCCATCGAGACACCTTTGTCGATTCACAACGGCCGTCGCCCTGCGGTACCCGTACGTCTGCCTGATTGACGCCACTTGACGGAGTCGTTCCAGGGCCTCTCCATTCTCATTGGAGTCTCTCTGTCTCTTGGCAGGTGTGGACCGTCGGCGACTAAGGTTGACCGAGAAACCACAAGAGCTCTGGCTACGGCTCTCACAGCGAAGCCTCGAGTTTCGACAACAGCGCGGGCGAGAGTAGTTTTTTCTCGCGCGACCTCAATCGTGGCACGAAGAATCCCGATGTCTTCGGTCTTTGACCGCGCATCCGCTGAAGTTCCTCCAGCTGCTCCTTTAGTTTCACAACCTCTGATTCAGCAACCACGGCTTCGCCTGCAGTCAGCGCCAAAAGACTCCCATCGTCACGGTGCCTCCTCCATTGAAACACGAGGTTTGCGTCAATCCCGTACCGCACCGATGCCAACGAAATGCAACCCCTGGTTGCTCAGCTTCTGTCAGCAGGCTCATTTCTTCCATTGCCGAGAATCGCCTTCGCAATCGCCTGACACCTTCCACGCCAACGGCTCTCACTTCACCAACCTTCGCTTTCTCCTCCATAAACCAGCACCTTACCAGATAGGAGCCGGTCCGATTCTCAAGGGGGCTACTCTACTGTACTTCCAGGGGCGTCACGGCTTCTCCTGGCACTTCGCGTTCCCCAAGCCGTCGCCTTCCTCGCAAACGACGATCGAGTTCCTCCGGCATGAGTGATCGACTTCGTCGGATTACGCACCAAATAGGGAGAAGCTCACTTCACTGGAAACCTTGCGACGCACCTCTTCAGGTCGGAGTGTGTCGCTGTCAGGAACGAACGGTCGGATTCAAAAGCAAATGACAACTCAGTTCCGAATTCTCCAAGCTCGCGTAGGTTTCCGGTTACGATAGCCTGACCAGTGCGACCGACTTCTATCCGGAAATCTAGTGCTTCCTCCATGGTGGTGAAGGACGCAACGGAACCGACGCCGGACATGACCCGGTCTATTTCGTTTAGGAATTGCGAGAAGTCGGTTGTTGCGAACGACCCGTTGACGGCGCCGCGAAACGCGCCATTCTCCACCTCGGCATAACATCGCAGCCAATTTCCATCATCCCCGCCTACCGCCAATTCCCGTTCGTACCCGAGCACGGTGATCAACACCCTTCGCCCTAGCTCTCCTTGCAGAGTCAAAGTCGTCATGGCTTGCCACTTCGATGAATGACCGTTATCACGTCACCGGCCTCGTTTGTAATGACCCGAACCCCCTCGAACACGTGCTGAAATGTACCGGCCCTGTTCCCGGGGGTCATTGAACCATGCTGAATGGCGTTCTCCACGACCGTTGGAGTGAAGCCTCGGCTTTGCATTTGATCGAGCGCGTGACCCCTGAAGCTCCTTCCACCGATCATTGCAGGCGCATTCGTGCCGCGTGGCACGGCCATAGGCGCTCCTCGCCTGCCAACCGGCGTAGCAGGCCGTACAGCGTAGTCGATCTGGCTGCCTGCTCCAAGCGTCTTCGCCCCAACCGTTGCCTCGGCACTCGTGACCCGCCGAAAGACGGGCGCGACGACCTTCGCTTCGACTATTGAGAGCGCTTTTCCTGCGGGCACCGCCGCGAGTCCAAATACAAAGCCACTTTTGGCGTCGGACAGGATTGCCTTTTGATTGAACGCTTGGCTAGCGTCGCCGCTCTCTACACCTCGCTGGACGACTCCTCCTGCAGTAGTGGCGATGGAGGTAGTTG
>JBGSMZ010000121.1:0-4175 GCA_041739845.1 Myxococcaceae bacterium
GCACCCGCCGCCGCCGCTTCCGGAAAAGCGCTCACGGCGCCCGATGGTGTTTTTGACATCCCCGAATCGCAGAGCAATCCGAGCTATGTTGGAGGAGCTACGCTCGCGAAGGGAACGGCGACGATTCCCGTCCGTGCTTCCAATCCACTCCCCGGTGGCGTTGCGGGCGGTGGGGGAACCAAGGGAGATGTCGATGCCTCAGAAAGCCCGAGGCTTGCTGGTGAATTGCAATGGGACTGCCCATTTCCCAAGGAAGCCGACGAAGCGCTCGTCAACAGTGCGGTGGTGATGCTTCGCGTGGACGTCGGTGCCGACGGTCGGGTCCTCTCGGCTGACGCGACGAACGATCCTGGAAATGGCTTCGCCAGAGAAGCACGTCGCTGCGCTCTCTCTAAGCGATGGGTACCAGGTCGAAATCGGAGTGGACAGACGGTGCGCGCGATTGCGGTCGTGAACGTGCGTTTCGATCGCTAGCGATTGCCTGTCTCGGCGGCGCGCATGCTCAGACCTCGAGGACCTCTTTTTCTTTCCTGGAAACAATCTGATCCACCTCGACGACGCCAGCGTCGGTCTGTTTTTGAATGGCTTCCCCGCCGCGCTTGTTGTCGTCCTCGGTAATGCTTTTGTCCTTGAGGAGTGCCTTTAAGCGTTCGTTCGCCTCCCGGCGCAACCCTCGAATTGCCACTTTGTGCTCTTCCCCGACGGCCTTCACCTGCTTCGCGATGTCCTTGCGACGCTCCTCGGTCATCAAGGGAATGGGCAGCCGAATAATCTCGCCGTCGTTTTGCGGCGTGAGGCCCAAATTGGCTTCGTGGAGTGCCTTTTCAAGGCTCTTCAGAAGGGACTTGTCCCAAGGCTTCACCGTCAAAAGGCGCGCTTCTGGAGCAGCGATGGCCGCGCATTGGGAAATCGGCGTTGGCGTCCCATAGTAATCGACTCGTACCCCATCGAGCATCGCGGGACTCGCGCGCCCGGTACGAATCTTCAGCAGCGACGCTTTGAGTCCATCGAGGTTCTTGCTGATTTGTTCGGCGAGATGTTTCATGGCTTCGTCGTTGACGGGCATTGGCAAACTCCTCGTTAAGCAAGGACTGTTTGGGCTGCGCCGACCAGGGTCCCGATTTGTTCGGGGGAGTGGGCGGCTCTTGCGATGTTACCTTGTCGGGTCATGTCGAACACAACGATTGGCAATGCGTTGTCCATGCAAAGAGAAATGGCCGTCGAATCCATGACCGTTAGCTGCTTGGCAAGCACGTCGAGGTAGGTGAGACTTGCGAAGCGCTTTGCAGAGCGGTGTTTGAGAGGGTCCGCATCGTAGACGCCGTCGACGCGAGTCGCTTTGAGGATGAAGTCAGCGCCGATCTCCATTGCCCGAAGCGCCGCGGCGGTATCGGTGGTGAAGTAGGGATTTCCCGTTCCGGCGGCAAAAATGACGATGCGACCCTTCTCGAGGTGGCGCACCGCCCGTCGACGAATGTAGGCCTCCGCGATTTGCTCCATCTTGATTGCCGAAAGCACACGGGTAACGCTGCCGTTTCGCTCCAGCGCATCTTGGAGGGCGAGGCAATTGATGCAAGTCGCCAACATTCCCATGTAGTCGGCGCCCGCCCGATCCATACCTTTGGTGGCGCCAGCGACCCCCCGGAAGATGTTTCCACCTCCCAATACAATCGCTACCTCGACGCCGCTTGCGACCAGGTCTTTGAGTTCGCTAGCGATGCGAACGAGTGTGGGGGGATGAATCCCGTATTTTTCATCGCCCATCAAGCCCTCTCCCGAGAGCTTCAGGAGAATGCGTTTGCGTTTCGAGGTGGTGTCGGCAAGGCGCTCCATCCGCTGAGGGACACTATGCCTTCGATGCGACCACCGCACTCAAATTGCGCCGACCAGCGGTTCTAGCTTTTCAATGTTTTTTCGACTTCAGCGCGGAGGTCTTCTTTCGGCTTTTCAATGCCCTCGCCAACTTCGATCCGCGCCACTTGGCCAACGCGCAGGGGGGAGCCTAGCTTTTTCCCCAGTTCGGAAAGAAGGTCCTTCACTCTCTTGGAGTCGTCCTTGATCCACTTTTGATCCACAAGAACGTTGTCTTCATAAAACTTTTCTATTTTGCCAATGGTGATCCGCTCCCACACTGCCTCGGGCTTTTTGGTGCGAAGAAGGTCCGCGCTAATGATTTCCTTTTCTTTGGCGAGCGTGCGGGCAGGAATCCCATCGCGCTCGATGAAGGCGGGCTTCATCGCTGCGACTTGCATTGCCAACTCGCGAGCGAGTTCCGCTGCGTCGGGGGTGGTGCTGCCAGCAATCTCCACCAACGCCGCGAGCTTTCCGTTGCTGTGCAGGTAGCCGCCGACCACGGCGTTGGGGCCCGCTGCAATGCGTGCAAATCGGCGAACGGTGATGTTTTCGCCGATAGCCGCCACTTTTTCGATCAACAGGTCCTTGCGTTTCTTGCCCGATGCGTCGCTCGTTTCGAGAAGTTCCGCGACGGTTGTGGGCGCATGCTCAGCGACGCTGCGCACCATTTCACCGACCAGCGCCACAAATTCTTCATTGCGCGCAACGAAGTCCGTCTCCGAATTGACTTCGACGGCGGTGACGAGCTTGCCTCCGTCAGCGACCTCGAGACCCACCAGTCCTTCGGCCGCAATTCTGTCGCCTTTGGCGGCGGCTTTGGTGATGCCTTTCTTGCGGAGCCACTCGGAGGCTTTGGCGAAGTCACCCGCGGCTTCGACGAGGGCTTTCTTGCAATCCATCATTCCCGCGCCCGTCTTTTCGCGGAGGTCTTTTACCATCGCAGCGCTGATGTCGGACACTTAGTCCCCCTTGTCTTGCGCGTCGGGCTTGGCTACTGCCGCAGGTGCGGGGGCGACTGCGGCGCTCGAAGCCACTGGGGGAGCAGTGATGGCTTCACTTCCAGTTTCAGGGGAAGCCTTTTCATCCGAGGCCGTATCCGTGCCAGCGGATTCAGCTGGCGACCCATACTTGTGCTCTACCACCGGGGAGCGCCCATCTCTGCGCGGCGCGCGGCGGCGATCTCGATCGCTATCGAATCGCCCGCCAGTTTCTCGGCGGCGCTCTTCTGCCTCTTCGCGCTCTGCCGCACCGGAGTTTCGGTAGCGGGCGGAGCCTTCGATGCAGGCATCGGCAACCTTGCTGGTAAAAAGCTTCACCGATCGAATGGCGTCGTCGTTGCCAGGGATGAGATAGTCGATTCCGTCGGGATCGCAATTCGTATCCACGAGCCCGATGACCGGAATGCCGAGGCGATTGGCCTCGTGAACGGCGATGTCTTCCTTGCGCGGGTCGATGACAAAAAGTGCGCCCGGGAGTTTCCGCAAATCTTTCACGCCTCCAAGATTGCGCTCAAGTTTGTCGTGTTCGCGTTGGAGACCTGAAACTTCCTTCTTCGGAAGAAGGTCGAACGTCCCGTCTTCCGACATTTTTTCAATCGTCTTGAGGCGGTCGATGCCTTGCTTGATGGTCTTGAAGTTGGTCAGCGTTCCACCGAGCCAGCGGTTGGTGACGAAGAATTGCCCGCAACGTTTGGCCTCTTCGCGGATGACCTCTTGCGCCTGTCGCTTCGTACCGACGAAGAGCACGGAGGATCCGCCGGCGGTGACTTCCGTAACGTAGCGAAGCGCGGCGCGAGCAAGCCCCACCGTTTTCTGCAAGTCGATGATGTAAATCCCGTTTCGCGCGCCAAAGATGTAGGGCTTCATCTTCGGATTCCAGCGCCGGGTTTGATGACCGAAGTGGACCCCCGCTTCGAGCATCTGGCGCATCGTGATTCCGACGGGCCCGGACGGATTCATGGGAGGCATTGCCTGAGGCTCCAATGGATTCATCGGAGGCATTGCCTGAGGAGTGTTTGGGGAGGCTTCGCTGGCTTGGACTTCTGACATTTTCGGCTCCTTGGTTTGTCCGCCACGCTCGCTGGCTTCGATGAGAAAAGCCCTGACGCAACCGCAAGGGCCCCATGGAAGAGAGGGTTGCGGCACCAAGCGTCAGCTTCGAGACGTGTGAGAATTGATCAACGTTTTTTTGCAGGTCCCCTCTACGGCAGGAAGTTCGAGTGTGCAAGGTGCGAAGTGCGCGACGGTGGGAGGAGGTGCGGGAATACCGGCAGCAAGGGCGGGTGAAACTGGGGTGCCCGCGGATTCCAGGAAAACACGCTC
>JBGSMZ010000016.1:0-3523 GCA_041739845.1 Myxococcaceae bacterium
AGGAATTCCAGAAAGCACTGCCCGAGTGCAAGATCACGAGATGAGGCTTGAGTCGGTTCGCGGCGGCGGAATTGCGGTAAATCGTCGATTCACGTGAAGGATGCCCATCACCGCCGTCGTGGCGAGAGTTCCCGAAGCGACCTACCGGCGACCGCTGGTCGCCGTCGACATGTCGGACAGCTCACGGCTCGCGCTAGAGCTTGCGCTTCGCATATGCGACCCAGCAACCGAGAAGATTGACGTGGTCCACGTCGTCTCCCCGCCAAACCCGGTGTACGTCACCGAGGCAACGCTCGTCCTCGATATGGACCAGAGCCGAGTCGAAGCCGCGCAGCGCGCACGCGCCGAGCTGCTCGCTTTCCTCGACACGGTCAAGACCGATCGGCTGTGGAATGTGGTCCTTACGACCGGGGATCCGCGACAGGCGATCCTCGACGAGGCCAAAAACCGAAGCTCAGACCTCATCGCGATGGGAACGCAGGGGCGGACCGGGCTCGCTCACGTTCTCGTCGGCAGTGTTGCAGAAGGGGTGCTCCGCGCCGCGACTTCCGACGTCCTCGTGGCGCGACACCGACGACCCTACTTCAGTGAGTTCTAGGGTGCCCACCGCACGCCCGTCGTCACTCGCGCATGCGCAAGACCGGCGAACGCAAGCGCTTGCAAGGCAATGCCCCGACCAGCGACTGGAGGTTTTTCCATGAACTCCGACCCCGTGCTCGCCTACGAAAACGCAGCGTTCCTCGACAGCGACGAAGGCCGTCCCTTGTGGATCCTCGCTGAGTATCTTCAGCCGCTGCAAGCCTTCGCGCGCGAGAAGATTCAGGACACCATCGTGTTCTTCGGCTCGGCGCGCCTTCGCGAAGATGGCCCCCTGGGCCGCTACTATAAGGACGCGCGTGAGTTGGCTCGCTTGGTCACCGAGTGGTCGCTCTCGCTGCCGTTCGAGGCACGGCGCTTCATCGTGTGTTCCGGCGGCGGAGGGGGAATCATGGAGGCCGCGAATCGAGGTGCGGTGGATGCCGGCGGGCGAACCATTGGTCTCAACATCGGTCTGCCCCATGAGCAGCGGCCGAACCCCTACATCACACCTGGCCTCGGGTTCGAGTTTCGCTACTTCTTTACGCGCAAGCTCTGGTTCGCGCACCTCGCCCGCGGCATGGTCGCGTTCCCTGGCGGATTCGGCACCCCTGATGAACTGTGGGAGATTCTCACCCTTTCCCAGACCAAGAAAATCGCTCGGCCGATTCCGGTGCTGCTCTACGGACGTAGCTATTGGCAGGAAATCATCAACTTCGAGGCGCTGCTCCGCCACGGGATGATCAGCGCGCAGGACCTCGAGCTTTTCTGCTACGTCGAGACCCCAGAAGAGGCATTTGCCGCCCTGAAGAAAGGCATCGGCGAGGAGCTGGAGCGAATCACCCCAGCCTTCGCGAAGACGAGCACGTCCTACGGTGAGCCCGAGGGAGCCCTCGCGCGAAGACACCACGACGCCGACTCCCGCGCACCCGACCGCGATGGGAGGAAGCGATGACGACCAACCAGTCCGGGCACAGCCAATCTCGTGCGCGTTCCGTGCCGACGGCCAACCAGCAATCAATGGAGGCCGCAAATCGAAATGCATTGACGCCCCTCAGACTTCAGTTTCGCATTCTCACCCCGATCCCGACCTCATTGCATCTCGAATGAAGAGCGGCACAGAATGCTTGCGCCAGAAGACCCAACAAACCAACACCCGCCAACAATGGCCTTCGCCAACTTTGACATCGAGGTCTTTTTTGATGGAGCGTGTCCACTTTGCGCACGCGAGATGACCATGCTTCGCAGCCGCGACAAAAAGCAGCGCATCCGCTTTCTCGACATTGCGGAGGTTGGATTTGATGCTGCCTCAGTAGGCATGCCCTTAGACACCTTGATGGACCAGATTCATGGACGCCTCCCCGACGGTACGTTGGTGACGGGAGTCGAAGTGTTCCGACACGTCTATACCGCGATTGGCTTCCGTCCGTTGGTGTCGCTGACCCGCCTCCCCGGCGTTCGCCAGCTCCTCGACCTCGCTTATCGCGTGTTCGCCAAGAATCGGCTGCGGCTTACCGGCCGCTGCGCCAACGACACCTGTCATCAGCATCGCGAGTCAAAACCACTTTCAGCACCGTTGCGGTGAGCATGCGAACCATCGTCTGGTTTCGCGGCAAGGACCTGCGCCTCTCCGACCATGCGCCCCTCCGAGACGCGGTGGCTGGCGGAGAGGCCATTCCGTTGTTTGTACTCGACCCCTATTTCTTTGCACCCGCACGGGCGCGCGAGCTGCCGCACCGCATGCAGTTCTTGCTCGACTCGCTTCTTGTCCTCGCCGACGAACTCGCAGAACGTGGCTCGCGCCTGCTCGTCGTCGCCGGCAAGAGCGTTGAGGTCGTTCCTCGATTAGCCCACGAATGGCGGGCCGATCGCGTGGTCGCACAGCGCTGGGTAGAACCCTTCGCCCGAGAGCGTGACCGGCGTATCTTGGAAGCGCTCGGCTCAAAGTTCAATCTGTTCGAGGGCGAAACCTTGCTGCCTCCGGGTACGCTGCGCACGAAGACAGGAAAGCCATATTCGGTGTTCAGCCATTTCGCCCGGGCTTTTCATCAGACAGTTTCGGTGGGCCGGCCTCAGCCGCCTTTGCGTCGTTTGCCTCCGGTGCCGAGCGACATTCGCCCCTCGGTGACTGCCATTCCGACCTGCGAGCAACTCGGAATCGAGCGCAACACCTCGCTTCTTCGAGGAGGGGAGCGCGCTGCGAAGGCACGGCTCAGGCAGTTTTTAAATCAGGCAGCGGCGGCCTATTCAGTTCATCGAGACCGAATGGATCTCGCCGGCACAAGTCGCCTCTCGGCGGATCTCAAGTTTGGCACCGTCTCGGTACGCCAAGTCTGGACAGCGGTCGAGAATGCGGTCAGTGGAACAGAATCTGGCCGCGCATTTCTCAACGAACTGGTGTGGCGCGAGTTTACCCACAGCACGCTTTGGGACCGGCCCGAACTCCTCGAGCAGCCCTTTCAACCAAGCTTCTCAGGGTTCCCCTGGCAGAAAAACGAGGAGCTGTGGCAGGCGTGGGTACTGGGCCAGACCGGATACCCGATCGTAGACGCTGCCTCTCGTCAGTTGCTCGGCGAGGGCTTCGTCCACAACCGCGCTCGAATGGTCTCAGCGAGCTTTCTCTGCAAGCATCTGCTCATCGACTACCGCCGAGGTGAGGCGCACTACTTCAAGTACCTCACGGACGGAGACTGGGCGCAGAACAACGCCGGCTGGCAGTGGTCGGCCGGCTGTGGCTGCGATGCGCAACCCTATTTTCGCATCTTTAATCCCGTTACACAGGGTGAGAATTTTGATCCACAGGGCGACTACGTTCGTCGCTGGGTGCCAGAACTTGCGCAGATGCCAGCGCGCTTCATTCATCGCCCCTGGGAGGCTCCAGAGACCGTGCTGCGCGCTGCCGCGGTGCGGCTCGGTCAAACCTACCCGCGGCCTGTCGTCGTGCACC
>JBGSMZ010000038.1:0-12391 GCA_041739845.1 Myxococcaceae bacterium
CTTCGCTCCTGCAGCTAGCAACAGTGGCTCTGCACGGAACACGGCTCCCGTCGTCCCTGCGATCACGGTTTGATTCGGTTCATTGAGGTTCGCCGCACTCAACACTTCCCCTTGTGCAGCTCGCTGGCACACCTCCGCCACCCGATCCGCCGAGAGGCCGAGTACGGCGGTCATCGCTCCCTTTCCAGGAGCGACCGCTTCCTGCATGAATTGCCCGCGCAAGCGCACCGCTCTTGCGGCCTGTGCGAGCGAAAGGACACCAGCAGCGACGAGCGCTGAATGTTCCCCAAGGGAATGCCCCGCCATGGCGACTGGGGCGACGGGGGCGCGCGAAGACCAAACGCGCCAGGCGCTAATGGAGACTGTCAAAATTGCAGGTTGCGCGTTGATGGTCTTTGTCAGTTCGCTTTCAGGACCCTGATTGCACAATTCCGCCAAATCGAACCCAAGCGCATCGGACGCTTCGGTAAAGGCATCGCGCGCCTCGGGGTATTTTGCGCAGAGTGCTGCGCCCATTCCCACAGTCTGGCTACCCTGCCCTGGGAACAGGCAAGCGAGTTTTAGCACCGCACTACCACCGGACAATTGCGCTTCCCCAACAGATACCGGCTCCGAGCGCCAACATCGCTACGACGTCGCCTTTCTTGATCGCTCCCCCGCGAACTGCTTCGTCCAGCGATATGGGAATGGAAGCGGACGAATTGTTGCCGTAGCGATCGATATTGATCCAAGCTTTTTCAAGTGGAATGCCGTGTTTCTCCAAGACGGACTGGAGAATCCTCAGGTTGGCTTGGTGTGCGACGAGTCGCGAAATGTCCGCCGCTTTCAAGCGATTGGCGTCCATAGCTTCCTGAAGGGCACTGGAAAGGTAGGTCACTGCGACGCGGTACACTTCACGTCCAGCCATCGCCACCTTGTGCGCATTCTGATCGAGGAGTTCCTGGGTTATCGGAAATTTGGTGCCTCCGGCGCGGATCGTGAGGAGGTCGGCGAGCGCGCCGTCGGAATGAAGATGGATCGTCTGGATCCCGCGTCTCTCGTCGTCGCAAGGGGCGATGACCATCGCGCCGGCGCCATCGGCAAAGAGAACACACGTATTACGGTCAGACCAGTTGGTGACGCTGCTTAGCATCTCCACTCCAATGACCAGAGCGCGCTTGACGACGCCACTTCGAACATATTGCGCTGCGATGGACAGCCCATAGAGGGACCCGGCGCACGCTGCGGCAATATCGAAGGCGAAGGCATTGGTGGCGCCGATTCCATGCTGAACGAATACTGCGCATGAAGGCATCGGCATGTCGGGAGTAATGGTCCCCACGACGATCATTCCCACTTCACTGGGCTTCGTTTCCGCCATCTCTAGCGCGAGGCGCGCAGCATGAATGGCCATCTCAGACGTCAATTCACCCGGAGCGGCAATCCTCCTGGTCCTAATCCCTGTTCGGCTGACGATCCATTCGTCGGTGGTATCGATGCGCTGAGCGAGTTCCGCGTTGGTAACGATCCTCTCAGGGAGGTAGCTGCCAGTGCCGATAATTTGTGCGCCCGTCACAAGACTTACTCTGTGCACAAGCCGCAAGCGTTGTCACCGCAAAGGATTTTTCGCAGGCGCGGTGTGCGCGACGCATCCGCAAGCTCCTGGCTATTCCTTAATAACAACGACGGTCCGCCCAGCGTATTGGCCACATGCGGGGCAAACCCGATGGGGAATCAACGCAGCTCCACAGTTGCTACAGCGGCCGAGCGCGGGCGCGTGTCGAAGCCTGTTGTTAGAGGCTCGGCGTCGATCGCGGCGCATTTTTGAAGTTCGTTTTTTGGGAACACCCATTGCAACTACTCCCCGAATTCGATGTCTACCTAGTGCATCAACCCTTCAATTTCACGTTTGCGAGCGCATCCAAGCGAGGCGCGCCTGCAAAATTTGCCTCATGGCCACACTGCGTCTCGTTCAAATCTTGGCCGCAATGCGGACATAACCCTTTGCAGGAATCCTTGCACAGCACCATCTCCGGGACGGCGAGCAATACATGTTCTCGCACGATCGGATCCATATCGATCGTCCTGCCATCAAAAGTTTCTACGTCTACTTGGTCCATCTCAAAACTTCCGCCCGCTTCCTGTTCAAAATCTCGCTCTCGCTTCGATCGATGCGTTCGCTGCGAGTGCGTTCCAGGAGAACGGGCGCCTTCCTGAAGCATTCGCACCGAGAATTCAACAGGGAATTTCTGTTGGACTTCTTTCAGGCAGCGTCGACAGGGGACGGCGACCTCGACTTCGAAGCATGCACTGACCCAAATAACACCTGCTATCCGTTGGAATTTTGCCTCCAGGCTGGAGGCAGCAACGAAGCGAATGCCGATGCAAGGGGCGAGCGCTTCTTCAAGCAATTTGCGATCGATCGCTTCAGCGAGGTGAAGACCCCCTTCGTGGATTTCTTCGGCGCGGACGTGCATAGAGGGTGTCGTAGTTGGGAGTTCCCCCTACCGTATCGCCTGCGTTCCCCGCAAGGCACGGAAAGCGCGAAGCGAATCGCGAGCGCTTCCAGGAGTGGCGCGATGACGAAGGTCAGCGGTCCCGCGCGCGGAGGCGAGTGCTCGGCCCCAGCCTCTTCCTCGGTTGCTGTCCCATTGGCTTGGCGCGCGACGACAGACGACGCCTTCTTACGACCAGGGTCTTCGAAAAGACCTCGCGAAAGAGATCCGCTTCCCCGTCGAGGTCCCACATTTCGAGATCAATCGGATGTCGAGACGAGATGAGGAATCGCACTGCCACTGCATCGAGGGAAATAGAGAGCTTTTCGACAGGTTGGTGGTGGCTGCGATCCAGCGCATCGGCCACGCGAAGGATCACCGCGCACTTCTGGACTATCTTCCGCTCCGCTTCCGTGAACTGTTGCATCAGAGGATGCTTCGTATCGGGGGGGGACCGGCGATGAAAACGTGCGATGGCGGCGACGAGTCCGCGCTCCCGGTCTGAAAGCCCAGGAATATCGGAGTTGAGAATGAGGTAGTGAGCGTGCTTGTGGTGCCGCGAGGCGCTCACCGCGTATCCAACATCATGGAGAAAGGCTGCCGCTTCCAGCCAAGGGCGTGCTCCCCTGGGCAGCTGCTGCGATGGAGCGAGCGCATCAAAAAGCTGGAGAGCGAGACCGCTCACTTGGACTGCGTGCGGCTCCCCAAACCCAAGCCTTCGACCGATCGCCAAGCTCGCCTCGCCCAGCGACGGATAGGCGTAGCCGACACCTCGTTTCCCCAAGAGGTCATAGAGCACGCCGTCGCGCAATCCTCGGTCGGTCGGCCGAATCGATGGAATCTTCAGGGAGCCCATGACCGCCTCGAGGACCACCGCGCCACCGAGGATCACTTCGGCGCGGCTCGCGTCGAAGCGCCGCTCCCGTTTCTCAAGATCCATCTGGGCGATTGCTTCGACGGCGCGAGCGATGTCGGCGGCGCTTGCAGAATGCGCACTTTCTCGCGCAGCGAAGGCTACCAGTGCTTCGATGGTTCCACTCGATCCAAGAGCGTGCTGAAGCGCCCCTCTGCTTGCGGTCATCTGTGCTTCGTCAAATTTCTCGAGTGCAAATTCGCGCATCAAGCGAAGATGCTTCTTGTTCACCCGACCTTTCGCTTTGAAGAACTCAGTCATCCGAACAGCGCCGAGTTCCACGCTCCAGAGATCGCGAGGGCGATCGCCATCGGCTACGATCACTTCTGTGCTTCCACCGCCGATGTCGATGCAGAGGCTGCGTATGGATGCGGGAAAGCCTTGGAATACGCCAAGACAGATGAGTCGCGCCTCTTCGCGACCAGAAATGACCTCGAGGGAAAGATTGGCCTCTGCGCGCACGCGATTGACGACGTCATCGCGATTCTTCGCTTCCCGTAGAGCGGAGGTAGCGACGGCCCGGACTTTCGCGTCATACCTGCGACATAGTGCATTAAATCTCGCTAATGCGGCGACCAACCGATCCTGGATTTCTCGGCGAATCGTTCCGGAGGTGAACAATCCTTCGCCTGGTCGTACTGCATCGCGTTCCGCGTGAATCGTCTCTAGCGTGCCGTCGGACTTTACGCGGGCGATCTCCAGGCGCACCGCATTTGTTCCCACGTCGATGGCAGCAATGAGGTCGTCTGAACGCTTCGTCATGGCATCGATCCGACATCAACGTACCGCAAGCCGGAGGGACTACCGCAGTCGAATTTGGATTCTCTGAGGCTTGGCGTGCTAGGATTTCCCTTGTACTGGGAAGTTTGACCAAACTACGCCGTGGCATCTATCCATTCCGACCGGCAACTTTTCCTCAATCGGGAGCTATCCTGGCTGGCTTTCAACGAGCGCGTTCTTTCTGAAGCGCGCAACCCGGAATTGCCGCTCTACGAGAGGATCAAGTTTCTTGGGATTACTTCGAGCAACTTGGACGAATTTTTCATGGTGCGCGTCGCTGGCCTGAAACACCAGCAACTCCAGGGAGGTGTCGCGGACCTTCCCGCTGACGGGATGCTTCCATCAGAACAATTGGGCGCTATTTCAGAGATCACGCATGCGATGGTGGAACTCCAATACGCCATTTGGAAACGGGAGTTGGTTCCGCTGCTTTCTGCGCAAGGCATGGCGCTGGTCGGGCGACACGGCCTGAAACTCGAGCAGCGCGCAGCTGCCAAGGCCTACTTCCAAGCGTCCGTGTTCCCGGCCCTCACGCCACTCGCTGTCGACCCTGTTCACCCGTTCCCGCACCTACGCAATAAATCGATCAATTTGGCGCTGGCACTGAGGCGCGCTGCGGGGAGGAAGAAGCGGGCTCCAGGCGAAACCTCCCTCGCCGTCGTTCAAGTTCCCAGCGTGCTTCCTCGCCTCGTTGCGCTTCCTCACTCTCGAGGCACCGATCGGTTGCTCCTCGAAGACTTGATCCTGATGCATGCTGGCGATTTGTTCCCAGGATATGAAGTCGAGAGTTCCGCAATCTTTCGCCTCACTCGGAATTGGGATCTGGACATCGATGAAGAGGAGTCACAGGACCTCCTCGCGTCCATTCAGCAAGAACTTCGCAAGCGCGATAGAGGCGCAGTCGTTCGACTAGAAATCGATGCGAGCGCTTCCGTCAATCTCGAAGTCCAACTCACTGCGGCACTCGACCTCCTTCCCCTCGACGTCTACCGATTGGACGGCCCAGCACAACTGCAAGATCTCGCCGCCTTGGGAGATGCAGATCCTCGCCCAGAGACCAAGGTCGAACCCTTCGTCCCCGTCATTCCCGCGGCGATCAACGCGGCCGAGTCGCTCCTGCAACTGGTGGGGCAGCGCGACATCTTACTCCATCATCCCTACGAATCTTTTGATTGTGTTGTCCGCTTCGTGGAGGAGGCCGCTGACGACCCCAACGTCCTTGCGATCAAGCAAACGCTCTACCGCACCACAGGAGACAGCGCGGTGGGTCGCGCCCTCATGCGGGCTTCGGAGAACGGGAAACAAGTCGCCGTGCTGGTGGAGCTAAAGGCCCGCCTCGATGAGGCCAACAACATCGCCTGGGCGCGACGTATGGAGGAGAGTGGCGTCCATGTCGCCTACGGGCTCATTGGACTCAAGACCCACTGCAAAGTAACCTTGGTGGTTCGCCGAGAAGGGACAGGCATCCGTCGGTATGCGCACCTGGGGACGGGAAACTACAATTCTACCACGGCGAGGGCCTACACGGACTTGTCCCTTTTCACCGCGCGGCCAGAAGTCACCGAAGATGTTTCAGCGCTCTTCAACTTGCTCACCGGGTATTCCACCCAACCTGCATGGAGGCGACTCGCCGTCGCGCCGGTAAGCCTTCAAACGAAGATTCTTGCGCTCATTGCCCGCGAGGCTTCCAAAGCAGCCCGCGGTGAACCTGGCCGAATCATCGCCAAATTGAATGCGCTGGTAGATCCGGACGTGATTCTCGCGCTCTACGCGGCGAGCCAAGCAGGTGTAGAGATCGACTTGCTCATCCGTGGGATCTGCTGCCTTCGCCCACAAGTTCCGGGGCTCTCCGAGCATATTCGCGTCGTTAGCATCGTGGATCGCTTTCTTGAGCATTCGCGCACCTTTGCATTTGGTCAGGGACTGCAGGCTGACGTCTTCATTTCTTCCGCAGATTGGATGCCGCGCAATTTTCACCGTCGGGTCGAAGTTCTGGTTCCTGTGGAGGACGTGGACCTCAAGAACCGAATTCTCCATGAAGTGTTAGGCATCGGATTACGCGACAATGTGAAAGCGCGGCGCCTAAACTCCCAGGGAAAATACGTTTCCATCCCCCTGGCACCTGGAGCTGAATTGGTGCGCAGTCAGCACCAGTTCCTCGAACTGGCGCGGAAGAACCAGGCGACCGCTGAAGCCCTCCTTCGCGGCCTTGCCTCTCCGGAGGCTCTCCGAAAGCGAACCGCAACCGGAGCATCTGCATAATTTCCCTTTGATTCTGATAGGGATGGCGCAACCAAGTATGGAGGACTCATGCGATTGAGTTGGATGGAAATACTGCTGATTCTCTTTGCACTGCTTCTCCTCTTTGGATCGAGCAGGCTACCGACCCTCGGAAAGAGTCTTGGTTCGGCACTTCGGAACTTCAAGAAGGGCTTTGCCGACGAAGTCGATGCGGCCGACGAAGAGAGGAAAACCCTTGCGCCATTGCCTCCCAGCAAGACCGCGGTCGAAGACAAATCCACCAGGGAGAATTTGTACTAGCTCCGCGATCTTCGCAGCGAGGCGTGTTTCGAACACCGACCTACCGGAAGCTGACGAAGCCTAGGCAGCCAAGCTTGGACCATCAACTTCCCGATCCTCATTGAAAGCCGCCAAGTAGCGCGCGAGGAAACTCTTGGTCTTGAGTTCGACTTGGCGGACTCGCTCACGGGACACACCCCAGCGTTCCCCGAGTTCTTCAAGGGTGCGCGGCTTCTCCTGAATGAGCCGCTCCTGGAGGATATCCCAGCCGAGGTCGCCCAAGCGACGTTTGACGCGATGGAGTGCGGCTGAGACTTCATCGTCTTGCTCGAGGCGCAGATAGGTGGCGTCGGCGATAGCTGCCCCATCTTCGATTCGGTCCATGTAGGTAGCATCGCTCGTCTCGTCGATTGGGGTATCGAGTGAAAAGTCGTTCATGCTGATTCGATCGTGCTCTCCGCCCCGAACCTGACTGCGATTGTCTTTCAGGTAGCGGCTAATGTAGGCGCGAATCCACCACACGGAGTAAGTGGCAAACCGGACGTTTTTTCGGGAATCGAAATGCTCAATGGCCTTCATGAGCCCGACATTCCCCTCTTGAATGAGATCCTCGAGGCGCGCTCGACTCGAGAACTTCTTTGCCACTGCCACGACGAATGGAAGGTTACGAACGGCGAGCGTTTGGCGCGCTTCCACGTCTCCGCGCAACGCTCGTGCAGAAAGCGCATACTCCTCTTCTCGTGTGAGCTGCTTGTGTCCTCCCATGCTCCGAAGGTAGTAGGACAAAGCCTCGCTATCTGGACGGCGCGAAGCTTGCTTCTTGGTGCCTCGCTGCGCCGTTGAAGTACTGACAACTGCCTCTTCCTCGGGTGCAACAGAATCACAGTGTGCCACGGACGCCTCCCAGGTGGGGTGGTGAAGGTGGCTCTCCCTAGAGCAAGCGGGATGCCGACTTTCGCGTTCTCTCAACTCACTGATTTATTTGATGTTTTTCGAGAGGAAGGTGGATTTTTCCAGGGTTAAAAATACCTAAGGGGTCAATTAAGACCCTGATAGAACGCTGGAGCGCTCGAACTGCGTTGGATTGTTCTAAGGGAAGGAACCCCAATTTTGCCGATCCAACGCCGTGTTCCCCAGTTATGGAACCACCGTTTTTTAGAGCAATTTCAATTACCTGCGCAGCAGCAGAGGCGAACGCCGAGGGGCTGAGAGGTCGGTTCGAGAGGAGGTTCACATGAAGGTTGCCATCACCCACGTGACCATAGGTTGAAACGACCATATCGGGGTCTGTGCGAACCCGTTTGAAAGCCTCGATGGACCCGAGAATCTTTCCGCGAGGCACGACGACATCTTCGCTCAACTTGAAAGGATGGGCTTGGCGAAGCGCGTTAGAAACGGCCGCCCGGACCTCCCAAATCGCGGCCTGCTGCGCCTCGTTGGCGGCCACAAACGTGCCGAGGAATCCCTCTGGATCAACGCATTGGTTGTGGTGCTGCATCAGCGCGAGCGTCACCTCGTCGGTGACGCCATCGACCTCAAGAATCAATGCCGCACCGGTCCCCTGGGGAATTCCGATACGCCCGGCCACAGTGGCAATCGCGACATCATCGAACAACTCAAGACACCTCGGGAGTGGTCCGGCGTCGAGAATCCGCCCTGCCGCTGCGACTGCTGCGCCAACAGTTCCAAATGCGAGGAGCGCCGTCTTCACCGTATTTGGAAGCGGAATCAGCTTAAGCGTTGCCTCTGTGGCGATGCCAAGCGTCCCCTCGGAGCCAACGAAAAGCGCGGTGAGGTCGTAACCGGCGACGCCTTTCATCGTTCGGCGGCCCACGCGAATGGCCTCACCCGAAGGAAGCACCCACTCCATTCCCAGGACATAATCTCGCGTGACGCCGTACTTCAGAGCTCGCGGCCCACCCGCATTCTCGCCGATGTTGCCGCCGATAGTGCACTGCCCTCGGGAATTCGGGTCTGGCGGGTAGAAACGACCAAATGTTTCAACGCGCGCCTGCAGATCGGCGAGGACCACCCCTGGTTGCACAACCGCCACGCTGTCGGACGGATCGATCTCGAGGATGGCGTTCATCCGCTCGAAGGAAAGGGCAACCCCACCGTGCAATGGAATACACCCTCCACTCTTCCCGGTTCGCGCGCCCGCTGGAGTTATTGGAATTTGGTGAGCGGCGCAGGCTCTGACCACCCTTTGGACTTCCCAAGTCGATGCCGGAAAAGCGACGAGATCTGGGAGTACACTGGGTTGTCCCGACGCATCGCATGAATACTGCTGCAACACTTCTCTCGTATCGCGAATATCGAGATCGACGATCGCGCTGCGCATGGACGCGATGCGCGCTTTGGTGGTCACGTGGAGGCCGCGCGCGCTCTTTCCCAAACCTGCGCGCGCCAAGCTTTTTGCCGAAGGACTCCTTCGAAGGCTTCGCTCCGCGTTACTGCGCGATGCTGGCGCTCTCCGCGCAAGCGAAGGCAGGCTTGCTCAGCCTCGATGAGGCAGGCCGAGCCCTTACAGTGAAGTTCCGTCGAAAGCGCGTGTGCAAGTTCGGAAGCGAGGTCTTCCTGGAGAATGAGGCGAGCCGCAAAGGTCTCGACCAGACGGGAAAGTGCTCCAAAGCCCACAACCTCGGAGCGCGGAACGTATGCAAGGTGGATGGTTCCGGAAAACGGGAGAAGATGGTGGGGGCAGGTCGAGCGGAAATGGAGCCCGCTCGCCATCACCAATTTGTCCCCGTACGGGGAGGCAGGAAAGCGTTCGGCGAGCGCTTCAGCGGCGGTTTTTCCGTAGCCTGCAAGCAATTCATTTGCCCAAGCATCTGCCACGCGCTTGGGTGTCTTCTCAAGCGGACCCCGACGCCAGGCGATACCCGCCGCACGCAAGAAGGACCCGATTGCCATTTCCATCGCAGGTCGGTCGACGCGACGCGAGGACGCCCTTTGGGAAGTCATTGCTTCCCAAGCGTCACGCTGTACTCCGGAGTTTCCCAAACTGTCAGTGAACCCAAACCGGGCAAGAGCGGATTCAATTCGTTCCAAAGCCAGTGGATCAAGTTCTCGGCGGTTGGGTTTTCGATACTGTCGTTCAGATTCGTATGGTCAACCTTGCTGAGCACCCGGTCCCAAACGATCCTTTTGACCTCGTCGAAATCGCGCACCATACCATCGGCTTTGGGAGTTCCCTCAAGGGTTACGAGGATCCGGTAATTGTGGCCGTGGAGGTTACGACACGGTCCCTGCGAATGGGGAAGCGAGTGCGCAGCAGCAATTGCAAACTCCACCGATAGACGCATCTTCACAGTCGGTCGCTTAGCAGCTTCTTTCGGATTAGAAAAAGCGTTCCGCCGGAGGAAGTTCAAGCGCGGCGACCGGAACATCGACCACAATTTCGTCGTCATGGCGAAAGCGCGGTCGATCGATGCAAAGAAAGCTCAGCGCCCCTGCCGTTGGATTCTCGTAGCGATGAGGAAAACCGCGAGCCCAACGCCGAGCGTCTCCGGCTGACACGACCTTCCCCTGCAACAGCAAGCCGTCCCCCAAAATCAGCTCCGCTTCCTCAAGGACGCGGTGAATGTGGGTTGGAAGGATTGCGCCAGGGGCCAGCCTCTCCCGGTACACGCCGCACTCAGGCGCTTCGAAGATGATGTCTACCCATCCGAATGTCTTGACCTCAGTGACCATTGGAAGGTCTCCACGGAGGCGGCGAATCCGGATTTCAGGAACAGCGACTCCATCGAGAGCCTCGGGTTTCGAAAGACGAACTTCGACCTCCTCGATGCTTGCGCGAGTGAGATCCGGCGTCGCAGGCGCTACAATCCATGCTGCGATAGCCTCTGCCGCACTCTCGAGGAGTTGAAAGCGCCCTTCGCAGAGGATGAATCGAACCTCTCCCAGCAACCGCGCGTAGTCGATGGTGTCCGCGAGGCGAGCGCTGCGTGCGGCTCCTCGGGTGTCGAGGCGAGCCGAAATCCATACTTCGACGGGTTGGACCCGGGATCGTTCCGCGTTCAGGATTCCCATGATGCATTCGCATCGCATTTGTCTCAGACTGAGCCAGTCTTGGGATTTGTTCATGATGCGGACAAGCCGCCGTCGACGGTAATCGTGGACCCGGTTACATACGGACTGGCCGCCAAAAACGCGACAGCAGCCGCCACGTCGTGGGGGGAGCCCTCCCGACGAAGAGGAACGCGTTGGATCATCGCATCGCGTTCCGCGCCGCTCGTTGCATCGCTGACCGCCACCGGCCCCGGCGCAACAGCGTTCACGCGAATCTGAGGTGCCAACTCCACCGCCCAGGATCGCACCAGCTGGGCGAGCGCCGCCTTGCTGGCTGAATAGTGCGCAAGGCGATGGAGTGCTGAATAGGGGTGGTCGATGGTCACGTCGGTGATTGCGACAATGGAGGCCAAGCGCGATCGGCGCAGCGATGGAAGGAGCCACTTCACGAGAAAAAAAGGCGCGCGAACATTGACTGCGAACATCTCCTCGAAATCCCCTTCGGAGGTCTCCTCCAGCAATCGATGTTCGTAGCGCGCCGCATTGAGGATCAGGCAATCGAGCTCACCAATTCCATCGGCGAGGCGGCGCGTCTGGGGCAAATCCGAAAGATCGGCAACCACAACCTCAGCCTTTCTACCGAGGTTCTGTATTTCCTCAGCCGTCTGCCTGGCACCCTTCTGTGAACTTCTGCAGTGAACAATAATATCGAATCCGCTGCGCGCGAGTTCCATCGCTATTTCGCGTCCGACGCGAATCCCCCCTCCGGTTACGAGCGCGCGTGGCACAATCTCGAACCTATCCGCTTCCGTGATTCAGCGCCTCGGCGATTTGCTGCGCTATTTCTCTCGCAGCCGCGACCGGGTCCGGAGCAGCGTAGATTGGTCTTCCGACCACGAGCATATCGGCGCCTGCCGCTATCGCTGAATACGGGGTCCCGACGCGCGCCTGATCCTCGCGTTGCGCACCGTCGGGGCGAATGCCCGGCGTGCAAAGGAATAGTTCCCTACCAAATGCACGCCGCAGCGCGATCGCTTCCTGCGCGGAGCAAACGAGCCCATCCACGCCGGATGCCTTTGCCATTTGACCAAGTCGCATGACCTGCGCGCTGAGGTCACCGGTGCACCCAAGACCTGAAAGCATTTCGGCGTCCATGGACGTCAGCACGGTCACAGCCAATACTTTGGGTCGTTGCGCACCAGCGCGGCGGGCTCCTTCCGCAGCTCCACGAACAGCGGAGGAAATGCCTCGAGTCCCGGCGGCCGCATGGATCGTGAAGTAATCCACTCCGAGCGCCGCCGCTTCCGCTGCAGCTGCCTCCATCGTGTTGGGGATGTCGTGAAACTTAAGATCAAGAAATATGCGAAACCCGAGGGCCTTGAATGCCTGAATGACGGTTGGTCCGCGGGCGGTGAACAGCGCGGAACCAATTTTCACGACGCCGAAGACGTCGCGTAAGGAGGGCGCCAAGTCCATGATCCGTTCGAGGCCATGGTCGAGCGCGAGGCACAGTGCGTTGCGCGCCGCCGTGCTCACTGAACAATCCTCACGCCGTTTCAGGAACGAGGGCCCGAGAAATCTCGACCGAAGCGCCGCTCGCCATGGTCGGGACATCTTTCACCAGTGCGTAGTTTGCGGGGTTGGAGAGGACTTCCATGACGAGCTTGTGGTTGAGCCCGTGTCCGGTCTTGTA
>JBGSMZ010000131.1:0-2143 GCA_041739845.1 Myxococcaceae bacterium
GTGCCCCCCCATCCCGTCAGCGACGACCGCGAGGCGAAGCTCAGGCAGCAGGACGAGGCTGTCTTCGTTGAGCGCTCGCTTCCTACCGACGTTCGTTCGCCCGTACAGTTCAAGCTTCATGGAATCCCATGACGGGCGCCATCGCACAATCTCGCAAGGAATAGAATAAGCTCGGCGCTGAGCCTACCGCGAATCGACTCAACCCGGCACGGCTTAAGTGCGTCGCTTCATTTGGGAACAGACGCATGGTAAGTGCACCAGAGGGCCGGAAAGCAGCTCGCAGGTATTGTGCTGGCTGCTCCTATTGTTTGATGGGGGCCCTGCGGTGTCATCATTGGCTCGATATTGAGCGCTCCCCTTGGTACTCTCTCGGAGCGTGCCTCGTACGTGGAAGGACTGCGCTTGAAGGACAATCATCGCCGCATTCCCGAGGTCGCGCTGTCCGATGGTGCAGTTTTCGAAATCGACTTTTCGAAGGCTTCAGAATACGCGGCGCAGCTTAGCGAGCCAGAGCACGGCTTGCTGCAGCTGTTTGATGGGCGCCGTAGCGTACTCCAAGTCGTTGATGACTCCGAGCTCGAGTCCCTCCGCGCTCGCCAACTCATCGTTCGCTTCTGTTCCGTGGGATTGTTGCAGAAGAAGGGCGCACTCGCGAGCGCGCGAGCAATGGCAGTGACCCACACCGGGGCGACGAAGTCCGAGAGTGGGTTGGTTAGCGTGGGTGAGATGCCGACTCCGGTTCCTCCCCCCAACCCGCTTGGAGTCGAGCGCCTGCGCAAGGGCGCTGCGCGAATGCAAGGGAGCATCAGCACAAAGGGAGAGGCTTCGAGCAAATCGCCGTCGCGCTCCTCGACGTCTCAGACATTGCTGCATGGCAAAGCGCAGCCGATGCAACATTCACGAACCAGCGATACGATGCCCTTTGCGTCCCCGTCGTCACTTTCGCAGACGCTCGTCCAGGGCCGGGTATCGATGCCGTCACCAGCAGCGGGCGTCGATGACGGCGCCCCACTCCTTTCTCGAACGCTTCGCCCAGGAGAAGTCAAAGCGCGCTCTGCGGATCCGAAACGCGGCGAAACCTTGGTGGAAGGGGCCCCCGAGAGTCCCAGGCACTGGCCAGCTGAAGATTCCACGGACAAGAGTCCGCTGGCTCAGACCTTGGCCGGTCCTTTGGACCTGGCCCCAGGAGTTGGAAAGGCGATCGGCAGCAGCCATCGGGAATCACCCGACGGGCATGTCGGCGCTCCTGGCTCGGTGGCGGAACGAGACCTTGCGGAAAAGGCAAACCGCGTACCCATTCGTCAAGCCCGCCGGAGCGCACCTCGCCGCGGACCTGCGCGCGCAGAGCAAGATCGCCTGCCCTACGAGGAAATCGAGCGTGCGGATGGCGCAGCAGATGCGAGTGCATCCGCGAGAGGTGGACTGTTCATCGGACTGCTCCTCCTCATCGGTAGCCTGCTCATCCCCGTCATCTATTTCCTGGCGACGCGGCCCGCTGCGCGCAGCGGTATCGAGAGCCCCAGACAATCGTTGGTCGCTGGCATTGCTCAATAGGATTCGCTGGTGCGTTGCCTCGGCATCGAGACTTCTTGTGACGAGACGGCGGTCGGAATCGTCGAGGATGGCACCGTGCTCCTTGCGAATGTGGTTTCGACGCAAATCGATATTCACCAGCGTTGGGGTGGCGTGGTTCCGGAGTTGGCGAGCCGCAATCACATCGTTCAAATACTTCCGGTCATCGACCTCGCTCTTTCGCGCGCGGGGCTGGGACTTGCGGACATTGATGCGATCGCCGTCACCGTGGGTCCGGGTCTCTTGGGGGCATTGCTGGTAGGTGTTCAGATCGCAAAAGCATTGGCGATCGCAACGAAACTTCCCCTAGTCCCGGTGAGCCACATCGAGGGGCATTTGTTTTCCGTGCGTCTGAGTGTCCCTCGCCTCGTCCCTCCTTTCGTGGGTCTCGTCGTTTCCGGAGGTCATACCAGCCTGTACCTCGTGCATCGCATCGGGAGCTACGAGCTGTTGGCGAAGACGCGGGACGACGCCGCCGGCGAGTGTTTCGACAAGGTCGCGCGGATGATCGGCCTTTCTTATCCTGGGGGCGCAGGTATCGACGACTTGGCTCGCGGAGGCAACCGGGCTG
>JBGSMZ010000109.1:0-3627 GCA_041739845.1 Myxococcaceae bacterium
ATCAGCCGTTCCGCTGTCGCCTGCGCCAGCGTCAGGAGAGCCGGAATCAGCCGTTCCGCTGTCGCCTGCGCCAGCGTCAGGAGAGCCGGAATCAGGCGTTCCGCTGTCGGCTGCGCCAGCGTCAGGAGAGCCAGCGTCGCGCATGCCGCTGTCGGTCGCGCCGCCGTCACTACCAGCAACTGGACCGCAGCCAGCGAGCCAAAGCCCACTCAGAATCCCTATTGCGCACAATAAGGTGGTCGGACTTCGACTGAATCGATTGTTCGTAAACATAGCGCTCCTTAAACCCCGTCGGCCCAAACGCAGGCTACCACACGCACGGTGGGTCGCAACGGACTTCTAGCGCCTAGCTTGCGGCGCTACCGACTGGGAATGGAGCACGAGCCAGGGCAAGGAGCGTCCGCCTCCGTCGGGAAGGTCTCCGGGGTCGGTGGGTGACTGTCGAGGTGAGTGTTCAGCGGAGCTCATCAAAAGCGGACCTCGCGGCGGCGAGGCCCCTTTAAGTTCACGCGAAGGGCAAGTTGTGCTTGCGAGTGCGCCTCGCTCTCGAAATAAGGTCAAGCCATGGCTCAATCCGATTCATTCAATGTGCGCGTGTCGCTCTCTGCAGGTGGAAAAACGGTCTCGATGTTTTCCCTCGCCGAACTCGCGAAAAAGTTTCCCCGAGTGCACAAGCTCCCCTATGCGCTCAAGGTACTTCTTGAAAACCTCTTGCGCCATGAAGATGGTCGGGTAGTTCGGAAAGAGCATATTGAAGCTTTGTTGCGTTGGGATCCGGCGGCCGAGCCCAACACGGAAATTTCCTTCACTCCTGCCCGCGTTCTCTTGCAAGACTTCACCGGCGTTCCGGTGGTGGTCGATTTGGCGGCAATGCGTGAAGCCCTTGCCACCATGGGAGGGGATCCGCTCAAGGTGAATCCGGTCTGTCCCTTGGACCTCGTCATCGACCACTCGGTCATGGTGGACGCGTTTGGAAGCGAGAGCGCATTTGCCGCAAACGTCGAGCGCGAATTCGAGCGGAACACAGAACGCTATGCGTTTCTCAAGTGGGGCCAAGGCGCACTTGAGAACTTTCGCGCCGTTCCTCCAGGAACGGGAATCTGCCACCAAGTGAACTTGGAGCACATCGCCCAGTGCGTATTCGTGAGCCCGGATGGGCAAGCGTATCCGGACACGCTCGTCGGGACCGACTCGCACACCACGATGATCAACGGACTGGGCGTCGTGGGCTGGGGGGTAGGTGGAATCGAGGCGGAAGCGGCGATGCTCGGACAACCGATCACCATGCTGATTCCGAAAGTGGTTGGCTTCCGTTTGGACGGAAAGCTTCCCCCCGGAGCAACGGCCACGGACCTGGTCCTCACGGTAACCCAAATGCTTCGCAAACACGGCGTCGTTGGGAAGTTCGTCGAGTTCTATGGACCGGGCATTGCCAACCTCGCCTTGGCGGACCGCGCAACCTTAAGCAACATGGCTCCCGAGTATGGGGCGACGATTGGGTTCTTTCCCATCGACAAAGAAACGATTGACTACCTTCGACTCACCGATCGAAGCGAAGCCCAGCGCGATATCGTCACCGCTTACTGCAAGGCGCAAGGACTCTGGCTCGATCCATCTACGGAGGCCGAATACTCGGAAAAGCTCTCTTTGGATTTGGCCACCATTGTGCCTTGCGTTGCAGGGCCAGCGCGCCCGCAGGATCGCATCGCGCTCAAGGACATGAAGCGAAACTTCCGCAAGAATGTTCAAGAAATGCTCAAGGTGAAAGACGGTGACGCGAAACTCACGGCGACGGCGCAAGTGAAGCGCGGTCGAGAAGGCTTCGAGCTTTCGAACGGGTCCGTCGTCATCGCGGCAATCACTTCCTGCACCAACACCTCCAATCCATCGATCATGCTCTCGGCGGGACTCCTCGCGAAGCGCGCCGTCGTTTCTGGACTGTCAAGTCGCCCCTGGGTGAAGACATCCCTCGCGCCGGGAAGCCAAGTTGTCACCGATTACCTGACTGAGGCTGGACTGATGCCCTACCTAGAGGCCCTGGGCTTCCACCTCGTTGGCTATGGATGCACGACGTGCATTGGCAATTCAGGACCTCTTCCAGGACCTATTGCCGATGCCATCGATACGACTGGTATCGCTGCAGCCGCCGTCATCTCCGGAAATCGCAATTTTGAAGGGCGCGTTCACCCGCAAGTGCGGATGAACTTCTTGGCGAGCCCGCCGCTCGTCGTAGCCTACGCCATCGCCGGGCATACCGATTGGGATCCGGAGACCGAACCCATTGGAACCGACCGCAACGGCCACGCGCTGTTCCTCAAGGACCTTTGGCCATCGCCGGAGGAAATCTCGACTGCTCTCAAGCAAGTCCAGCCACGCCAATTCAAGAAGCGTTATGCCAACGTATTGACTGGGGATCCGCAGTGGCAGGCACTCAAAGTCAGCTCTGGAAGCACTTTCGCATGGGACCCCAAATCAACCTACGTTCGCAAACCTCCGTTCTTCGAAGATTTCGCAAGAGTCCCACCGCCCGTCACCGATATCAGCGAAGCGCGCATCCTCGCGGTGCTTGGCGACTCCATTACTACCGACCATATTTCTCCAGCGGGAAACATCGACAAGGATGGCCCGGCGGCAAAGTACCTCACTGACCAGGGTGTGGCTCAAAGCGAGTTCAATAGCTACGGATCGCGGCGCGGCAATCATGAAGTCATGATGCGAGGCACCTTTGCCAACATCCGACTGCGCAATGCGCTGGTTCCCAAACGCGAAGGAGGATTCACTGTCCACATGCCATCTGGCGAACAACTCGCAATATACGACGCGGCGATGCGGTACAAAAAAGAAGGAGTCCCGCTGCTGATTCTAGCAGGTTCCGAATACGGATCTGGAAGCTCCCGCGATTGGGCCGCGAAAGGGACGATGCTCCTCGGAGTTCGCGCGGTGATTGCCAAATCCTTTGAGCGGATCCATCGGTCCAATTTGCTCGGAATGGGGGTGCTGCCGCTCCAATTCTCGCCAGGTGAAGATGCGGCCTCGCTATCGCTGTCGGGACAAGAGACGTTCTCCATTTCTGGCATCGCCGATGGCCTCGCTCCTGGAAAGGAGCTCAAGGTCCAGGCGGTTGGAAGCGACGGGAAGAAGAAAGCCTTCTCCGTACGTGCACGAATCGACACACCCAACGAGCTCGACTACTACCTGCACGGAGGAATTCTGCCCTATGTGCTCCGACAATTGGCAGCATAGCGACACAATCTCAGCGTCAAGGCCAAGGCACCGGCATCCTGGTGCAATGGCCTACCCCGGTGAGGAGCGCGTCTGGAGCACCTGCCGTTAGCGACCTCTTTTACGCTGCCACTGGTCGCGCCTTGAACATTGGACAAGTGGCAACATAGGACGAAATTTTCCGCGAGCATCCAGAAGCTCCAGCGGAAGTTGCGATCACTTTGCCCGCGCGACTGCAAGCAGGTTTTGCCCCAGGGGTGGCCGCATCACCTTGACTTCAAGAGCATTCGCAATGGGAAAGATTGCGCGATCGAAGAAGCGCACTGCACGTTTGTTGAACGTTCGCCGCTTGAGAAGACGAAACAGCAGCCACCAAACCAAATAGCCAATACCATTGTAGTAATG
>JBGSMZ010000128.1:0-5077 GCA_041739845.1 Myxococcaceae bacterium
AAGCTCCCCAGATCGTGACAACGAGGGCAATCAACAACAGGAGCGTGAAAATATTGAACGCTCCCCGAGGTCTACGAAGTCTCTTTGGCATCCGCATCATTGAACTCTCGTGCGTTGGTCTGGCAAGCGTGGACCAGAATCGGCACACATCGTGACAGGCCTGAAAAAGCGAGCAAATCGAAGTCCAGTCCCGCCAAAAATGGAGGAACCTACGCCTCCGTGGGCGAGAGATAGCCAGATGATGGTCGCCTTTCCTTTGACATTGCCCAGTGGCACATAGCGCGGCTCACCGCTGTGATCACCCAAACCGAAGCGGCTATCGTCACTTCGATTGCGATTGTCACCCATGACGAAGAGCATACCTTGAGGAACGACAAGCGAATGGGTAGCCATCGTTGGCAGTACGACGGATAGCGCGCGCTCCGGATCCTCAAGAATCGTAAATGGCACGCCTCTGCTCCGCTCAAGGTACAGCGTCCCGTTCGGCAAAGCTTGCCAATCATTGGTGAACCAACGATTGAACATAGATCCAAGGGGCTCGTTGGCTGGTTGCCTGCTTTCCCAGGACGTGAAGTCCCGCGTCACCAGAGTCCGCGAGAGAAGTTCGCCATTTACCCGCACGCCTTCTTCCTCGAAGTCCAGGCGGTCGCCGGGCTCGCCGATTACCCGCTTGATGTAGTCCACATCAGTGTTGGCAGGGTTGTTAAAAACGACCACGTCCCCCCGCCGCGGTGGGCGCAGAATCACGAAGGGCACGATGTTCACGAAGGGAATTCGTATTCCGTAGATCAGCTTGTTGACGAAGACCTGGTCCCCGATTTCGAGTGTCGGAATCATGGAACCCGAGGGAATCTTGAAAGGCTCTGCAATGCAGGTCCGCAGGAGCGCCACAAAGACTAACCACCTGCCCATGCTCGCACCCCAGGAATTCCAAATACCGCCTCGATACGTGGTCCATTGCTGCTTCAGGAGCACCTGGATCCGCTCCGTGGAGGCCAAGATGAACGACGCCTCTCCGCCCAACTGGGTCACCAGCGTCTTCGCGGCATTGAGCGCACCTTCGACATTGGCTGGTCTCGCGCCCTTGCGCATTCCACGACCGCCGATTGCAAACAGCTCATGGAGCGTGGCAGCTGCGCTGTAGCGAGCGCTCCGCCTTGCGTTCCAGCCGGGAAGCGCAATGCGCACCACCCCTAAGAGCACCCACCAAGCGAGGAGCAGGATCAAAAGCGTCTGCATCATCGGTTGGAGCACATCTGCTGCGCAGGGAGCGCTCTCGACGAGAGCGGTGTATACCGCGGCCGCAATTGCCAAGACGACGATCGGCGCCCACATGCTGACTGCCCGGTCGTACCAACGCCACCGCCTCCAGGCGCCAAGCTCCACTGCGCTGAGGCGTGCGGTCAGCGCCTTTCGCATACTCTTTCCTGGCGGCTGGATTGTCACCTACGTATCGGTCTTCAGGATTGCGAGGAAAGCTTCTTGAGGAATTTCAACCGTGCCAACTTGCTTCATCCGGCGCTTTCCAGCTTTTTGTTTCTCTAGCAACTTGCGCTTTCTGGAAATATCGCCGCCATAGCATTTGGCGAGCACGTTCTTGCGCATCGCGGAGACCGTCGTACGAGAAATGACACGCGAGCCGATCGCCGCTTGGATGGCGACTTCAAACATTTGTCGGGGAATCACTACCTTGAGCTTCTGGCAAACCTGCAGGCCCCGTTGGTAGGCATGGTCCCGATGCACGATGACGCTCAGCGCATCAACGACTTCACCATTGATGAGAAGGTCGAGCTTCACCAAGTCTGCCGCTCGGAATCCTAAGAATTCGTAATCCAAAGAGGCATACCCTCGAGAAACGCTCTTCATTCGATCGAAGAAATCGAAGACGACTTCTGCGAGCGGCAATTCGTAGGTAACGCGAACGCGGGTGCCACTCGTCCCTATGTAATCAATGGCCTTCTGGATTCCGCGGCGATCTTGGCAAATTTTGAGGATATTTCCCATATGGTCATTGGGAACGTGAATATGGCAGGTGAGGAACGGCTCTTCGAGCCGCTCAATGGTCTGAACCGGCGGAAGCTTTGCCGGGTTGTCGATGAATACAGGGTCCCCTTGATGCGGAAAGACTTTGTAGATCACGCTCGGTGCAGTGGTGATGAGGTTGAGGTTGTATTCGCGCTCCAGGCGCTCCTGCACGATCTCCATATGCAAGAGGCCCAGATAGCCACAGCGAAATCCAAAGCCCAAGGCCCCTGAAGTTTCAGGCTCGTAGGTAAATGCTGAGTCATTCAAACGGAGCTTGATGAGCGCATCTCGGAGATTTTCATAGTCAGAGGCGTCGATCGGAAAAATCCCCGAAAACACCATCGGCTGGACTTCCTTGAAACCGGGAAACGCAGCGGCTGTCGGATGCAGGCTGTCGGTGACAGTATCGCCGACCTTCGCGTCGGAAAGCGTCTTCACGTTTGCCACCAGTGCGCCCACTTCACCGACACCCAGACTCTGAACGACCACTGGATAAGGAGCAATCACTCCCAAATCTTGGACTTCAAAGTCTTTCTGATTGGAGCAAAAACGAATTTTTTGGCCGACGTGCATCTCGCCTTCAAACACCCGCACGAGCATCACAACGCCGCGGTAATTGTCGTACCAACTATCGAAAACGAGCGCTTTCAATGGCGCGTCTGAGTTCCCTTGGGGCCCGCCCATCCGATGGACGATGGCCTCCAGGACGGCGCGAATGTTCCTTCCGTCTTTGGCCGAGACCGCGATCGCGGATTGCGCGTCGATGCCGATCACGTCTTCGATTTCGGCACGCGTTCGCTCGACATCCGCAGAGGGGAGGTCGATCTTGTTGATCACCGGAATAATCTCAAGGTTGTGTTCAAGCGCCAAGTAGACATTGGCGAGCGTCTGCGCCTCCACGCCCTGGGTCGCATCGACGACCAGCAGCGCGCCCTCGCATGCGGCAAGGGAGCGACTCACCTCATAGGCAAAGTCCACGTGTCCCGGAGTGTCGATGAGGTTCAGGATGTATTCTTGACCGTCATCGGCTTCGTAGCGCATCCGCACCGCTTGCGCCTTGATCGTAATTCCGCGTTCACGCTCCAGTTCCATGTTGTCCAGGAACTGGTCCTGCCGATCCCGATCGCCAACGGTTCCGGTAGCTTCAAGAAGGCGATCCGCGAGCGTCGACTTTCCATGGTCGATGTGGGCGATGATGCAAAAGTTGCGAATGCGCTCCGTCGGAACGGTTCGGGGTACCGTCATGCGAGCTGCCGCAGCTGTTTCTGGCGACTGACGAGGCGTGCGGAATGCGCTATGAGCATGGCCGCTGCCTCATAACTGAGAATCCGAAGTCTTCAAATCTATGAAATCCTTCGGCGATAGACGTAATAATCTCGAGAGGTGACTCAGGACAATGTCACTGGTCGGCAGCCGACTCGGTCGGTACCAGATACTTGAGATGCTCGGACAGGGCGGGATGAGCGTTGTGTACCGTGGGATAGACACGACGCTCCATCGCGAAGTTGCCGTGAAGGTTTTGCATGCCCACCTCGCCCATCGTGAAGATTCGCGGCTACGCCTGGAGAGGGAAGCACGCGCAGTCGCGCGATTGAAGCACCCCAACATTCTTGAAGTCTACGATTGCGCAAATCAGCGTGCTCCAGACGCCTTCCTTGTCACCGAGCTCATCCATGGGAAGACGCTGCGGGAAGCGATGGCTGATACACCGCTTGACCCGCCGGAAGTTGCGGCAATGGTCATTCATCAGATTGCTGGCGCGCTTGCACACGCGCATCGCGCAGGGGTCATCCATCGCGATCTCAAGCCGGACAATGTGATGCTTCGGAACGACGGCGTTCTCAAGCTCATGGATTTTGGGATCGCCCGACTCATTGACCCGGACCAGCGGATGACAGCGACTGGCACGCTCGTAGGATCACCCGCCCACATGGCCCCCGAAATCATCGAGGGTTCAGAAGCCGGGCCGGCGGCGGATGTTTTTTCCCTCGGAACCATTTTCTACCTCTTCGTTACCAAACAGCTCCCATTCTCCGCCGAAAACGCGACCGCCACACTCAAGAAAATCGTCGACGGTACCTTCACGGATCCTCAGGAGCTTTCGCCCGCACTGAGCGATTCGCTGGCGTCCATAATGCGCAAGGCGTTGGCGCGCGATCCCCTCGACCGCTACAGCGACGGGGCCGCTATCTACGAAGCCCTCGACACCCACCTTGCGAGCATTGGCCTCGAAATGCCTGCGCAGGAAGTCGTCTCCTACTTTCGCGATCCGCTGACCTACCGTTCGCAACTCACCAAACAACTGGTCGCAACCTACCTTGCGCGCGCACGTGCGCTTCGAGTGGAACGCCGAAGCGCAGCAGCAATCGGTGAACTCAATGTGGTGCTGGCCCACGATTCGGACAATCCCGAAGCTGCGCGACTTCTCTCGCAGATGCAGCTCTCGCTGAGACGACGCGCTGGCATTCGATCCGCGTTGCGGGTAGGTCTTGTTGGAGGCTCCGTCGGCATGGCCGCTGTTGCCCTTGCGATGACCCTTCGGTTTGCCGCAAGGGTACGAACTGAGGCAACGCAAAATGCACCCATTCACCCAGTTCTCTCGAAATCGCTTCAAGCACCAAGCGCCATCACTGCTCCAACCAATGTACCCTCCCCTCCGGCCAAGTTTCACGACCTCACCGCTGCTCTGCGCCGCAGCGCTGCAAGCCAGCAAGACGCAAAGTCGGAGGCGATTCTCGTTCCCGTCGACGTTCTCATCCGCCCCTTCGGGAAGCTGATCGTGGACGAGAGGGCAGTTTCAGCCGATGCGCTCGCACTGCACCGGGTGAAGCTCACTCCAGGAACGCATAGATTCAAGGTCGCCTGCGACGGCTGCGACCCCCTCGCTCCTCCCGTCGTTCGCGAAATCTCGAAGGGAGACTCTGTCGCACTGGTCGCTCCGCTGAAAGAGTCCTGGGTGTCGTTTCGCGGGTTCGAAAGCGGGACGAAGGTCACGCTCAATGGATCGACGCTCACCGGGCTACAAGTGGCAGGCGCCCCTGTTGCGCTGCGC
>JBGSMZ010000147.1:0-12143 GCA_041739845.1 Myxococcaceae bacterium
ACAAGCTGCCAACGATGCCCATCGCTGGGTGCGGGCGCTTCGTTGGATATTTCCCAAAGCGTGGGTCGCGACGGGAGCCAGCAAAGGCGGCGAAACATCGCTGTACCACTACCGATTCTGGCCTTGCGATGTCGAAGCTACCGTTCCCTACGTTGCACCGTTTCCAATGGGAACGGAAGACCCCGCGTTTGTCACCTTTCTCGACGAGGTGGGCGGTCTTGGCTATGCGCAGTGCCGGGAATCGCTCAAGGCTTTCACGCGCGCTATTCTCGAGCGACGCCAAGAAGTTCTCGCCGCCATCACAGTCCCCGAGGGTGCCACGTTCACGCGCTTTACATTGGACGAAGCGCTCGAGGATGACGTGATCTACCTGCCCTTCACTTTTTGGCAGTACGGCAATCCCAAATCGACAATTTCGGGGTGCGGTGCAATTCCCTTGCCCGACGCGGGAAGCGATACTCTCGCCAAGTTCTACGAGAACCATGGGGGTCTAACATCTTACACCGATGATAACCTCGATTACTATGGCCCCTACTACTATCAAGCAGCACGAGAGACAGGGTACGCTAAAGTTGATACATCGCGGCTCTCCGATTTGTTCCGCTACCGAGACCTTCACGTTGGAGTGGCCTCGGTCAAGGTGCTTCCGGCGGGGGTTGCACCGCCTGCCTATGCGCCAGCGGTAGTGAATGATGCGGTCGCTTGGCTTGGAAAATACGGTGAGCACATTGTCGCGGTGTATGGAACGTTTGACCCGTGGGGTGCACGCCCCATAGCCGTCAACGATGCCGGGACCTCCATGGTGCTCTGGGTAGATGGGGGCAACCATGGGGCAAGCATTTCCAAGCTCACTCCGGAGGATAGAAAGCGCGCCCAAGATGCGATTTACTCATGGATCGGAAGTCCCCCCGTTTCTCAAGCGAGCATTGCGCCCACTGAGCAAGAGGAGCCCAATGCCAACCATGACCGCTACGTCCGCGACATTGAATACGCCCGTACGAACTGGGCCAATCCCTAAGTTCATGAAGTCGATGACTTTGCCGTCGTAGCGAATGCGGTCGACGAGATTGGCGATGCCGCCAGCGATGAAACAGGAGTAAGCAATGACGGTCGGTCGATCGATGGACCGCGCAAACAGTGTGTAGCCGGTAAGCGCCAGGAGCAAAATACCCACGGCAACAGTAAAGAGGGCAAAGCGAATTCCGTCAGGGAGTGATTCGCCCAACGCCAAGAAGGCGCCGCGATTCACTGCGTACTGGAGCCGAAAGGTGTCCCCCAAAAACGTGTGGCTCGGCATTCCCATGAGTTCGTACGTCGCGATGCGCTTCGTAGCCTGGTCCACAACAAAAATGGCGATTCCAAGGCCACTGAAAATGGCGATTCGTTCAAGGCGTGACATGAAGATTCTTTGGTTTCCCGCGAGGCGGTCTTAAGGGTTTGTCGGCGCGAACAGCTATCATAGGTCGCATGCCGATGAGGCAAAACCTCAGAGCTTTGCTAGCTGGCTCTCTTGCAAATCGCCGACTTGTGGGGCGGAACTCGTCCCTGAGAAGATGCCGTCGATGACTCGAAGCCTCGTTGTCTTGCCGGATCGCCACCGTGTCGCAGCATTGGGAGCGGGCGAAGGAATCGTGACCTTCAACGCGTTGCGTTCCCTGTGCGAACCGTCTCGCTGGCGCAACCGCCGGGTAGCGACTGCCACCCAAGTCCGATGGGTGCTCCATGGATTGGCGTCCCAATGCCTCGCGCCCGCCTACGGGAATATCCCTTTTGAGCCGGCGCTCGCCGCGGAAGTCCACTCCCTCATCGCGGCTCTGCGCACCCAGGAGATATCCGCCGAGGCGCTGGAAGAGGCGGGGCGCCTCGCGGGCGGTCGGCTCGGCGAGCGCATCTTGGCATTCGCGTCGCTGATGCGTTCCCTGGATCGACAACTCGAGAGCCAGGGGCTTATTGACCCGACGCATCTCACTTCCGTAGCCACCGAGCGACTTGCGTCCTCAGGAATTCCCGCGGGCCTTAGCGACGTCGAAGCCATACAGGTTCAGAGTTTTCATGATTTCGCTCCCGAGCGCCGCTCCTTCTTGCGAGCACTCACCCAGGCCTTCCAAGCGGCGGGCCGCGAAGTTCGCGTCTTTTGGCCAGACGCAGGTGAAGCGGGACTCTTCGTTCGCGATGCGCTCGCGCACATTGAACGCAACTGGGCAGACTTGGAAGCTTCATGGGAGCCGCGCGCGCCACCCGGCCCGCTCATGGATCGCGCGAACGCCGTTTTCGAAGGTACCCCGGGGGGCGACGGTTCCGGAGTGTCCATCGTGTCCCTCGGAACCCCACGCGACGAAGCCGAGTTCATTGCGCGGGAAGTGAAGCGTTCCATCGTCGAGGGAATAGCTCCTCAGGACCTGGGCGTGTGCATGCGACAATTGACGGCGCGCAACGGACGCCGTTTTCGCGACGCGTTGCACGCGCACGGTGTTGCAGTGCGAGCAATGGCGACATTGCGTCTCGCTACGATGCCGAGCGCTCGCGTCGCCCTCGATATGCTCGAGCTCGCAGGCGCCAATGTCCCGATTGCGCGGTGCGTTCGGGCACTAGAATCTCAGAACTTTGGGCGCTTGAACGCGCCCTCCGCAGCACGGCTTTTCGCCGAGGCCGGAGTCCGCGAGGGACTTCTGGGCAGTGCCGGGAAGAATGCCGACCAGCGCTTGGCAGCGCTCGCCCAACGGCGACCGGAATTGCGCCAAATGTTGGAAGAACTCACGGGTGCAATCACGGTGTTGCGTAGCGCCGTTGCGATGATTCCGGGGCGAGGAACTCCCCTCGCGCTCCTCGCTGCCTGGCGTGCATCGCTACGCAAACTCTGTTTTCGAAAGGCGCCACTCGTACCTGAGGATCAGCGCAAGCAGTTGCGTTGGGCCGCCCGCCACGCAATCGAAGAAGCGCAATGGCGTGAACGAGAAAGCTTTCGGGCGCTTGCGGAGCTGTTGCGACAGCTTGCCGTTGCATGGAAGAGCACCAGCGAAATGACGCTGCAGGCATTTACCGCACACCTTCGTTCCGAAGTGGCGCTCCGCGAGCTTGCCTCCGATAAGGACGCGGACTCTTCTGATGGGGTTTGGCTTTTCGAAGCCACGACGCTGCCGGGGAGAGCGTTCACACGACTCTTCATGGCTGGAATGCGCGATGGGCGATTTCCTGCCCTGCAAAAGAGTTCGCCGCTGCTGACCAATGACGAGCAGGTGCAGCTCAATGCAGCCGCGGGGCGCATCTTGTTTCAAACTGCAGTGGCGGACGGCGGGCCGCTGGTGTCATCCAATTTGTCATTGGATCGCTTCCTCTTTCATTGCGCACTCGCCTCAGCGAAAACCATTTTGCTGACCTACGCCAGGCGCGACGACGAGCAGCGCGAGACGCAACGGTCGCCGTTTCTCGATGCAGTGGAATCGGCATTTCCAAGCGTCCGTGAACAGCTGATTCCTCATAAGCCCTGGGCGCGCCTCGACGATTGGATGAGCGAGGGGGAACTGCGAACCCTGACGGCGCTCGAGGGACTGAGCCCGCGGCAGCTGCGTTTTACTCCGAGCGACGGCCGCGCGCTCCACTTGGCGAAATTGCTCGCTCAGGAAGATTGGGCCAAAGACGCGCAGCATGTTGCAGAGATTGCCACAGAGCGGCACCGCTCCTTTACCGAAGCGTCGGTAGCGCCAAGTCGCTACACCGGCCGCATCTCCGGGCCCCTTCAAGGGGTATTGGCTCCGTCGTTTGATTTTCCAGTGTCTCGGCCCCTGAGCGCCAAAGTCATGGATGGGATTGGGCGCTGTCGCTTCGTGGGATGGGTCGAGAGGGTCCTCGACGCACGCCCACCCAAGCTACCTTCAGAAGAGGCAGACGCGCGACTTGAAGGGCTCCTACGACACAGCATCCTCGCTCGTGTTGGACAATGCGTGGCCGATGGCCAGAGTTGGGACGCCCTCGACCTCGTGGCGGCGAGCGCTGCTGCGGAAGCGGAATTGATGGAAAGCGCCGCCGTTGGAAACCCCCTCCTTTGGCGACTGACCGTCGAGCGCGTCGTCAAAGAAATCGCAGAGCTTCTTTCCAGTCGCGATGCAGTGGTTCCAAACACCCATTTGCGGCCATGGAAGTTTGAGGTGCCTTTTGGCAGGCTCACCTCAGAAGCGGCCTTCCGCGAAGTCGAAGTGCGCGCTGCTTCAGCCGAAGAGCTTCCGATTTTCCTCACTGGCCGCATCGATCGCATCGACAGCGGGAATCGCCTCGCCGCGATTGACTACAAGACCAGGATTCGAACTCCCCGTGCGCTGCGAGATGGGCTGCTGACGCACGATTTCCAGATGCCGATGTACCTCTACGCGTTGGCAAGAGTTGGAATGGGAGGGCTCCCAGAGGGGTATTGGATTGGAATTGCGGAGGCCGAGATGGTCCCCTTTTCCAAAGTCTTGGGCGAGGACCAAGCCAGTCTGATAATTCTCGTCACCGACGACCCAGGCGCACGCACCGAGGCAAGAGAGTCCGGAAGGGCCAATCTCGCCAACGCATTGCACCTGCGCCTCGCGCAATTGCGAGGGGGTGCTTTCGATGCCGACGCCCGCGATTGCGGACACTGTGAATACGCAGCGCTTTGCAGGATTCCGAAGCTGCGCGACGGTCAGGATGCAGAGGCGCTCGGGTGAGGCGCTTGGTGTCGGTCGAAGAGGCGGTTGCGCTCAATTGCAACGTCGCAATCTTTGCCGGAGCGGGGTGCGGAAAGACGCACGCACTCGTGAGCACGGCGATGTGCGTTCTGGCCGGAGCGCGCGCTGGAGGCGAGCCCGTGCCTTGCGCACAGCTGGGAATGGTCACCTTCACGGTGAAGGCGGCGGGAGAAATGCGCAAGCGCCTTTGGCGGCGACTCGATGCGCTCGCCCAGGGACAAACAGACTACGCGCTCGCCGCCGCTTTCGAACGCGCGGAACGGAAGATGCCAGCAGCTCCGTTTTTTCGCGGAGTTCGCGACGATCTCGGGAGCGCATTCATAGGAACTTTCCATGCCATCAGTTTGAGATTGCTGGAGCGGACGCACGAAGGAATACTGCGCGCCAAGCTCCTCGACGAGCGAGAATCCCGACGGATCCGGGACGAAGCCGTCCGGCGGGTGCTGTTGCGACGGATTGGCTCCGGCGACGTTCCCATTCGAGACTTGGTTCGCGCGAAACACTTTGGCGCCGGGAGCGGAAGAGGCTTTGCGCCCGAACTCGCCGCCTTGTACGCAAAGATGCGCGATGAGGGAGCTGGGGCCATGAACCTTCAACTCGCCGATGCTGCACAAATCTCCCTGGATTTGCGAAAGCTGGTCGCAGCGTTTGCTGCCCAAGCCGATGCGGTGCGTAGAGATGCGCCTGTATCGGTACGCGGAGTCGCTGCGCAAGTGGATCTCCTGGTGGCGCGTTTGGTGCCGATGGACCCATTGGCACCTGAGTTCGACGCAACGGTTTCGGAGATTGGTGCTCTCCTGAAAGGCAAACGCGCGCCCCTGGGACGACTTCGAGCGTTCACGTCGGAAAAGCTCGCAGACGGCCTTGAGGAGAGCCTTCCCGCCCTTCGGAGTGCGCTTGAAATGGCACCCTACGAGGCGCACCTTCGGAAGGTGCTTGAGGAAGTCGAGAGCGAGCATGTGGCCTTGTTGGCGGCCGCAGGCGGTCTCGATTTTGGGGGACTTCTGCTGCGCTTGCGAAAGTTGCTCGTCGAGTCACCGGAAGCGCGGGTAGCCGTGCAGCGACGCTTTCGAGCGCTGCTCGTCGACGAATTTCAAGACACCAACGGAGTCCAACTCCAACTGGTCCGACTGCTCTCTGAATTGCGCTCAGGCGCTCCGCGAAACCTTGCAAGCGTCGATGCTCTCGTGCCCCTCGAACCCAACTTTCTTGCCGTAGTCGGGGACCGCAAGCAGGCAATTTACGGATTCCGTGGAGCGCGGGAGTCGGTGTTGGAACTTTTTGCCACTGAAATCGAGAGCAACGGCGGAGCGCGCTGTTATCTGCGGGAGAGCTACCGTGCCTCGCCGATGCTTGCGCCTCGGCTCAATGCGCTCATCGGACGCGTCGCCTCCAGCCCTGCAGTCGAAGAAGGAGACGAAGCGCTCAAGTCGGCTCGGCTGGACGAACCACCAGGGGCGGCGGTCCTTCGCCTGTCTCTTCCTCCGGCGACCCCGGCGGGTGCAAAAGCGAACGACCTACGCACAGCCGAGGCTTGGGAAGTTGCGCGAATTGTCCGTGCCGCGACGACAGAGGGGCTTTCAGAGTTTGGTGGTTCCCCAGTGCGCGGCGAAGACATCGCCCTGCTCTTTCAGCGAAGCACCAATCTCGACCTCTACGCCAATGCGCTGACAGCTTGGGGAGTGCGCTTCCGAGTGGAAGGGGGGCGTGGCTTCTACAGTGCGCAAGAAGTCGTCGATGTTCGCGCTTTCTTGCGCCTCGTCGTCGAACCCACCGACGCGCATGCCTTTGCTGTCGTAGCGCGCAGTCCTTTCGTGGGGTTGAGCGATGCCGCGTTGAGCTCGCTCGCGGTTGCTCCCGATGCAGAACCGGGCACGGCGGCTCGCGGATTGCGCCCTGAGGAGGTCCTCGTTGCCCGCCGCACCCCCGAGCAAGCGGACGCGCGCGAGCTGGCGAGGCTTGCGCACATGGCTTCCATTTGGAGAGTGCTCCGCGCAAGTCATGAACAGCTTGGTTTGGCTTCTTGTGTCCGCATGGCCATCGAGGAAACCGGCTACCGCTGGAGGGTGGCAGCGACGCCCGGCGGCGACCAAGCGCTCGCTAACTTGGTAAAGTTCGAAAGTATCGCCGCCGCGCACCAGGACGCTTTCGGCGGCGTCCGAGAATTCTTGAGTGAGCTTGCCTCGCGGGAAACCTCCGACAGCCGGGAGGCACCGGCCTCCCTCATGGACGCGACAGAGAAGGATGCGGTCATCCTCTCGACGGTCCATCAGGCAAAGGGGCTTGAATGGCCGATAGTCATCTTGCCTGAACTCGCTGCCGCTCCTCCGGTAGACCAGCGTGGCATCGCCTTTGCGAGCGATTCGGGATTTGCGCTTGAAGCGATGCGGGGGGCGCCGTCCGCAACCTTTGCGCGAATCCGCGCATCCCAATCAGAGAAAGAGAAAGCGGAACGCATGCGCCTCCTCTACGTAGCGATTACGAGGGCTCGCGATCGCCTCGTGCTTGGAGTCTTGGGCCCGCGGGCGCGAAAGGGAACTTGGGCGGCGTCACTTGAGAGCGCGAATCTGGAGGCGATTCCCACCATTTCCTTGGAAGGGCCCTCGACGGCGCCTCCAGGCACTTCGCAAGGCACCTTTGATGACTCCGCAGCGCGCGCGGCGGTAGCTCGCGCTCGCCGCGCCTAAGTGCGGAACGGATTGTTCAAGAGAATCGTCTCCCCACGCTCGGCCCCAACGGAGATACAGACGACGGGGATTCCGACCATTTCCTCGACCCTCCTGACATAGCGCTGGGCGGCAGGGGGGAGGTCCTCCAGCGTGCGCGCACCAGTAAGGCTCTCGCTCCACCCTTCGAGGGTGGCGTACACCGGCGTCGCCCGTGAAAAGTCCTCGAGGTCGCTGGGGAGTTCGCTGATACGGCGTCCGTCGAGTTCGTAGGCGACGCAGACTTTGAGGTCTTTGCTCCCGGACAGCACGTCCATCTTGGTGAGTGCAAGTCCCCAAAGGCCATTGACCCGGACCGCATAGCGGAGCACGACCGCATCGAGCCATCCGCAGCGACGCGGTCTCCCCGTCGTCGAACCGTATTCCGCACCGGCCACCCGAAGGCGTTCACCTTCCTCGCCGTCGAGCTCGGTGGGAAACGGGCCGCTGCCTACGCGCGTTGTATAGGCCTTCGTAATACCCATCACGCGGTCGATCGCGGTGGGGCCGATTCCCGAGCCGACGGCTGCGTTTCCGGCGACCGTATTGCTGCTGGTGACGAAGGGGTAGGTTCCATGGTCGACATCGAGGAGCGTCCCCTGTGCCCCCTCGAAAAGGATTCGGGTTCCCTTGGCGAGTTCTCCCGCCAAGAAGAGGGAACAATCTCCGACGTAGGGTTCCAGCTTTTCGCCGAGTGCGCGGTAGGTCTGGAAAATCTCCTCAGCGTCGAGGAAGGCCATGGTTGACTTCGAAGCAAACGCCAAATGAGCAATCTCTTCCTGGACGGCGTCGATGCGGTCGCGAATCCGGATGCGCAGTCGCGCTGAATTCAAAAGGTCTCGCACGCGAATCCCCGCGCGTTGAATCTTATCTTCGTATGCGGGTCCGATGCCGCGCCCCGTGGTTCCGATGGCGCTGCTGCCTCGAGCCTTCTCGCGGAGGGCGTCGAGCTGTTTGTGCCAGGGGCAAATGACGTGCGCGTGCTCGGAAATCAAAAGCTGCGAAAAATCTTCAATCACCTTCTTTTCCCGGAGATTCGAAATCTCGCCCCATAAAATTTCAGGGTCGATCACGCAGCCATTCCCAATGACGCATGTTTTCCCGCGGTGGAGGATTCCCGAGGGAATCAGGTGGAGGATAGTCTTGTGTCCGTCCACGACCAACGTGTGCCCAGCGTTGTTCCCACCTTGAAATCGAACCACCACCTGCGCGTGTTGGGTGAGGAGGTCGACGACCTTGCCTTTGCCCTCATCACCCCATTGTGCACCGACGACAACCAAGTTGGGCATCGAGACCGCCGCTTACCACGGGAAATCTGGAATGCACTCGGAAGGAACCACTAACCCCAAGGTCCAGATGAGTTGACCCGATCCCCGGGGTTTTTCACGTCGTGCGAACCAGGGACGCCCCAGCGCAACAGAAGCGTACCCTGGGGTTAAGCGAGGGGTACTTGGGGACCAGCCTTGGGCTCCATACAGGTAGGGTCGTCGTTTCGCGCCGCGTTCACCTTCTGGTCGACTTGAAACATCTGCAAGCGGCCGGCGGGGAGCGGTTGAAGAACGCTCGCCACGTCGATCGCTTCCTCGCGCAGCCACATTTCCCTTAGGTCCCCTTCGAGGAATACGGGCATTCGATGATGAATGGCCTGGAGGTCTGCGTTTGCGGCGGTCGTAATCACCGTGAACGTGATGACCGCGACGCCTTCAGGGCTCGTCCATCGGCTGTAGAGCCCTGCGATGGTGAGAATCCCTCCCGACGCTGGGCTGATGTAGTGGGGAAGCTTCAGCTTTCCATCGCGCCTCCATTCGTAGAATCCGTCGCAAGGGATGAGACAGCGCTGATTTCGCACAAGCACCGCCTTGTAAATGGGGCGCTCCGCCAAGGTCTCGGCGCGCGCGTTGATTAGCTTGGTGCCAATTTTCGTGTCTCTTGCCCAGGTCGGCAAAAGCCCCCAGCGGGCGATCTCCGCGATGCGTGGCGACTGATTCAACACGATGGGCGCCGCTTGGGTGGGTGCCAGGTTGTAGCGCGCGTGAAACCTTGGCTCCTCGGCAAGCTGGAGCGCATTGCGAAGCTCGCGTCCGGTCGTCTTCAAAACGTACCTACCGCACATGCGCTCCAGCATAGCGCGTTGTAGCGGCCAGGAGAGAGCCGGGTGCTCGTGTAGCATCCGTTGCAGTTGCTCCTTTGCTCCATTAGATGTGATGCTACGCCATGTCCGCTTCGCAATTGGCTGGTTGGGGCCGCTAGTTTGCGGTCGGGACCGAGCACTTCACGGAAGATTTGGAAACCGCCCCCTTGTGGCGGTTTCGCGGCTTGGGCCGCAGCTACGGGGACGCATCCCTCCCGCCGCCGACCAACCCGCGAGCAGTCAACACCACACGCGCCAACCGCATCTTGCATTTCGACGGAGCGACAGGAATCCTGCGCGCGGAGGCTGGCTTGTCATTCAAGGACATCAACGCCGCCTTTCTCAAGCGCGGGTACTTCCTGCCGGTAAGTCCTGGAACACAGTTTGTGACTCTCGGTGGGGCGGTCGCTGCCGACATCCACGGCAAGAACCATCACATCGATGGTTGTTTTGGTCGCCACGTGACCTCCCTCAAAATGCGACTCGCAGACGGCGACATGGTGACCTGCAGCCCCACACAGAAGCCGGAACTCTTCCAGGCGACGGTGGGCGGTATGGGGCTTACGGGAAATATCTTGGAAGTGTCCTTCGCCATGGTACGCATCCCATCGCCGTGGATATTCCAGGAATCAGAACGCGTTTCCGACATCGAAAGCTATGTCGAGAAGCTGGCGGAAGCGGCCACGTCCTGGCCGATGACGGTCGGTTGGATCGATTGCGTCCGCAAAGGTGCCAGCGGACGAGGAATCCTCATCAAGGGTCGTTGGGCGACTCCTGACGAGGCGCCAACCGAATTTCCATCAGAGCCGTTGAACCTCCGGGTTCCGTTCGAATTACCCGAGTGGGCGCTTTCCGAATCCTTGGTTCGGGTCTTCAATTTCGCCTACTACTGGAAGCATTTACCTCAGAAGACTCAAGGGGTGGTCAGCCCTTACGCCTTCTTCTACCCCTTGGATTTCGTGAAGGATTGGAACCTTGGCTATGGCCCCCGAGGGCTGACGCAGTACCAATGCGTGCTTCCTCGGGATTTAGGACCGAGTGCGGTCCGACGCCTCGTCGAATTGGTGGCGGGTTTGGGAGGGGCTAGCCCACTTTGTGTCATCAAGGACTGCGGTACCGAGGGCGAGGGACTCTTGACCTTTCCGAAACCCGGAATCTCGATTGCCATTGACCTCCCTGTTCGGAGCGGTACCCCAGCCGTGGTCGGCAAATTGAACGAGCGCGTGATTGCGGATGGCGGCCGAATCTATTTGGCGAAAGACGCGTTCACGACCTCCGCTCACTTCCAGGCCATGGAGGGCGCACGCCTCGTCCGCTTTCGAGAAGCGCGGGATCGCTACGACCCGAGGCATCTCTTTCGAAGTGCACAGTCGGTTCGATTGATGGGCGACGCTCGGTAGGCAAAGGTCGCGAGGGATGGTCATGGAAGCCAAGGAACGGGTTGTCGTGTTTGGTGGAACGCGAGGCATCGGTCGCGAGGTGGCGCGTTTGTACGCGCAGCGGGGAGCGAGCGTAGCGCTCTTTGGCCGCAACGTTTCGGACCTCGAACGCTCCGCTGCGGACCTCCGTGCCCGCGGAGTTCCTGAAGCGACGATGACGACGATGCCTTGTGACCTCGCCGATCCGAAGTCCTTCGCGCCGGCGCTTGATTTGGCCATCTCCACCCTGGGAAAACTGGATATCATCGTGGTCACCGCTGCAGTCTTCGGCACCCAGGACGCGCTGGAATCCGATAGCGCTGCGACCGCGCGTCTCTTGGCACTCGACTTCGCAAACACCATTTTGTTTTGTGAGGAAGCTCGCAAGAGGTTGTTGAAGGCCGGAGGCGGGAAGCTTTGCGTTTTCAGCTCGGTGGCGGGAGACCGCGCGCGATCCTCGGTGGTCCTCTACGGAGCTGCCAAAGCTGGCCTCTCCGCATATCTCGCCGGACTTGATGCCCGCTACCGCCGGTCGGGGTTGATGACCATTTGCGTCAAGCCAGGATTCGTGCGGACTGGCATGACCGATGGACTTCGAGAGCCTCCGTTTGCCGGAGAGGCCGAGGAGGTCGCGCAAATCGCAGTGAACGCGATCGACCACAACCTGCCGGTGGTCTACGCCCCGCCGATGTGGCGATCGGTGATGGCCGTCGTTCGCGCGTTGCCGCGCTTCGTCATCCGGCGAATGAACTTTTAGGGAGCTCCCAGCAACGGGCGCGGCGGCATCTGGATTCGCGCCGCACCTTGCGCATGGGGGTCGATATCGCGACTCCGGTTCTCCAGGGTCCCTCGGCCCATCGGGTCAAGGAGTACCTTGTATTTTTTGAGCCCGACATCGAGTTCGGCATTTGTCGCTCCGCGTTTGGTCGTCGACACGGTGACGTTCAAGGGGTCCACCGTTTCAATCGTAAGCAGTTCTACGCCTGCGGCGACGGGTGTCCCTGGGGCGACTCGCGGGGAAGTGACAATACCAGGCACTGGCGCCGTCAAGGTGGTGGCCGCCTTCTCCTCTTTGGCTGCGGCCAGCGCAGAATCGAGTTCCTGAATCTCTTTCTCTACTTTGGCTTTCGAAATGTTCTTGGTCGTTTTCTGGGCTCGCGTCAGAAGAACGTCAGCCTTTGCG
>JBGSMZ010000149.1:0-3504 GCA_041739845.1 Myxococcaceae bacterium
GGCCGTCGACCGGGCTGAGGTAGTCGAGCAGCTCGATGCCGGGCCCGCTCGAAGCACGCAGCGTCGTGATTCGTACGTAAGCGCCGGGCACACCGCTCAGTCGCTCCTGTTCAATGCCGTAGTTTTCGCTCCCACCGGCGACGCGCATACCGAGTTCGCCGACGTAGAAAGTGAGGCTCGCTTGCGTGCTTCCGCTCGCGATCGCGGTGTGGTCGATTCCAAGAAACAAGCTCTCACCAGGCGGAGAATGCCATCGCGCTTGCCCCTTGTCCTGCGGGAACCAGATGAGTTCGAGCGCATGTCCGTCCGGATCCTTGAAGTAGTAGGCGCGGATGCCCGCGGCGTTCTTGTTCCACTCGGGCAGGGTCTGCGGGCTTACGGAAATGTGGGCGACGTGGTTCTTCTCCAGCTGCGCATAGGCGGCGTCCATGTCGCGCACGACGATGGCGATATGCTGAAACCACCGGTCGTTGCTCTTCGCGTCCGAAGGAATAGCCCGCCGCACGCCGGCGAGCGGCTCGGAGAGCTCGACGCACTCGGAACCGAGATCCAAGCGCCTCCGGCGGACACGCGCCCCGGGAATCCCTTCGAGCGCCTCGAGGGACTTGCCCTCGAGCACCGCGTCTTGACTCGGGTGGAACGTGAGCACCCGCTCGAAGAAGTCAGAGGTGCGCTCGATGCTCGACACGGTCATACCGATGCAGCCCACGGACCGGACGACGACGTGGGGTTCGATGCGCACTTGCGCAATGGAGCGCGTTTGCGCCGCCAGAGGAGAGGGCGCAGTCCGTGGGCCGACGCAGGCAGTGACCAGCGAGACAAGAAAAATTCCTGCCGTGCCGCGCATCTCAGAGCACCTTTCCGCGAATGTGATCGGCGACGCGCAGGGCGTTGGCCATAATCGTGAGCCCTGGATTCACCGCGGTGCTCGAAACGAAGAAGCTGCCATCGACGACGTAGAGGTTGTCGACATCGTGCGCCTTGCAGTGCACGTCGAGCGCCGATGTCTTTGGATCCGTTCCGAACCTGACCGTGCCGCACTGGTGCGCGGTCCCTTCGATGGGGATGCGCTTGGAGAGCTTGAGCCCCCAGGGCAAGAGCTTCGCGCACAGCTCTTTGAGCTTCCCCACGAGTCGCGCGTGGGCCTCGAGGTTGTTGGGCGTATAGGCGAGGTGAATCCGCCCCTGCGCGTCGAGCGTCACGCGGTTCTCTGGATCGGGAAGGTCCTCGGAGGTCAGCCAAAAGTCGAAAGCGTGCTCCGCCATCCAATCCAACACCGAGCGCGGGGTGAATGGGGGCGCATCCCCTTTGAGCATGTAGCCGTCGGACTTGCCGAGCATTTGGATGTGCCCGAGCGGACGATCCGAGTCAGGGGCGCCGAAGTAGAAGTCGTTGAGCGCCAGCGTCTTTTCGAAGACCGTTGGGTTCTTCTTGCTCGTGACGCAGACGAACGCCGTGTTGTTGTGCGCCATATAGTGACGTCCGACCACGCCGGAGGCATTCGCAAGACCATTCGGATGCACATCGCTCCTGGACTTAAGGAGGAGTGCTGCAGAGTTTACGGCGCCGCAGGCGACGATGACCAAATCGGCGGAGAAGGTCTGCACCTTTCCCTCTCGCTGAACGTGGACTTTGGTCACGCGCCGCCCACCCGCGTCGGTCTCGAGCTTGGTCACCAGCGCCCCGGTCAACAGCGTGACATTCGAATGTTCGAGCGCCGGGCGCACGCCACAAACGCTCGCGTCGCTCTTCGCGTCCACGATGCACGGGAAGCCGTCGCAGGTTTGGCAACGCATACAGCGGCTGTTCTCGGGATGCGACTCGTCGAGCTGGATACCGAGCGGCAGGTGAAAAGGCTTGTGCCCGAGCGCCCGGAGCGCGTCAGCCAACTCGGCAACCGCCCCTTCGTGACTCACCGGGGGATACGGATAGGGCTTGGTCGCCGCCGGCTCGGTTGGATCCGCGCCGCGCTCCCCGTGTACTGCGTAGAGACGCTCGGCCTCACAGTAATAGGGCTCGAGATCCTCGTAGCTTATCGGCCAGGCGGGAGACACGCCGCCATAGTGGCGGAGCTCGCCGAAATCCTCCTTGCGGAACCGCAAGAGCGCCGCGCCGTAGACCTTTGTATTTCCGCCGACGTAGTAGTGGATGCCGGGGTGAATCTCTTTGCCGTGCTGGTCGAACCAAACTTCCTTGGCCTTGTACCGGGCTTCGAGAAAGACGGCTTTCGAACTCGAGTTCTCCTTTTCGCGCGGCAGCCACCCGCCACGTTCAAGGAGAAGGATTTTCTTGCCTGTGGACGCGAGCGCGCGTGCGATAGTTCCGCCGCCGGCGCCGGTGCCGATAATGACAATGTCGTGGTGCTCGGCCATCGCCTCTCCTCGGGTGGTTTACGCGACAATGCCGCGCGAGTTACGAAGATTAACCGCTCTTGGTCTGCTGAGACACCGGGACGAAGCCGCAGAAGATGCAACGAACGTCGGAGGGGTGACGCAGCTTCGCGCACCCTAAGCGCGCCCACCCTAGCGCGCGGACGTAGACCTCTGCGGCGGCAAGCATCGCGACCGGAGGCACGAAGAGGTAGAGCCACCAGGCCGTCCAGTCGTGAGAGACGATCGCCGATGCCACGCTTCGGGCGGGGTTCATGCTCATGCCGGAGTATGGCGCTTCAACTGCGATGTAGATGGCGACCAAACAGCCCGCCACCACGCCCGTGAACGGTTCGAAACGAGACCCGCTCACAAGGAGCACAGCAAACATCAAGAGGAAGGAGATCGCCGCCTCGCCCGCAAGAGCCGCGCCCACGCCTGATGCCCCAGGGATTGTGACCACGAAGTGAACTGCCGCGTGCTTCAAGGCGGCCGGGAAGAGCGCATACGACAGGGCGACTCCGGCGGTCCCGCCCGCGAATTGCGCCAGCATGTAATAGATTGCGTCACGCGCCTTCACGTGGCCGAGCCTGAAGAACGCGAGCGTCACCGAAGGGTTGATGTGCGCGCCGGAGCGTTTACCGAAGGGCGAGTAGATGATGCCGATAGCGGTGAGCCCCATTGCAATCCCAATCAAGACGCGCCGCACGGTTGCGTTGGGAATCGCCCCGTTCACCGGCGACGCGGGATACTCGAACAGCGCCGTCACCAGACACGCCGAGACCATGAACACCCCGAGGCCCAGAGCCTCGTAGAGGTACTCGGGCCAGTGCGCGCGCGCCTCCGAGCTCACTGCTCCTCGAACTCTGTCTTCAAAACGCGGAGAATCTCCGCCACACTCCAGGCTTGGGCAGGAGCGCCGCCGGGGCGGTGCGGCTCGTCGGCGTCGAACACCTCACTGACTTGTCCGAGACACGCCTCGTCGAGGTGCGCTTCGATGCCTGCGAGCAGTGAACGCGCGTGGGCGCGCGTCGTGGTGTTGCGACCGAAGGCGTTGAGGTAAGCGGTGACGAACGCTCCGAGGAGCCACGGCCATACCGTCCCCTGGTGGTAGGCCCCGTCACGCGAGTGCGGG
>JBGSMZ010000077.1:0-4939 GCA_041739845.1 Myxococcaceae bacterium
AGCCCCTCTGCTTTTTGTCTTCAAGCCTTGTCGCGTCCTCGCCGCTTGCTCCGCAAACGAAGTGAAGGGAGAACGGCGCGCGAGCACTTCCAGAGGGGGCGGCTGTCTCACTCACGTTGGCAGAGAGGGTCCGTGCATGCGCGTGCTGCTCGGTCCAAAGCAGAGCAGCTCGCGAATGACCGCTGTGTGGCAGGGACAGGGAAAAAAAACCAAACCCCGCCGAGGAGTTTCGGTTTCAGTGTCAGTTCGCGTCTTCTGCGCTGACAGGTCAGACAATCGCTGGTGAAGTGGGAGGTCCCTCAGGGAGCCCGCGGCTCTTCCAGAGAAAGTAGATGGCCGGGTAGACGAGGAGTTCCATCACAAAGCTCGTCGCCAAGCCTCCTACCATCGGCGCTGCAATCCGCTTCATGAGGTCAGAGCCGATTCCCGTGGACCACATGATCGGGAGCAGTCCGAGCATCGCCGCGGAGACGGTCATGGCCTTGGGGCGAACCCGTTTCACAGCGCCATGGATAACCGCTTCGACCAAGTCGCCGCGCGTCCGGAGATGTCCCGACTTCTTGGCCTCGGCGTGCGACAGGTCGAGAAAGAGCAGCATGAAGATGCCCGTTTCGGCGTCGAGACCCATGAGGGCAATGAGGCCGACCCATACCGCGATGGAGATGTGGTAGCCCAAAAGCCACAGAAGCCAAACAGCCCCCACGGCAGAAAAGGGAACCGCCAGCAGGACGATGGTGGCTTTTATCGCCGAGCGGCTGTTGAGGTAGAGGAGGACAAAAATCAGGACCAGGGTGAAAGGCAATATGAGCTTCAGACGCTCGCGGACGCGCACCATGTTTTCATATTGTCCGCTCCAAACGACGCTCGTACCCGCCGGAAGCCTCACTTGCGAAGCGACCGCGCGCCTGGCGCGCGCGACGTAGCTTCCAACGTCGACTTTGGACGTATCCAAGTCTACGTACACGTAGGCTGCCAGGAGGCCGTTCTCATCGCGTAGCATCGACGGCCCGCGGGCAATGACGAGGTCGGCAATCGCAGAGAGAGGGATTTGGCCGCGGCCATTCGGCAGCGCCACCAACACGCGCCCGAGGGCTTCGATGCTATCGCGCCTGTCTCGCGCATAGCGCACGTTGACGTCGTAGCGTTCGCGTCCCTCTACGGTTCGGGTAGCATTCTCGCCTCCGATAGCGACCATGATGGTCGAATTGGCGTCGTCGACGGACAGCCCGTAGCGGGCGAGCTCGTCGCGCCGGAGAACGAAATCGAGGTAGGTCCCACCGGCGATACGCTCCGCGTAGGCACTGCGCGTTCCTGCGACACCTCCAACGACTGCTTCGACCTCTTGCGCGACTCTTTCAATCGTGGCGAGATTCGATCCCAACACCTTGATGCCAACGGGAGTTCGGACGCCGCTCGAGAGCATGTCGAGGCGTCCCTTGATCGGCATCGTCCAAGCATTCGAGATTCCCGGAAGCTGCAGTGCGCTGTTGAACTTGTTCTCGAGTTCCGCTTCCGTTGGGCGATCGCTCCAAAAGGCCCGGAGGATGCTTTTGAGCGTGTGTGGGGCCCACTCCGAATACCAGCGCTTCTGTTCTGTCCACTGGCTTTCGGGCTTGAGGAGGATGGTCGTCTCCATCATCGTAAACGGCGCGGGATCCGTGGAAGTGTCGGCGCGCCCGGCCTTCCCAAACACACGCTCCACTTCAGGAAACGTCATCAGAATCTTATCTTGTACTTGGAGCGCCCTCTGGGCCTCGGCCACGGACATCCCCGGTTGGACCGCCGAGGGCATGTAGAGAATGGTACCCTCCCGCAGCGGAGGCATGAATTCTGATCCGAGCGCCAAGTAGACCGGAATGGCACTTGCCACCAGGAGTGCTGCCACCCCAATCGTAGCCTTGGGATGGGCCACCACAAAACGGCACGGTCGTTCGTACAAGCGGTGCATGAAGCGACTGATCGGGTGCGATTCCTCCGAACGGTACTTGCCGACCAGCAGTGCGCTGGCAATCTTGGCAAGCGCACGCGCGCGAAAGTGGAAAGGTTCAAACCGAGAGAGCAACATCCGCAGCGCCGGGTCCAGCGTAATTGCCAGCAGCGCGGCGATCGCCATCGCAATGGTTTTGGAATAGGCCAAGGGCCGAAAGAGCTTCCCTTCCTGGTCGAGGAGCGTGAAGACCGGAAGGAAAGCCACCGCGACAACCAGCAACGAATAGAAGACCCCAGGACCAACTTCGAGAAGCGCCCCGAGGCGCACCTTGTGGAAGTCGCCCTTTTGGCCCCCGGCCAACCATTGGTGTGTCTTGTTGTAGGCGTTCTCAATCTCGACGATCGCTCCGTCGACCAATACGCCGATCGATATGGCGATTCCCGAAAGCGACATCAAGTTCGCGTTGATGCCCAAGAGCTTCATGGGAATGAAAGCCAACGCGACCGACAGCGGAATAGTCACGATCGGAATGCTCGCGGACGGAAAGTGCCAAAGGAAGATCAAGATGATGAGGGAAACGATCAGCATTTCTTCGATCAGCTTGTGCGTCACCGTGTCGATGGCTTTGGTGATGAGATCGGAGCGGTCGTAGGTGGTCACAACCTCCACGCCTTCCGGGAGCGATGCCTTGAGTTCGCTCAGTTTGGCCTTCACCCGTTCGATGACCGCAAGGGCGTTTTCTCCCTGTCGCATGACGACAATTCCGCCGACCACGTCACCTTGTCCATCCAAGTCCGCAACGCCGCGCCGAGGTGCAGGTCCCATGGCAACTCTGGCGACATCGCGGACTCGGATCGGGGTCCCCTGGTCCGCGCGGAGAACAATCTCTTCGATATCGGCGAGGCTCTTTAAGTAGCCGCGCCCTCGCACCATGTATTCGCGCCCGGACATTTCCACGATGCGTCCGCCCACGTCCTTGTTGCCTTTGCGGATGGCGTCGCTCACCGCTTGCAGCGGTAGCCCGAAGGCCGCGAGGGCATCGGGATCGACGCGCACTTGGTACTGGCGCACTTGCCCACCCACCGTCGCTACCTCTGCGACTCCGGGGACACTTTGGATCGCGTAGCGCAGGAACCAATCCTGGTACGACCGAAGCGCATCAGTGGATTGCTTCCCGTGGCGATCGACGAGCGCATACTGAAACACCCACCCGACGCTCGTTGCATCTGGACCGAGCGAAACAGAGACACCCGGTGGAAGGGTTGCGTTAATCTTCGAAAGGTATTCAAGAACGCGCGAACGCGCCCAGTACAGGTCCGTACCGTCTTCAAAAATGACGTAGACGAAGCTCGTTCCATAGTCCGAAAATCCACGGATTGCTTTGACGCGAGGCGCGCCGAGCAACGCGCTCGTAATTGGGTAGGTCACTTGGTCTTCGATGATGTCCGCGCTTTGGTCCCAATTGGCAGACACAATCACCTGCGTGTCCGAAAGGTCCGGAATCGCATCGAGCGGAATCGTGCGCATCGAATGCCAGGCAACGGCCAGTGCGACGAGCGTCGCTCCGATCACCAGCATGCGATTCTCCGCGGAGAAGCGAATGATGCGCCGAATCAATGCCGGTGTTCCTGTGCAGCGTCGCCGCGCTGCGCGTCGCTGGGGGCTCTCGCCTCCGAACTGGGCAGCAACGCCTCGAGGGATGCGCGGAGATTGGATTCCGAGTCGATCAGGAAATTGGCGCGGGTGACGACGCGTTCTCCGGGTTTCAAGCCATCGAGGATTTCGACACCGGTGTCAGCGGATCGACCTACCCGCACGCGACGAGGCTCAAACTTCCCATCACCCAAGGCGACGAAGGCCACCTGCCGGTTGCCGGAATCGATGATGGCGCTGCGCGGTGCTATGATCGCAGGCGCTACATTCGTTTGCAGCGTTGCCGTTCCAAACATCCCAGGCTTCAGAAGCATATGGGGGTTGGGAAGAGCTACCCGAACCTTCACCGTTCGGGTCGTGGGATCGAGTACTGGGTCCACGAAAGCGACCTTCCCCTGAATCAGCTCGCCGGGGAGCGCCTCGAAGCTTGCGACGACCGACGTTCCAACAGTGACGAAGCGCAGCTCCGATTCATAGACGTCGACGAGTAGCCATACGACCCGCAGATCGACAATCTCATACGGCATGCTTCCGGCCGGGAGGGCCATTCCCTTGACAATGTTCTTCTTGGTCACGACGCCTGTGGCTGGTGAGAAGAAGAGGAGGTCCTTTCTTGCGGTTCCCGTTTGCGCAAGGCGATCGATCTCCGAGGACGCTACATCTTTGAGTTCGAGGCGGCGGCGGGCAGCACCAATGAGCTCCGCCCCGGTGCGCATGGCACCCCCATCGAGCGAAGCTGTGGTCTTGAGCGCCAAGAGATAGTCAGACTGTGCGGCGTAGAGCTCAGGGCTGAAGAGGCGGAAAAGAGGCTCTCCGGCTCGGACTGACTGACCGATGAAATTCACGAAGATTTCTTCGACAAAGCCCGCAGTTTTGACATTGACGTTCCGTATCCTCGTCTCGTCAAAGGCAACCCGTCCCACAGAGCGCAATTGTCCTCCAAAGGTTCCCCTGACGACTTCCGCGGTTGCAAGCCCAATGAGTTGTTGGCGCGCGGGATCGATATGCACCGACGCGAGTCCGGGAACCGTTGATTCCCCGCTGCCGTCAGCCTCGTCGTAGACAGGGATGTAGTCCATCCCCATTTCGTCTTTTCTGGGCGTCTGCGAGGTTTGCCTGGGATCCATCGGCGAACGGTAGAACGCGACTTTACGCGGCGCCGCGGAGCGTTCACCACCTGCGGAGACCAGCTGCATTCCACAAATGGGGCATGTTCCTGGCCCTTCCTGGACGATACTAGGATGCATTGGGCAATGGTAATGCTCCGTGGCGACCTCCCTCGGAGGCGCGCGCTCAAAGACAAGAATACGCGCTGTCACCGCAAGAGCTCCACTGACGATGGCGACGCCAAGGAGT
>JBGSMZ010000112.1:0-20188 GCA_041739845.1 Myxococcaceae bacterium
GCTTGCTTGCGCGAGAGCCGAATTTTTCCGCCGCCGTCGATGGAAATGACCTTCACCATCACTTCGTCCCCTTCGTTCACGACGTCCGTGACGGTGTTGACGCGCTTATCGGCGAGCTCGGAAATATGGACGAGTCCATCGGTGCCCGGGAAAATTTCTACGAACGCTCCAAACTCGACGACGCGTCGAACGGTTCCAAGGTAGGTTTTGCCGACTTCGGCTTCGCGGGTGAGCGCTTGCACCATCGAGATGGCCTGTTTCACGGCTTCTGCATCCGCGGACGCGATGTCAACCTTTCCAGAGTCATTGATATTGATGCTGCAACCGGTGCGAGCAATGATGTCCTTGATGACTTTGCCACCGGGACCAATGACGTTTTTGATGTACTCTTGGCGGATTTGAATCGACGTAATTCGTGGAGCAAACTGACTGATTTCCTTCCGTGATTCCGGCAGAGCTTGGTCCATTTTTTCAAGGATGTGCAATCTGCCGCGGCGCGCCTGTTCCATGGCCTGCATCATGATGGCCGTCGTCAGCCCGGTAATCTTGATGTCCATTTGGACTGCGGTGATGCCTTTGGCCGTTCCGCAAACTTTGAAATCCATGTCGCCCAGGTGGTCTTCATCGCCGAGGATGTCGCTCAAGATCGCAATCTTGTCGCCCTCTTTGACCAAGCCCATCGCGATGCCGGCGACTGGGGACTTGATCGGTACGCCCGCATCCATCATGGAAAGAGTTCCGCCACATACCGTCGCCATCGAGGAACTTCCGTTGGATTCCAAAGTGTCGCTGACGACGCGCACCGTGTAGCCAAATTGCTCGTTGTTCGGGACCATGTTGCGCAGCGCCCGCTCGGCGAGCGCGCCGTGCCCGATTTCTCGTCGCCCGGGTCCCCGAAGCGGCTTCACTTCGTTCACGGAGAAGGGAGGGAAATTGTAGTGGAGCAGGAATCGTCGGCTGATTTGGCCACTGAGGGTTTCGATCCGCTGGTCGTCTTGACCAGTCCCAAGAGTCGTGACCACCAGCGCTTGGGTTTCGCCGCGCTGAAAGAGCGCGGAACCATGGGCTCGGGGGAGCGGCGCAATCTCGATGGAAATGGCTCGCACCTCATCGTGGGCGCGCCCACCGATGCGCTTCCCGGAGGTCGTCAGCGCGCGCATGTATTCGTACTTGAGCTCTTCGTAGACAGCGCCCACGGACTTCTCGACTGCAGAGAATCCGTCACCGAGTTCAGTCTTGAGCTTTTCGACGAGCGCGACTTTTGCAGTCTTGAGTGATGCGCTGCGCTCCAGTTTGTCAGCGATTGCAAAGCTCTTTTCGAGGTCGCTCCATACGATTTTTTTGCATCGTTCCTTGAACGGCCCTTCCAGGACCTGCGCTTTTTGGTACTCACGCACTTTGACGCCGAGGCTGGCGCGAATCTCCTGCTGGAGTTCAATGATCGGCTGGCAGGCCTTGTGGGCGAAGTCGAGGGCCGCGACCATGTCCGCCTCCGAGACTTCCTCCGCACCGCCTTCGACCATCACGATAGCCTCTTTGGAACAGGCGACGACCAAGTCGATGTCGGATTCCGCCCGCTGCGCGGTGGTAGGATTGGCGATCAAAGTTCCGCCAATTCGGCCCACCCGCACCCCCGCGATGGGGCCATTGAATGGCACATTGGAGACCCACAAGGCGGAACTCGCAGCGACGAGTGCCAGCACGTCCGAGTCGTTTTCCCGATCGTAGGAAATGACGCTCAACATAATCTGCGTCTCGTAGGCATAGCCCTCTGGAAAGAGCGGGCGGCAGCTTCGATCAACGATTCGGCTGGTCAGCGTTTCCTTTTCTGAAAGCCGGCCTTCGCGACGAAAGTAGCCTCCGGGGATACGACCCGACGAATACATGTTTTCCTTGTACTCAACGGTCAGGGGCAAGAAATCGACGTCCCGACGGTCTTTGGCGCTTACGACCGTCGCGAGCACCATGGTGTCGCCATAGCGAATCACTGCCGAACCATCGGCCTGCTTGGCCATGCGCCCGGTTTCAATGCTCAGCTCACGGTCCCCTACTTTTACGCTCTTCCGAATCATTGTTCTGCTCTCTCTCTTTATGGTCGTTGGTTGGAAGTCTTGAGGTGACTGCAGCGCCATCGCTGCGTGCTCGCCGCTGAGGTCCTCAGCCGGCGATGGCTTTTCGAAACGTGGGAGGGCGCGTTCGCCCCGCCGATCACTTGCGAATTCCGAGGGCCTCGATAAGCTTTCGGTACCGATCGAGACTCTTTGACTTGAGGTAGTCGAGGAGGCTTCTCCGTTGCGAAACGAGCTTCAAGAGCCCCTGCCGGCTGTGAAAATCCTTAGGGTGGTCTTTGAAGTGCTCGGTCAAATAGGTGATCCGGTCGGACAGCAGCGCCACTTGAACTTCTGGACTTCCGGTATCGCGTTCGTGCGTTCGGTACTTCGCGACAATCGCCTTCTTTTCGCCTTGCTCTACCATGGACGAATCGTCCCTTTGCCCACTCCATGAGGTCAAGGTGCCAGTCCGCGGAGGGGTGCAGATCGGGGCCCCGAACGAAGGTGCCACAAACTTCGCGCCACTCGTCAGTGCTGGGCTCTAGTCGAACAAACGGTGCCGGTCAAACGGGACGGCTGCTACTGAAACAGCGAGGTACTCGCCTTGTAAGAGGCGCCGGCGGTTTCGCTCCCAAAGAATTCCTTGATGGCGTCGGCGCGAGCGAGGGCGTCGCTGTGACCGAGGGACATCAAGATCTCGGTCCAACTTCCGTCAAACATGAGGTAGCTGGAAAGGTCTGCCCCCCAATGTCCATTTCCGTTCGAGGCGCGCGAGAGCAGCGCATCGTAGACGCGTCCGACCTTCCAATCGCCACGGCGTTCTTTCAGGTGCTCCGAAGCCAGCTCCCCAACGTCTTGGGAAGGAGAGAAGCCCAAGGTCGAAATGCGTTGGTACGCGTTGCCCCGCAGGAGGCGAAGCTTGGCGGCGAGGACTTGGCGTTGTGATTCGTCGAGGGTGCTATCGATGACATCCATCAATTCATTGACGCGGGCCAGCGTCCCGAGGTCCTGCGCGACAGGGTCCAACAGCAGCGCGTCGATAACCTTGCCAGCCAAGAAAACCGGATTCGGATAGTTCTCGATGTTTGCGCTCGCCTCCGGCGTTCGTGGCTTCGGCGCGCGTTCGTAGCGCAGCGAAACGACGACCAGCTTTTCTGCGCCAGCGTGAATCGCGGACGCGATCGGTGTGTTGAAGCGGAGCCCCCCATCTACGTAGTAAGAGCGACCCAGCTGGCGCGGGGGGAAGAGCAGCGGAATCGAAGCGCTTGCAAGGACGTGCTCTGCGGAGATCAATTCACGACGGGATACTTTGCGGTGAGAGTCGGCGAAGGAGAAGTGCGCAGCGGGTGCCAATTCTGCAAAGAGCGTGGTGATGCCGGTAGCGACTTGAAGCGCGGCAATCGTGAACGCATGCACGCGACCGCTCGCGATATTCTCGTGAAGCTTGTTCCAGTCGATTTCTTCCCGAACCAACTTTTCAATTCTCTTAGAGTCGAGGAGGGACCGTCCCAAATTGTACGGGTCGCCCATGGAACGCGAGAGCCGCCGGAAGGGCGAAAAGGATCCCAAAATCGCCGAGACGTCGACGCGGAGGTGGTCCTTCAATTTGAGCTGAAGCCAGAGCTCGCGAAGGCGAGTGATATCGAAGTCGTTTCGGTGTGCATTGGCCGCAAGAAAGGCACCGTTGATCGCTCCGATCGAGGTCCCGGCAATGACTGAAAAGGGGGCTTTTGCGCGCCCAGTGCCGAGCGTTTCAATGATTCCTTGGAGGATGCCGACCTCGTAGGCGCCGCGCGCTCCGCCGCCTGAAAGTACGAGCCCCGCGAGCTGTTGCTTCATTGGCGACACTTCCGTTGGCAAAGATTTTCTCGCGGCATTGCAATCTCCGGCAAAAAAGCGGATTGGCTAAGGGTAGGCTTTCAAATCGTAATTGTATGCCGACAACGGTATTGTGAAAGGAATCGTGGGCGAAACGGATCAGGAAGACTTTCTTGAAATCGACGAAGCCGAACCGGCATCGTCGCAGCCAGCGGCTCTCGGCGTCGGTAAATACAAGGCGGTCCGCGCGGCCCCACCCCCGCTTCCGAGCGGTGGGTCAAAACATCCCCCCCCAACGGTCGTGCGCCCGCCGATGCCTACCAAGACCGTCTTCTCGACGGATCCTACCGAGGACCCCTTCGGGGAGGGTCCGGAACCGCGTATTCCTCCAAGTGCCAACAATGACGAGAAACTCAGCCTCTTGCGGAGCATCGTCAAATCCAAAAGCGAGGCGCTGGTTCGCGCGCGTTCACTGTACGGGGATGCGGCAGAGGAGCTGAATCAAGCGCGCAGCGCGATCAGCCAGTGGAGCGAACGCGCCTCGCAACTCCAGGCCGAACTCGAGGAGTCTCGTCGCGCTGCGGAAGCGTTGGCTTCGACAAAGCGCGAATTGGCCGACGTCACTGCCCAGCTCGAAGCGCAAGAGCAAGATGGTCAGAATCTCAAGGCCAACCTCGTGGCGTTGGAAGATGAGCGCAACGAACTGTCTGGAGCGCTCGCAGCGCTCGAACAACAAGACGTGGGGAAAGGCGCGGCCATCGAGGCTGGGAACCAGGAACGAGATCGCCTCAACGGCGAACTCGCGGAAGCGCAGGAGCGCTCCGGAGAACTCCTCAATGCGTTGTCCACGGCGCGGGGCGAAAGTGAAGCTTTCGAAAATCAGCTCGCAACCCTCAATCAAGAACTCGAAGAGTTCCGGAGCTCCCAAAGCGAGCTCTCGGACCAGATTTCCATGCTCACTGCGGGGCGCGACGAAGCCGTAGCGAGCGCCAACGCGCACCACCAGGCGGCCCAGGCACACGAGGAGCGCGCCGGGGAAATTGCCAGTCAAGTCACCGAACTCCGCGACCAACTTACCGGCTTGGAGAGCGAGATTACGTGGAACAAATCTGCCCTTGCGGAAGCGCAGGGGCGCGTTGCCGAACTTGAAGGATCGATGCAACAGGCGGCGGACGAGCGAGCTGCAGCGAGCGAGGAGGCGAGCGCTGCGGCGAGTGAACTAGCGCAGCGCCTCGAAGCTACAGAATCAAGTCGGCAGGCATTTGAAGTCCGCAGCCAGGAATTTGAGGGCCAGCGAAACGAAGCGATCGAACGCGCGAGCCAGTGGGAAGGCCAGGCGAGTGGACTTCAGAGTCGGCTCACGGAGGTCGAGGGCCAACACCAAGAGGCGCTTGAAAGGTCCCAACAGTGGGAAGCCCAAGCGAGTGCTTTGCAAGCGCAATTGGCGGAGTTTGACGGACACCGCAATGAAGCTGTCGAGCGCGCATTGCAATGGGAATCGCAAGCCAAAGCACTCCAGGATCGACTGACGGATATCGAGAACCAACACCGTGAAGCGACCTTGGCTGGGCAGGAAAAAGAAGCGGAATCAAGCGACTTGCGGGGGAAGGTCGCTGCTCTTGAAAAAGCGCTGGCCACAGCCGAAGAGCGAAACACCGCCTTCGGTGGGCAGCAGGCAGATCTCGCCTCGCGCGTCGAGGGAGCAGAAGGGCAATTGGAGGAAGCTCGGGAGCGCGCCACGGAAGCCGAGGCCGAGCTCCAAGCGGCGATTGTCAGGGCCGGCGAATGGGAGGCGCGATCGAGCGAACTCGAGACGCGACTTCACAAAGCGACCAACAGTTTCGAGGAGATGGGCGGTCGTATCGCCGAGCTCGAACGCAACTTAGCGGATGCCGAAACGCGAGCTGTAGGAGCCGAAGCGCGCTCCAGTGAGCTCCTTGGGCAAGTCGAGGGCGTTGGCGTCATCTCAGACAAGGTCACGAGCCTCGAAGACCTCGTGGACACCTACAAAGCGCACGCCAAGACCCAGGAGAATGAAGACAAGGTGAAAGCGCGGCGCATCGCGGAGCTTGAACGCGCGGTCGGTACCGCCTCTAAGAAAACTTCGACTCTTGAGGAAAAGCTCGCAGAGCTCGGAGAACAAGTCGTTCAGCATCAAGCCGACGCTGCCGCCTGGGAAAGAGTTCGCGAAGAGAACGAGAAACTCAAGGCGAAGTCAGCGGTGGGAGCACCTCGAAGTGGGGGCGCTGACCAGGAGGAGTTGAGAGCACAGAACGCGGTGCTCAAAGAGAAACTCAAGAAAGCGGAGATAGCCTTTGAAGCGGCAGCGGTGCTCAAAGCCAAAGTCGCCAAGCTTGAAAGGGATCTCAAGGCCAAGGGCAAATAGGACCATGAACGTCGATGCGTTGACTGGCTTGCACGCAGCGCAATTTGGAATCTACGTCCATTTTCCTTACTGCCTGGCAAAATGTCCCTATTGCGACTTTGCTTCGTTCGCGGAGAGGGCGATTCCGCAAGAACGCTACACCCGGGCGATCCTTGGGGAGCTGTCGCTACGATGCGAGGATATCGACGCGCGAGTGCCCGTAGAGTCAGTGTATTTTGGTGGTGGAACCCCATCCCTTTGGGACGCCACCCAGGTGGAAACGGTACTGGTTGCGCTGCGGTCTCGCTTTTCTTTTTCGCACGATTGCGAAGTGACGCTGGAGGCAAACCCGGGCGCGTCCGAGGTGGAACGCTTCGCCGCCTACCGCGTCGCTGGCGTCAATCGCCTATCGATTGGAGTCCAGAGCTTTGATCCATTGACGCTCAAGGCGTTGGGGCGGGCGCACGGTGGCGAAGAGGCGGTACGCGCAGTGCGCGCTGCGCGTACCGCAGGCTATGAGAACATTTCATTGGACTTCATTTTCGGAGTTCCCGGGCAAACGGTTGCGTCGGCGCGCGCCGACGCGATAGCTGCGTGTGCACTCGCTCCCGAACATTTATCCGCCTATGCGCTTACGTTGGATACGGATTCGCTCGCCGTTGATGTGCCACTGGGCGTTGTCGTTCGTTCTGGGAAAATGACGCTTCCGCCGGATAGTGAAATCGTCGCCATGCAGCGCGCAGTAGCCGAGGTGTACGCGGAGCATGGATACGAACGTTACGAAGTGAGCAACTATGCGCACTCTGGGCGCCACAGTCGCCACAATGGGCTGTATTGGACAGGCGGCGAGTACTTGGCGCTTGGAGTTGGAGCGACGGGAACGTTGCGATCGCGCGGAGCCGGGACGGAGGGTGTGCTCCGGTACTCCAACTTCCGCACTCTGGAAGCATACTTGACCTCCGTGGAGGCAGGGAAACTGCCGCAAGCTGAATCAGAACACCTCGCCCCAGGGGACCTCTTTGTCGAACGGTTGTCCCTGGGCTTACGGCTCGTAGGCGGCCTCGACGTTGGGATGACCTGTGAACGGTTTGGCCAAGCGTATCCACCGCGCGCCACCATGCTCGCTGAGCTCAAGCGACAGGAACTGGCTTTCGAGCGCGAGGGACGTTGGGCGTTGACCCCGCGCGGTTTCGACCTTCACTCCGAAATCGCGGTACGTCTCATGTAGGTGGCCTCACTTCAGGAGCCGAACGCGGAGAAGCCATCGCGCTCTCGAAGCTTTTGTCGATCCAGCGCAACACCTGCGCGTTCACTCCGATCTCCTGCAGGAGTTGCGCAAGGCTGAGCGCCGGAAGGCGCGGGTCGTCAATGGAATCCCCATGCTCGGGCGCCGCATCGTCCCGCCGTTCCATCCAATGGGCGAGGGCGGAGCGTAGGGCCTCTGCGCCCCCGTGGAAATCGGCGTTCATAACCTCCCGCGCCAGTTGTGGACCTTTCATCTCCAGGAATCCATCGATCATCGCACGCTTCATGCGTCCCGCTTCCGCTGCACTCGAGGGGTCGCTCAGGAAAGCGACGATATGAGCGACGACGCGCCCGACGGCTGCGTCTGCAAATGCCTCGGCGCGCGCTTCGAGGTGCCTCTCCACCTCTCCGCCGACGGCGTCTACCACCGAGCCGAGGCGAGTCGCTGAAAGCATCCTCCCACCGGCGAACTTGGCGATGCTCCCAATCCCTTTGGCAACACCGGAAACTGGCGCCGAGGCCCGTCGGCCAAAGGCAAGAATCTCTTCCAAGAGCATGGCGCGAATCCTGGCGCGCAGGAGTGGCTGGTCGACGATCGCCCTCGCGAGGCGAGGATCCAACGACAGTGGCCGCGCTGCAAGTGTGCGCAGAGCGCCGAGTACCTCCTCGGGAAGGCGCTGTGCCAGCGGTGCTTCGGTGGCATTGAGCCAGGCAACGAGTCGCTCCACGGAGGTATTCACTGCTCGTTGGGCCGGAGCCCCTCGCAACGCGGCGGCTATGGAACTGCGCAGGGCTGCATCCGGTTGCCAAGCTTGCGCCGGAGACGCCCACAGGGCGGAGAGAAATGCGCGTACCTCCTCCACGCGAAAGAGTTCCCTGTTCTCCGTTGCATCGCCATGCCGGTTCGCCATCGGTTCCATGCACTTACTATCAGCGCTCACCCAATGTCGCTTGAAGGCGCGGCGAAGCGCGCCTTGGAATCGTCCATGCAGCAGCGCTGTGCACTGTCTCGCAATCGGAAATGGCATGCGCGCCCGTCCTCGTGCATAGAGGCCGCATGAATCACGAAACGGTCCTTGTGTGGTGCGACCTTGAAATGACCGGCCTCGACCCCGTCACCAATGCGGTCATCGAGTTGGGGGTCATCATCACCGGCCCGGACCTTCAACCGCGGGCCGAGTACGAAGCTGCGATATGGCAACCGGAGGACGTGCTCGCGCGAATGGAGCCCTTCGTTCGGGATATGCACAGCCGCAACGGGTTGTTGGAGCGCGTTCGCAAATCGGACACTTCTCTCCGGACCGCGGAGCGAGAAGTCAGCAAGTTGGTGCTTCAGCACACCGAGTATGGCGAGGGAATTCTGGCTGGCAACTCCATTCACACCGACAGGACCTTCATCGCGAGACACTTCCCTGGATTCGATCGCTTGCTTCACTACCGAATGGTCGACGTGAGCAGCCTCAAGATACTTACCCGCTCCTGGTTTCCAAATGCACCCGGACGCTCCAAAGTTGATCAGGCCCACACGGTATTGAGCGACCTTCGCGCTTCCTTGGGGGAACTCGCCTTTTATCGACATACCTTTTTCAAGGATGTGAAGGACGTGTAGGGTGGACCGAGCCCCTCACGTCTTGATCGTCGGAGACATCCACGGGTGCCGCGAGGAGCTTGAAATGCTCCTTCGCGCCGCCCATTTTGGGGCTGGAGATGCACTGCTGCTGTTGGGTGACTTGGTCGCCAAAGGCCCAGATTCCCAAGGCGTCGTGCAGCTCGCTCGCGAACGCGGTGCGCGCGCCGTACTCGGCAACCACGACGCCAAGCTCCTTCAGGTCCGCAGCGACGGCTCAGGGCGCTCGCATCAGCTGATCGCTGGCCAAATGCATCGCGAGGATTGGGAGTACTTGGAGAGTCTCCCACTTACGATTTCGCTCGATGCCTTCAAGGTGCTCGCCGTCCATGCGGGCTTGCTTCCGGGGGTAGCTCTGGAAGCGCAGGAATCGAAGTGGTTGCTCAACCTTCGTTCCATGGACAGTCGCGGAAATCCCAGCGCGCGCGCCACGGAAGGCGAACCTTGGGCGAAGTTTTGGAACGGTCCAGAATTTGTCACTTTTGGACACGATGCGCTTCGCGGACTGCAGTTGCATCCGCACGCAATCGGTCTGGATACGGGCTGCGTGTACGGACGCACACTCACTGGATGGTGGCTTCCCGAGCGCCGATTCGTGAGCGTTCAAGCGAAGCGTGCATGGGTTCCAATCGAGGGGAGAAAAGCGCCCGATCTCGACTGAACGCTGCGCAGGAGCCCAAGTTCGTGGCGAATCAGGCGCAATCCCCGGGCGCGCTAAGGCTCGGGATGAAGTCCGCGGGTGCGCCGGTCCTCCCGGTAGTCGAAGAGAGCGGCGCGGTAGTCGTTTGCCAGTTTCTCCGCTGCTGGGCGTTGCGCGGGCATGAGTACTTGGGTGATCGCATCGACGTAGCTTCGGCTATCGATGTCATCCATTTTTTGGATGAGGCGATTGATTTCGTCGTCGACGTTCAGAGGGCCCTTGTCTTCGTACATCCAATCGCGCCGTCCGGTGGGCCCAAGCTTCGACGCTGCAGCGCCTTCGCTCGCGTCACGCATATTCGGTGGCAAATCCGGAGTGAGGCGCGGAGCCAACTTCTTGCCATCGTTGGGCGCGCTGCTGCGGCGTTCGGCAGCCGCCTGTGCCCCTTCCATGAGAGGAGCGATTTGAAGGGTGCGCTGCTGCTCCAGCTCTTCCAAACGCGCAACCTGTTCGCTGTCGAAGTTGAGCTCTCCGCGATGCCGCAAGAGCGTCTGGATGGAACTCCGGTCCACTGGGCGCGAGAGAAGAGCGCCGTCCGTCTTTTGCGCGCTCGCGCAAGCGAGGAGTGTCGTTGCGACCAACCCTCCGAGAGAAGGGAGCAGGAGTCTTAGCGGCTGACGCACGGTCCTGGCATACTGCGCTCCACCTGCATGATCCAGCTGTTCCACGTGACCAAGGCCTACCCCGGAGACCCGCCGGTGCTCTCCGATGTCTCGATCGAAATCGAGAAAGCGGAGTTTGTGTTTTTGACCGGTCCCTCGGGAGCGGGCAAGTCCACGCTCCTCAAGCTCATCTTCCTGGCAGAGCGCCCGACCAGGGGGCAGATCGTCATCGCCGGAATCAATACGACGCGCATGTCAGCGAGCGCAACGCCGCGTCTTCGCCGAAATGTTGGCGTCGTCTTTCAAGACTTCAAGCTACTCCCGCGCCGGACGGTGGCGCAAAATGTCGGCTTCACCCTCGATGTGCTCGGGCTCCCCGCTCACGAGGTTCGGGAGCGAAGCGTTTCGATGCTTCGAAGGGTTGGGCTCGAACACAAAGCGGACATCTCGCCGTTGAAGCTCTCCGGGGGCGAACAACAGCGCGTCGCGCTCTGCCGGGCCCTCGTCAATGATCCAGCAATACTGTTGGCGGATGAACCAACCGGCAATCTGGATCCAGCAATGACGATCGAGATGATCGATCTCCTCACCGAGGCCAACGCGCGTGGGACGACAGTGGTCATAGCGACCCACGACACGGGGATTCTTGCGCGCTATCCTCGGCGCACCCTTCGCCTCGAAAAAGGTATCATCACCGCCGACGCTCATCGACTTCCAGCCTGAAGCGAGCGGCCTACTGAATGACCCGGTAAGCAACGACCGCGTGCTCTTTGCCTTTGATTTGCAGGGTGGTCGAAGTTTGGACCCGGAACTCGTGACCGGCAGCCTTCACGGTCGCTTCGCTGGCAAGGATTTCGCCACTCACAGCAAGGTCGCATAGCCGCGAAGCGGTATTCACGGAGTCGCCGATGGCACTGAACTCGTGGCGCTCATTCGAGCCAAAGTAGCCGACCACCGCCTGGCCAGTATTGACCCCGATGCCGACCCCAATGGATCGCAACGCTTCGCTGCGCCGTTGTGCGTTCATTTCTTCGACAGCCTCCTGCATTTCCAATGCGCATCGCAAGGCCCGCGCCGCATCGTCCGTGTGGGGTTTCGGGGGACCCCAAGTTGCCATCACACAATCGCCGATGAATTTGTCGAGATTGCCTTCATGCTTGAAAATCACATTCGCCATCGCGGTGAAGAAGGTGTTGAGCATTGCCGCCGTCAATTCAGGAGGATCGGATTCGGCGAGCCTTGTGAATCCTCGAATGTCGGCAAAAATCACCGTGATCTCCGCGCTGCGACCCGCGCGAAGGAGTTCGACCTTCCCAGCGATGACCGCGTCGGCAACGGCTGGTGCCAGGAACCGAGAAAGCTCCGCCCTGGTAAGCGCCGAACGCTCGATTTCCTGAGCCAATTCGGCATTTTCAAGAGCGACGGCGGCCTGACTCGCGATTCCCGCCAACACCTTCAAGTCTTTGATTGCAAACGCGTTGGTGCGCACCCTCGTGTCGCAAAAGAGCGCGCCACGCAGCTTTCCCTTGGACATCAAAGGGACCGCCATCGCGCTGCGGATCCCCTGCGCGATGATGGATTCGGAAGTGGAAAAACGGGCATCCATCGCAGCGTCGGCAGTCAGTACTGCCTCTCCGCTCTCCTTGACCCGGTTGAGAACCGTAGCCGACACCACGACGGGATGCGCCTCGTGCGCACTCCTTCGCTCGACGCCGTGGAAAAGGAAGTTCCCATTCTCGTCCAAGGAGAAAACCACGACGTTGTCGGCGGGAAGAATCTCGAACGCTGCGTGCATGATTTTATCGAGGACCGACTTCACATCCCGCGCGCCGCCGACGATCCTGTGAAATTGATTGGCGATGCGAAGCTTTTCATAGTCCTGTCGAATCAGCTCGATGGCGTGGAGTTCCTCGACCGGACGGAACTCTTCCGTTTCGTTGGGAAGTGAAGCGATGACCGCCGTTTCTTCCTCGCTCCGAGCCACGATCGCCGGGTCGCTGTTCCCCCAACTTGAAGTTGGTCCGCCGGCGACAATGGTGGGATGAAATCGCATTTCACAATTGCCGACGACGATGGTGTTTCCGGGCCGGAGCGCAACAGGCGCGCTGATGCGCAGGCCGTCGACAAAAGTGCCATTGGTTGAACCGAGATCGCGAAGGATGACGTCGACACCTTCGGGCTCGAAGACGCAGTGGACCTTGGAGGCCACGTTGTCCATGAGTCGAATGGTATTCGTGGGAAGTCGGCCCATCGTCGTGCGCCGATCGAGGATGACGTCGCTCGTGGAGCCGTCGGCAAACCGAATCGAAAGCCGCGCGCTGCTGGTCTCACCGCGAGCCCGCGTTTGTGCAGCGCGCTCCACTGTGGCAGGAGCTTGCTTTGTCAATGGAATTGGGCGGCTCTCATCAGCCACGGCGCTGCCTATAGTATCAACGGGTTTCCTGGTTGCCATCTCTCCGAGGTTCGGTCGTGCGCATCAAGCAGAAGCCGGAGGACTTTTCAGTAAAGGAGTCCTACCGTTTTGACGACGTACCACGCGGACCCTTCCGAGTGTATCTGCTCGAGAAGCAGAAGCTCTCCACCTTCGATGCGGTAAAACGCATCCAAGAGCGCTTTGGCCTCAAACCGGGATCCGTTTCCTTCTGCGGACTCAAGGACAAACAGGGCTGGACGGAGCAGCTCATCGCGGTCCGCGAAGCCGAGGTTGCGCTCCAAGAACCGGATCTTCGCCTCAAATTTTTGGGCCGTACCGACAAGCCCTTGAGCTCCAAGAATGCGACGTCGAATCGCTTCGCGGTGACCGTGCGGCAGTTGTCGCGCGAAGATGTTGCAGCGCTCCCTATCGCGGGAGCGGAGGTGCAGCGGCTGGGCGTCGTCAACTACTTCGACGACCAGCGATTCGGAAGTCTCAAGCACGGACAGGGCTTCATCGCCAAAGACCTCCTGCGTGGCGACTTCGAGGCTGCCTTAAAGAATTATTTCGCCAAGCCCTCGCTGCTCGATGCGAGCGCCGACGCCAAGGTGAAGGCGTTTTGGCGCGAGCATTGGGGAAATTGGACAGATCACTGCCCTATCCCTGAAGGACGAAAATACGCCCGAATCCTTCATGTACTCCGCGAATCCCCAACGGATTTCGTGCGCGCTTTCTTGGCGATCGATGCGGACTATCGCGCGCTCCTCCTCTTTACGTTTCAGAGCTACCTTTGGAACGAAAGTGCACGCCGCCTGCTTCAGGTGACGCTGCCGCGCACGAGCCTGTTCCCAATGCCCTACCAAGCGGGAACGCTCCTCCATCATCGCGATGCCACCGCCGAGGCCTTGCATTTCATGCGCAGCGCGACCGTACCCCTCATAGGCCCGACGACGACGTTTACATCGCCGCCGGTGGAGGAAGCCGTGCGCTGGGCGATGGGCAAAGACAAAGTAACCTTCGAGGGGCTTCGGATTTCAGAGGCACCTCGCCTCCTCTACTTCAAGCATGAGGAGCGCAAACTCCTCGTGGTTCCGCAGAAATTGGTCATCGGGAAGACCCGCCCAGACGAGATGAACCGCGGTTTTCTCAAGGTCAACGTGGCTTTCACGCTTCCCCTGGGTTGCTATGCGACGCTCGTCGTCAAGCGGCTTTTTGCGACCGATAGGCCCCGGGAGGTTTCGTCCAAGCCACCCGAGGAAGCCCGTTCGGCCCGCGTCACCAGGCGGGATCGGAATCGTGGTAGTTTCAAGGCGAAGGATATGCAATAGGGGGGCGCTTGGAAACGTAGTCATTCGCGTGTTCGCGATGATCCATTGTGCAGCTAGCAGCACGGCAATCTTCAGCCCTACAGGGGCTATTGTGGCGACACAGGTTGACAGCTCAGTCGACGAAGTCGTGCAGCGCGCACTGACGGGGGACAAAGCCGCCTTCTCGATGCTCGTGCGCAGGTACCAGCGCCCGGTGTACGGTCTTTGCATGCGGCTGGTGCGCTCCGAAGCCGATGCCAGCGAGATCGCACAGGAAACATTCCTTCGCGCCTACCATGGCATCGGCCGGTACGATTCGCATCGCCCTTTCGATGTGTGGCTCTTCACCATCGCCCGCAACCTTTGCCTCGATACCTTGCGGCGCAAGTCGCGCAACCGCATGGACAATGTCGACGACCACGCGGCGTTTTTGCCTTCAGGAGAAGGCAACGCTGAGGATTCCGCCATTGTTCGTCAAGAGCGCGCAGCGCTAGAGAATGCGATCGCCACACTCTCCCTCGAAGATCGGGAAGTGCTCTCGCTTTATTATAGCCAGCGCAAGACCACGAAAGAGATCGCCCAAATCGTGAAAGTGGCTCAAGGAACTGTCATGGCCCGGCTCTTTCGGGCGCGCGAGAAGCTGCGAACGATCATGAAGGCGGCGGAAGAGAACCCCGTCGAAGAGCTGAAGCTCCTTGAAGCAGGAGCCGGGAGTGAAACATTATGAAAGAAACTTGGGGATTTCCTCAGACCGTCGACGCCACCCGCGATTTGTCGATGGAAGAATTTTATAACCGTATGCCCAGGGACCTGCGGGCGATCGTTCTTGAAGAGCATCGGCTTCTTGAACACCGGCTCATGCAACTGGAGGACCCGTCGCCTCCGGCGGATTTCACGGCGATGGTGATGCGCAGGATCGGTGAAGCGCGCACGCGCGCGATACCTGTGTCAGAAATTGCAACTGCGCTGGGTGTCGAATTGGGAGCCCTTGCGGCAGCGGTGCTCGCATTGCTCTCCAATGGGAACGCCGCCTTGATGGCCGGTGTGTGGGCTGGGGCAATTGTCATCGCGCTCAAGGCGGCGCTCGTTGGCGTTGGGGTGCTCTCTTCAATGATTGTCGATGCGGGAACGCTTCCGGTCGCCATCGCGCTGGTGGTGACCTCCGGCGTCGCACTCCTTGGTGTTCGGCGCTACGCAACCCCCGTCATCGTGGAGGCTGATCAATGAAGCGCTTCGTTTCCCTCTTTGCGCTCATCGCGACCGCAGCGCTCGCAGCTGGAAGCGGGACGATTAACTACACGGGTGATCTCGCTGGCGCGATCGACTTCATCGCCAAGAAGGGAGGGCTCAATGTGATGGTCAAGGGCCCTCGGCTCACTTCTTCGGTGCAACTGAGTTTGAGCGAGTCTTCCGCCGAGGACGCTTTGAAGACGCTGGCGCTCGCGCAAGGACTTACCCTGACGCAAAGGGGCAACGTCTTTATCGTGACAGCACCTCCTGAGCAGCCGAAGGACGACGCACCTTCGAAGCTCCCGGTGGTCCGGGTAGCAAACGGTGCTGGAAAATCAGTGCGCTCGGTCCGCACCGTGGTTGTGGCTCCGCCGTTACCACCAGCAATCCTTCGGAGTATTCCCGTGGGTGCAAACGCCAATGATCCCGGCGGAGTGTTCACCGCAGGTTCATGTGACTTGGCCAACAGGGGAGCGATTCACGAGCTATGCAGCGCACACTGTGGTTCCGACGCGCGATGCCTCGCGGAGTGCGAAGCCAGTGATATTGCCTGTCGTATCGCCTCGCTCGGCCTCGAAGACGGCGGGGACCACAAGTCGTTGGTAGGAATTCTGGCAAAACTTACCGGCGCGAAGTTCACTTTTTCTGATGGGAAGACGACTCTTTCCACCGATTCCAACGGGAGGACGACCTTTTCCACAGAGGCTGTGGATCCTCTCGCGCCATCCGGAGACGAAGGTGATTCGGAAGCCGGGGTTGCGCGCGCCGATTCTGATGCCGGCGGCGAGGAAGCTGCAGCGTCCAGAGAAGATACGGAAGCTGAAGATACAGAAGCTGTTGACGCGTCTGACGGAGCTGGTGACGAGGACTATGTTGGCGATAATCTCGATCGCGTCGCCACCGGAAAGCCGATTCGAATCCCCGCGAATGGCCATGCCGGCGCCCTCGTCTCTTACGGGGCTCCAATCATCATTGGCGAAGACGCTACGGTTGACGGCGATGTGGTCGCTCTCGGCGGCGACGTCATTGTCAAGAGTGGGGCCATTGTTCGTGGGGACGCTGTCGCCGTCGGTGGCAACATCGTTCGCTCACCGAGCGCCGAAATTCGCGGAGAGAGCGTTTCCGTTGGTTCTGAAGGGTTGGGTTCCCTCATTTCTTCGGGCATTCTTCGCAGCAAGGGGATCGTCGGCCGCGACCGCAATGCGCCCAAGGACAATGCGCGCAATCGTCACCCGTTTGGCAATCAAGCCGCGTCATTCTTGATGGAATTTGCTGTCCTCTTTGGGACAGGATTCCTCTTGCTCATGTTCGTACCGCGACGCATGCGACGCGTAGCCTCGATGATTCGTGCAGAGCCTCTGAAGAACGGTGTGTCTGGACTCTTCGCTGTTGTCGCGGCGGTGCCCATTTCCTTGCTCCTCGTTGTTTCGATCCTAGGGATTCCACTCTTCTTCCTCCTCTGGCTCGCCATCGTGCTGGGAGTCATCGCGGGATCGGTGGCCTTCGCCTACGAGGTAGGCAACCGGCTGCCGACATTTGAAATCTCGCGCACCAAAGCGTTGGCGCTGTCGGGCCTCGCATTTATTCTCGTTGCGCAAAAAACGGCGGGGGTTGCGGGGTTTGCATCGGGTCTTTTCGCCGCCGGCGCCACTATGGTTCTCTGCCGCTTCGCATGCGTATGGAACCGAATCGGCAGCAGGATGCCGGAGGAGCTCCCTCAGGCCATTGCGTTGGCCCTCGGCGTTTTCGCGCTGGTGCTGGTCACTCGGGTCCCTGGCTTCGGAGCACTGGCGTCGATTGCCATCGGATTGATTGCTCTGGGAGCTGTTACGCGAACGCGGTTTGGTCAATCGCCGAACGGAACTCCGATCCTAGAATCAGACCCGATTTCCTCTCAGTACTGAATCCTCCCGAACCTCAACCCCGGGGTGCAGCTGCGTTGAGGAATCCCATGGGGTTCCTCGCGTCGAGTGCGCCAGCGACGACCGGGCGCACAGATGTGAACTCTGGGGTTAGGCTTGGCCTAAAGCGACGCGGGGTCCGTGCCTCCCTTGGACGGGCTTTTGACCCCCATCAACTGAGCGACGATGAGCGCATCGAGGTCCCCATCGAGCACCCGGTCCGGTTGGCTACTCTCCACGCCGGTGCGAAGGTCCTTGACGAGCCGGTAGGGAGCCAACACATAGCTTCGAATCTGAGAGCCAAAGGCAATGTCGGCTTTTTGGCTTTCCCGCGCCGCTGCTTCTGCTTCGCGCTTCTTCCGTTCTAAATCGTAGAGACGCGAACGAAGAATCGTAAACGCCATTTCCCGATTGGCGCTTTGGCTTCGCTCCGTTTGACAGGTGACGACAATGCCCGTCGGGAGGTGACGAAGCTGGGCCGTCGAACTTGTCTTGTTGACCTTTTGGCCTCCGGCGCCGCCTCCGCGAATGAACTTGAGTTCGTACTCTTTTTCCGGAATTTCAATTTGAATCGAGTCGTCGATTTCTGCATACACATCGACGGACGCGAAGCTGGTGTGGCGCCGAGCATTGGAATCGAATGGGCTAATCCGAACCAGCCGGTGGACGCCTAATTCCGCCTTCAGGTATCCAAAGGCATTTTCGCCCGCGATTCGAAGCGAAGCGTTCTTCAATCCAGCTTCTTCTCCGGCATTGAAGTCGTTGAGCTCGACCTCCCACCCGCGCCGCTGGGCGTAGCGGGTGTACATGCGCAGCAACATCGACGCCCAATCCATAGATTCTGTACCGCCAGCACCTGCATTGATGTCGAGGAAGCAATTGAGGCGATCGCTCGGCCCGGAAAGCATTTTGGCCACTTCAAGGCCCGCGATGGCGTCCTCGGCTACGGGGAAAGCAGCCAGGGCCTCCGCGAGGGTTGATTCGTCGCTGGCCTCCCGGCCTAGTTCGAGGAGTGCGGCAGCGTCCTCGAGGCGTCGCCCTGCATTGTCAAAGGTGGCGATTTGCGTTTCGAGTTGGCTCTTCTCTTTGAGAAGCCCTTGCGCCTTTCCCGGGTCGTCCCAAAAATTGGGCACCGCCGCATCCCGTTCAAGCATCTCTACCCGACTGCGTTTGCGGTCGACGTCAAAGAGACCCCCGGAGGCTCGTAAGCCTCGCCTGGAGTTCCGCCAACTGCTCCGCGATGGGATCGTTTGCCATGACATCTCCATAGAGCGCGCTCGGCGCCAGGGCAACCCCGATGCGCCGCGCAACCGGTCAGGGAGGTTGCGATGTGCTAAGAGTAGGAAATCGCTATCGAACAAAGCACGATGAACCACGAGACCCTAGGAGGTTTCCCATGAAGTTTGACCTCGATCCGCTGCCCTATGCCAAGTCGGCGCTCGCTCCACACCTCTCCGAAGAGACGCTCTCCTTTCACTACGAGAAGCATCACACGGCCTATATGAACAATCTCAAGAAGCTCCTCGAGGGCAAGCCGGAGGCAGACAAACCGCTCGTAGAAATCGTCCGCGGGAGCAGCGGAGGCGTCTTCAACAATGCCGCGCAAGTGTGGAACCACACCTTCTATTGGAACTCCATGAAGCCTCACGGCGGCGGCGAACCTTCAGGAGCCCTCGCCGCGGCAATTAAGGCGGACTTTGGAAGCTTTGCAGATTTCCGAACGCAGTTTCAGACCGCGGCGGTCAGCCAGTTTGGTTCCGGTTGGGCGTGGCTCGTCAAGGAAGCAGGAAAGCTCAAGATCATCACTACCGCGAACGCGGAAGTCCCAATGAAAGAGGGACAACACGCGCTGCTGACCTGCGACGTCTGGGAGCACGCCTATTACGTTGACTATCGCAACGCGCGAGCGAAGTACGTGGAGACGTTTTTCGACAAGCTCGCCAATTGGGATTTTGCTGCGAAGAATTTAGGCTGAGCACACGGAGCCAATGCCATGACAGTAAATATTCAACTTGAATGGACCCCGAATCCAAGCACGCTCAAGTATGTCGTGGATCAACCGCTTCTGCCCCGCGGAGCGATGAACTTCACATCACCTGAAAGCGCCAATGCAAAGTCGCCCCTCGTCTCGCGGCTCTTCGGAGTGTCCGGCGTTTCGGCAGTCATGTTGGGGACCAACTTTGTCACCGTCACCAAGGGTCCAGAAGGCGAGTGGGACGACTTGAACGATGGCGTGATGCAAGCGCTTGAAACACACCTCTCCCAAGGCGAGGAAGTCGTCACCTCGGAAGCACTGGAGGCGTGGGCGCAAAGAGCCCAAGCCTCTGGCGGAGATATCGAACAGAAGATTCGCGCGGTTCTCGAAGAGGAAATTCGCCCGGCAGTTGCGATGGACGGAGGCGATATTTCATTCGACCGCTTCGAGAATGGCACGGTGTACGTTCACATGCAGGGAAGCTGCGCTGGATGTCCCTCTTCGACAGCAACGCTTCGCATGGGAATCGAGACGCGCCTTCGGGAAGTAGTGCCGGACTTGGTCGAAGTGGTTCCGGTTTAGGGGCGAAGGTCATCGCGTCGATGAGCAACGCAGCGGTTACGGCGCGACGCAAAGTCGTCGCCGCCAAGGCACGCCGCGAGCTTCTGCCTGGGCAGTCGCCAGAATTGCTTCAGGCCTTGCACGTGATGACCCGCGAGGGCCATCTCAACGCCGACGGTCTACGCAAGCTCAAGCAGGTCAACCACTTGGTTGGCCTGGTCGCACCGGCACTGGCTGGCGAAGGGCCGCTCAACATCCTCGAGGCGGGATCGGGCAACGCGTACTTCGCCTTCGTTCTGTATGAATTGTATTTAAAGAAGGCAGAAGCGGGTGTCGTTTGGTGCCTTGAGAAAAGCGCCGCGCTTTCTGAGCGGGCCCAGCGGCGCGCAAACG
>JBGSMZ010000114.1:0-18521 GCA_041739845.1 Myxococcaceae bacterium
GGCGGCGACGACGTGCTGACAGTGCCCGCCGGAGTCCTCGGAAGCCGTGCACGTGCACGACGACTCAAACCCCTCAGCAGCCGTTCGCCGAATAACGACGGTCTGGGAGGACCCAGCGTCATCGGCAACCGCCGTGCTGACGCTCGTTGAACTCTTGGTAATTTCCGCGACGCGCTGCGCTTCCGCAGTGCGGCGTCCGGCCGCAAAGACGTCCGGATCAACCTGTGACTTCAGGCTTCGCAGCCACCTGCCGTCGTCAACCGGTGGAATAATGGATTCTGGAAGTTGGGTATTCAAGGCGAACGGAGCCCACTACCACACATTGACTCGCTGCGCATCTGGGACCGCATATCGGGGTACGCGGGGGACGATGCGTGAGCGCGCCACGAATCACTGGCTCCGCGAGAAGTACCCAAACGCTGGCGATGGAAGCCGAGCGACTGGACCATCCCATTTTTTCATTCGTGGCTGCGATCGTTGCGACGCACCGGCGCGCTCCGTCGAGCATCCAGGAACCTCTGCAAGTCCTTGCAAGCACCGACAAGCACTATCCTGAACATGATGGCCGTCGGCGCTCGTCCTTGGTGTGAAATCGACGAACTCCCAAGGGCACGAAAACTTGCCGCTGCCGACGACGGCTGGGCTGGTCCTCACGCACGCTTGCCAACGCCTGTCTCCGCGGGCAAAGAGCTTTTTGTTTCAATGCTCCTCCGCTCGCCAGCAGGCCAGGGCAAATTCTTTCCGGCGTTCGGGATAGCGCTATGGCACCGGGGCTTTTTCGGAGTAGCAGGACTCACGCGAACCACACCGAGAGAGCCGTAATGTCAGCTCGTTTCAAAAGCTCGATGACAGTTATTCTTTACGTGGGTGTGTGCGCGCTCGGCCTCACCATGGCTCTTCATCCTGTGCTTCAATCTGGGTTTCGCCTGACGCCTGGCGACCCAGGAGATGCGAGCTTTTGTCACTACATTATGGAGCATGGCTGGCAATGGCTTTCTGGCAACCCGTTACACTCTCGCTTTTGGGATGCCCCCTTCTACTACCCCGCTAAGGGCGTAACGGCGTACAGCGTTGTACTTGTGAGCGCGGCAATCCCGTACTGGGTCGCGCGAGCACTTCACATCGCGCCAGATTTGGCTTGGTCATTGTCGTTGGCTTGCAATTTCACGCTGAATTTTGGTTCGGCGGCGCTCTTGCTACGGCGGGGACTTCATATCGGCAATGCCGGTGCAGCCGCAGGAGCATTTATCTTTGCTTTCGCGGCGCCGCGAACAAACCAATTGCTCCACCCTCAGTTGCTAGTGCAGTATTGGGGTGTGCTTGCTTTGTACGGCCTGGTTCGCCTCGTCGCGCTTCGACGACGCGAACTGCTTGCCATTGACAATGACAAGCAAGCCTGGGGGTACGCGGCGCTGACTTGCTTCGGTTTCGTGGGGCAACTCTACGCAGATTACTACACCGCTTGGTTTCTTGGTTTTGGCATTTTGCTCGTTGGCCTCAGTGGTGTGTTTTTCCAGAATTCGCGGCGACAACTCCTCAATCTGCTCCGACGCGACGGAAAGCGGTTCGTGGCTTGCGCTGTACTCGCTGGATTAGCGCTCTGGCCCCTTGCTTCGCACTATCTTGAAGTTGCCAGGCTGTTTGGCTTCCGTGCTTTTGATAAAGTTTCCTTTCACCTGGCCAGGCCGGCGTCCTGGTTCAATATTGGACCCTCTCATTGGCTATACGGTTGGACGGCCGCGTTCCCCTCGTTTTCGAGCCTTCCAGCAGAGCACGAGCACCGCATTGGATTCGGATACATCACACCTTTGCTAGCCGCTATAGGGCTTTGGCGTGCTCGGCGACGCTATGCATGGGTGCTCCCATGCATCGTTGGAATAGCCGCTCTTATCTTTCTCTCGACCAAGTGGGGCCCGGGATTCAACCCTTGGCACGCCGTCTACTATTTCGCCCCAGGGGCTCGCGCTATCCGGGCGATGGCACGCATTGGGGAAGTGCTCCTCTTGCCCGCGGCTATCGGTGTGGCTGCACTGATTGATTCATTTCCAGTGTCGAGATTCAAATGGCTATTTTTGGCCCCATTGTGCGGTTTCGCGGCCTTGGAGCAGGGGGTTACGGTGTCAACCTTCGATACCGGTCAACATCGAAGGTTGATAGAATCCATCGCCGAGGCTGTTCCTTCGCGTTGCTCAAGCTTCTATTTCGCCGCAATCAAGGGAAAGCAGGGGCCGCCCAACTACCATGTGGCATCTATGTGGGCCGGTTCTCTGCGCCAAATCCCAACCATCAATGGCTACTCGGGATATGCGCCTCCGGGCTATCCTTTATCTTGGTTTCCAGTCACCTCGCCCGAGCAGGGAGAAGGGGTCCGCGATGCTCTTGACCGTTGGCGCGCACAAAATGCTCTCTCAGCAAGCACCACATGTCTCATAGCGTTTGAGCCCCAAGACGATCCGCAAATGGGGCCAAGGGCCCCATGAACTGAAGGCAAGCGCACTCTAGCGCTCGCCGCGCGTTCGAAGAGCGGCGGACCGGATTTGAACCGGCGACCCCGAGCTTGGGAAGCTCGTGCTCTACCAGCTGAGCTACCACCGCGTAAGCGTTCCTCGTCTACCACGACTCCCGGAGAAGGGTAGAACTGGGTGAGTTCAAGAGGTTGCGAGGATGATGCGTGGCCCGGACATGGCCTTTCGGACTTCCGAAATGCTCGGTTCGCTCGACGCCTCGACTTCCGTCAGGCTACGAAAAGCCAGTTCGTACCTGGGGTTTCCAACGATCGCCTTGATCGATCCCAAAGTTGCCAGAGCGCTGCCAATGATTGCGGTGGCGTCAGCAGCTTCGCTTGACGACTTGCGAGGACCTTCTTCCACGCTGCTGCGCGCGTGGGCCTCGAAGCGCCCGATGGCTGCTTGTACTGCCGTCGCGTCAAACGCTTCTAGCGCGGCCTTGATGGGCTGCGCATCCACCTTGAAGAGGCGTGGCGGCGCGGAATCCGCAAGTTCAGGGAAGAGCGTAGTAGCCGACGCTACCGGGAAGACGCCCAGGAATCCATTCTCGTCCGCTGCTGGAAATTTGTAGGGTACCGCCTCCAAGTATACGAACCGCAGGTCAGCTCCCTGCGCAACCGCCTCCCGATCCTCTGGAGTCAGCGGCGGGAACTGGTCCGGATTTCCGATGAGGAGCAACGGAAGCGCAATCTGCGTCCAGTAATCCATCGAGGCGGGGGGCGTGGCTTCTCCGATTGCATACAAAGACAACATCACTTCGACGAAGCGCAACCCCTTCGCCGTTTGCTTGAGCAGCGGAACTGCTGGGTCAAATTGTGCAAGGGCCCCCAGCAGTTGGGCCTCGAGTTCTTTTTTAGCCTGCTCAGGAAGGCGCGCGGTCCGCATCAGCGCTTCTTGGAGATCGAGGCGCAAACGGGTGGGCGTGGCTTCGGCGAATTGACGGAGTCGTTCCTTGTCGATGCCAACGACTTGAAGGAACGAGGGATCAAACAACCGTTGGTAGTCCTCCGCTTGAAGCGCGCGCGTCCCTGCACCGCTGAAACGCGCCCTCGCGAGTGCCGTTGCAATGCTCTTTTCCAACTCGTCGAGCATGCCGAGTTTGGCCTGAGCAAGCGCACTCAAGATGGATCCAAACGGTGACACTGCCAAAACAGCTTGGGGAAACCCAACTTCGACGCCCATCTGGGAATCACTTCGCGGGTACAAAAAGGCACCGTGCGCGGAGCGCATGCGCGCTACGAGAAGTCCTACCAAGCCAAGCATGACGACGGAATGGTCTTCCCGCGCTTGGTCGAAAGGGCCCCCGAGGACCCGCGCGACACCTCGTTCGATTTCTTCCCAGCTCGCACTGTTCAGGTCGATGGTCCCAGTGCCAACCCGCTGGAGGGACGCCTGGAGGGACTTGAGTGGGTTTGCGAGGAGCGCAGGCAGTTCAGAATCCATACGCGCCTGCGCTTAGCATGGTCGAGGGGTCAATTCACCCAGCCTTCGGCCGGTATCCGTAGAGGTGGTGGCGCAGGATGTACGTCACCACCGGAGTTGGCAAGACGTCGCAGGGAATCTCTCCAACGCGTAGCGCCGCACGAATCGCCGTAGAGGATACTGCTGGCAACGCCGGTCCCACGGCACCTCGCATGCGGTAGTCTTGACGCGCTAAAATGACTACTTCCGCCAGGTCTTGCACGCGCTTCCAACCGACCCATTTTGGCAGGTCGCGAGCGACGTCGGACCCCATAATCCACAAGAAATCCGTCCGCGTATGGCGCTTTCGAAGCCACTCGAGAAGTTCAAAAGTTCGTCCCCCTTTTCCGACATCAGCTTCTGCCTCGCTCACCTTGAGCCAAGAGCCGCAATCCCGCGCTGCTGCTCTACACATGGCGATGCGGTCTGCGAAAGGCGCCAGCGGCTTCGCGAACGGATGGACGTAGGAAGGTACGAACCAAACCTGATCCACAGACTGGGTGGTACGCACCGACAGCGCAACAAAAAGGTGTCCTAAGTGAATGGGATTGAAACTGCCGCCGATCAGCGCAATTCGCCGGTCCGCGCGCTTACCCATAGAGAGCCACCCGGTCGCGCGTCGCGGCAAATTCGCGCTGCGCACTCGCAAAACCTGCGACAGTAACGTCGACGGAGACGCCGCGTTCCATGTCTTTTCGAACCGCATCCGTGCCGCAGAGTAGGTCAAACGCTGGGATTCCTTCGACAAACTCGTACGCGTCGGTTCGCCATCCGAACTGGTCGCCACCGAGCAGGCGACACAGGTGAACGACGGCCAGTCCGGTGCGCACCGGCTCGAACGCAACCGGATCGACGACGTGAAGGAACGCACCGTTGCACGTCTCGTCCACCCACTTATCAAAGGTGGGCCGGAAATGGCATGGACGGAACTGGACTCCTGGGAGGTGCAGCGCATTGAGCCCAGTCGAAACCTCATCTGCGTCAAGGAACGGAGCTCCAAATTGCTCAAATGGCTGACAGGTACCCCGGCCTTCTGAGACGTTGGTTCCCTCGAGGAGGCACAGGCCTGGATAGACGAGCGCCGTTTGCAAGGACGGCATATTGGGTGAAGGGGCAATGAACGCTCGCTCCGAGGGCCAGGAGGAGTCCCGACGCAACCCTTCGCAGGGGACCACCGTCAGCTCAGCGCCAATGGCCTCATTGATCATTCTCGCGATTTCCCCGGCGGTCATCCCATGGCGATTCGGAAGTCGATAGCGACCTACAAAACTCTCAAAGCCTGGGCTCACCAGGTTTCCTTCGGTGCGCGCGAGTCCAATCGGGTTGGGGCGATCGAGCACCCAGAACGCGATGCCAGCCCGGCATGCGGCCTCCAGAGCCAAACCCATGGTGGCAACGTAGGTATAGTAGCGACTTCCGATATCTTGAAGATCGCATACCAATACGTCAAGGCTCGATAGCTGTTCCACTGACGGCGCCAGCGAAGCCTCTGCGCTTCCGTACAAGCTGTAGGTAGGAACTCCCCTCCTCTTTCCGATCGGCGCATCGGGGACCGGTGCCATGTATTGCGCTTCACCAAAGATGCCGTGTTCTGGCCCGAAAAGGGCGGCGAGGGACACTTGGGGGGAGCGCTCTAATGCCGTCGCCAGATGACAGAAATTCGCATCGACGCTCGCCTGGTTGACGATGGCGCCCACGCGCTTGCCAATGAATGGACGGCATTCATTGGCAAGGAGCACGTCGATTCCAAACCGAATCCCGACACCAGTCGTGGAAGCCATGGCCGTGCACCCTAGTCATCTCGCGGAAGTGGCGCGACATCTTGTTGGGAGGAGGCGCCTCCGATAGGTCGCAGCTGTGAAATCCTCAGCACAGACGATCGCGGAACTGGGGCTCTATGCGATCCAAGGAGCGCTCGCGGAGCGCTGCAGCACTCCGCTCGGTGCGATGCGCGTCGCCTCCAGACCGATCTCCCTGCCTCGCGATGCGTTGGAGTCTGAATTTGCGATTGTTCGGGAAGCACTCCTGCTCGAGGCTGAAGCGGAGGCGCTTCCCCTCGGCGGCGTTACCGACCTACGGGAGGCCGCGCAGCGCGCCGAGAAGGGCGCGATTCTCGATCCAAGCGATCTCATTCGCATCGGGGTCGCGCTTTTTGCGTTTGAACAAGCGCGGGAGTTCCTTGCCAAGCGCGCGCCCGCCTACCCGAGACTCCGTGAAATCGCAGAGCGGCTTCCACAGCGAAGGTCCCTCGCGTCGCGCCTCGATCGATCCTTTGATGCCGCTGGAGCACTTTCGGACCAGGCGAGCCCAGCGCTCAAGTCGACGCGCGCCCGTCGCCTCGCGCTCGATCGCCAACTCCGTGAACGCTTCGACTCCCTCGTTCGAGAGCCGGCGGTAAGCAGCAAGCTCCAAGAACCCTACTTTTCGATTCGCGATGGACGCTATGTCATTCCGATTTCCTCCTCGCACCAAGCGGCGATTGCCGGCATCGTCCACGGCGCAAGTCAAACGGGCCTAACGCTTTTCGTGGAGCCGGCAAGCCTCGTCGAATTCGGCAACTCTCTCGCCCTCGCAAAAGCAAAGGAGTTCGAGGAGACGAGCCGCATCCTCGCCGATCTCTCGCGCGCAGTCGGGGCTGACGCACCGGCGATTAGCGACGGAATTGAAGCGATCGCGCGGCTTGACGAAATGCTGGCCGTCGCGAAACTCGCAGCCCAAATGCGGGCTTCGATTCCAGATTTGGTGGCCTCGTCAGAACCCATGGAACTTCGCGCATTGCGTCACCCCCGCCTCGCACTCGAACAGAAGGAAGTTATCCCGAGCGATTTGCGGTTGGCGCCAGGAAGTGCGCTGGTGATTTCTGGACCGAATGCAGGAGGTAAGACGATTTGCCTTACGGCCGTCGGATTGACTTCGTTGATCGCGCTTTCAGGCCTGCCCATCCCCGCTGGAAGCGGCTCGCGGATTCCCTGCTTTTCACGGATCCATGCAGTCGTCGGTGACCACCAAGACCTCACCAAGGGCCTGTCAACCTTCTCCGGACATTTGGAACGACTGCGGGCAATCCTTTCCGAGGTAGACGCGGAGGCGCTGGTCCTCGTCGATGAAATCGCGGCTGGTACGGACCCGCGAGAGGGAGCGGCGCTGGCGATCGCCGTCATTGAAGCGATGCTCGCGCGTGGCGCTACAGTTCTCGTCACGACGCACCTCGATGCCCTGAAGGCCATGGCGTTTCGCGATCAACGTTTCCACAACGCGCGTGTTGGCTTCGATTCGAATCGCATGGTCCCAATCTACCGGCTGGAGTCGGGCCTTCCCGGTACGTCCTCGCCTATTGCGATCGCGCGCGCTGTGGGGCTTTCGACGGAAGTCTGTACGCGAGCCGAGGAATTGGCTTCGGATACCGGTTCTGATTTGGCAAAGGCGTTGGAAGCAGTAGCGAGCGAGCAGGCGCGCCTCGACAGCATTCGGGCAGTCCTCGAATCGGAGTCCCAGCTACTCGCGCAGCGCAGGAGCGAAATGGAAGCGCAGACGGCAGCCTTCACCAAATCTCGAGGAGAGCAACTCGCTCGATTTCGGGGAGATCTCTCTGCAGAACTTCAGCGTGCGCGGACCCAGATTCGCGATCTCATCGACGCCCTGAAGACCAAGCCATCAAAGGAGGCGTTGACCAAAGCTGCCCGCGACATAGCGCGGCGAATTGACTCCCAGCCTGATGGGTCAAGGACCGACCCCGACATCGGCTCCATCCAGGTGGGCGACACTGCACGGCATCTCGATTTTGCGGCACCCGTCGAGGTGCTCGCAATCGATGGTGACATCGCAACGGTCTCCATGGGGGGCATGCACACGCGCGTCCGCCTCTCCCAATTGGCCCCAGGGACCCAAAACGCTTCAATCGGAAGAGCGCACCCAGGGAATCAGGAAGCGGAGGAATTTGGCGATGCGGTGGCCGATGTTCGCGGAAATCGAGGCGAAGAGGCGATCGCGGAAGTCGATAAGTTCGTCAATCGCCTCGCAGTCGCCGGTCGACGCGAGGGTCGGATCATTCATGGGCACGGCCAAAACGTCCTGAAGGCGATGGTTCGGAACTACCTCAAGGCATCGCCGCTCATCGAGAGCTTCCGCCCCGGGGAGCGCGGTGAAGGAGGCGACGGGGTCACTGTGTTTGTGATGTGACGTATTGTCTTAGAGGCGCATTCTGCCTCCGAGAACTCCCTGCGTCCGGGGGAGCGTATGCGGCAGTTTGCAATTCCATGGTTCCCAGCTACCTCGGGCGTCGGCGACCCCGCATGCCACACCAAGAGGCGTGCAGCGAGGGTGGCGACGGTCCTGAGGCGTCCCTATTCTCAGGAAGCGTGGCACTCAAGAAACTCGATGACGTCCAAACGATTGGCGCGCCTGAAGTCGCATCCACTGGCGCTGTACAAGCATTTCTCGACGACGCTTCGGGATTTGCCATGGCGGTAGAGACCGAGGCCACTGCGTCTTCTTCCAAACCCGCTGCAGCCTTGCTCTGGGATGAAGCAGCTCGGCGCCATTGGCGACTCGGAAATCTCGCGGCAGCCCGCAGTGCCTTCGATCGTGCCCTGGAAGCGAATCCGAGCCTCCTGCGAACGATGCAGTCGACGCGCCACCTCGCGGCGCTCTGCAGAGATTGGACGACAGTCGTTCGCCTCTACGATTCCGAAATTGCCGCCACCCCCAGCCGAGGGCCTCGCGCCAAGTTGCTCGTCGAAAAAGCGGCGGTCCTATCGGAACACCTGCAACGCGGTGAAGAAGCAGCACTTGCGCTCGAAGAGTGTCTCGATCTGGAACCAGAAGATCTTGAACTCCTTCTCCGCGTCGAACGTGGATTGGCGGCTCGCGCACGCTACAAGTCACTCGTTCGTGCCTATGAAATAATTGCCGACAAGCTCGCAGGAGCGGCCGGCAGGTCCCTTTATTTTACGTTGGCCGGGCTCATCACCGAGCACCGTTTTGGAGACGCCGCCGCCGCCGCGCGCCTCTTCAGAGCGGCCTTTGGACTCCATCGAAGTGACCCAAACTTGCTCTCGGCAATGAAGCGCACTGCCGAGCGCGCGGGATCGCCCATCGAAGAGCTGGTGGCGCTAGCCGCGGAGGCCGCCATCCACGGAGAAACTGCGGCGCCAACCTACCTCCAGATCGCGCGAGCCTATGAAAACCTGGGTAGGAACGCCGACGCCCATTCTGCCCTCCTCGCGGCGCAACGCGCTTGCCCCTCGGATACGTTGGTCCTTTCGGAACTCGCACGCCTCTACGAATCTGCAGGGCGCCGCGATGACCTCGTTGAGACCCTGACGACCTGGGCTGAAATAGCGGCGGACACTGGAGATTTTGTGCCAGTGAACCTGCGACTTGCGGCGCTCCTGGAGGACCTCGAGCGATACAATCTTGCCGTCGAGCGGTACCAATTGATCCTTGCAAGATTTCCAGGGCACCCGGAGGCGCTTGCATCGCTGGGGAAGCTCTACCATCGGACCAGCGCATGGGAGGGATTGCTTCTCACCTATGAGATGGAAGCCGCTGCGACATCGGATCCGGTGCTCAAAGCGCTTCGCCTCTACAAGGCCGGTGAAACACTTGAGGTACACCTGGGTCGCTTTGACGAAGCGGCTTCCCTCTACCGCAGAGCGGTCGACGCGCTTCCCACATGCCTGCCGGCATTTCGCGCACTCTCGCGGCTCCTTGAGCGCCTTGGGCATTGGGAGTCTTTGATCGCCCTTCGCGAACTCGAAGTCTCTCAGGCGACCTCTCCGGGAGAACAAGTTACTGCGCTCATGGAAATCGCCACCCTGTTGGAGCGACGGCTTGGCGACGCATCGAAGGCCGTCGAAGCGATCGATCGGGCCTTGGCCCTTCAACCGAACCATGCCATGGCACTGGCCTTCGCAGCGCGCTTGAACGAGCAGCTTGGACGCTGGCGACCGTTGATCGACGCTCAGCAACGCCTGGAACGGCTCACCGGCGATACCAGGACCGTCGTCGCGCTCGCGCACCGAACGGCAGAAATCCTCGACGAACGCCTAGGAGATCGCGCAGCTGCCATTGTCGCTTGGGAGCGCGTGCTCTCGTTGGCGCCGTCCTATCCAGCGGCACTGCGCGCGTTGGGTCGCCTCTACACGCACGCGCAAGCTTGGAGCTCGCTCATCAAGATGTACCGGAGCGAATCTCGACTCGCGACGGACCCGCGCCATGCGGCGGTGATGCTGTCGAAGGTTGGTGAACTCTACGAAAGCGCGCTCGGCGATTCGCAACTTGCCATCGATGCCTATCGGGAAGCCCTCACGCATCTCGGCGGGCACGTCCCCTCGATGCGCGCTTTGGCGCGCCTCTACCGGCAAAGCAATTCCTGGCGAGATTTGATGGAGATCCTCCAATCTCAAGCCGACACCCAGCCAGGAACCGAGGAGCGCGCAAATCTTCTCTTTCAAGCAGCTGGCGTTTGCGAATCACAACTCGGTCAACCGCAAGCCGCCATCGCCGCTTACGAAAAGGTCCTCGAGGTGGCGCCGCAACACGCAGCGGCCTTTCTGCGCTTGGAGCACCTGCACGCGGCCAATGGAAACGCCGATGGGCTCTTGGCGTGCTACGAGCGGCAAGTGGCGTTGGGCGGGTCGCGAGCGCTCTCCGCTCTTCTCAAGCTTGCGCAGCTTCACTTGGACGGGCGGGATGACCGTGCGTCCGCTGCCAAGTGCTGTTTGGATGTTTTGGAACGCGATCCAGGCAGCTTGGCGGCACTCAAGCTCCTTGAGCGAGCGGATCCCCAGGCCGCAGCGCACCCTCGCTTGCGTAGTGCTGTCGCTGCGCAGCAGGCCGATCCAACGCTCGCTACCGCGCTTACGACGGACTGGACATTTACCGATGCCCTTGAAGCATCGCCCGACGGAGTCGAGGAGGGTTTGCGACACCGGGCGGATACGCATGGCTTGTTAGCGCACTATGCTCGGCTACGTATTCGCGCCACGGATCCTTCTGAGGCTTTCTCAGCGCAGCTGAAGTTGATCGATGTGCACGCGAAACATACTGGCGACCTCGTCAAAGCTCTCGACGCCTGCGACGCGGCGCTCAAGCTCCAACCGCACTTCTTCCCCGTGCTCTGGACCAAGGCCGCATTGGCGCTACGCCATGAGCAACCTGTCGTCGCAAAGGCTGTACTCATCGACATCGGAGAGTCCAGCCTCGATGAGGGCAATCGGCGTCGCGCATTTCTGGAGGCTGCACGTATCGCCGGGTTCCAGCAAAATGACCCGGATGCAGGGATTGCGCTCGCCAAGCGCGCAGGAGATGGGGAAGGGACCTATGCCAGCGCACGCGATCTCATCGACAAGCTTTCGGCACGCAAAAGAGGAGCCCGCCAATACGCTGATTGGCTCCTGCAGCGCGCCCCCAGTCCGTCGGGGGCTCCAAGCGGCGACTTGCTAGTCGGAGCACGAGAGCTCCTCGAAGACCCCGCAAACTCCCCGCTTGCAATGCCGCTCTTGGAACGCGCACTGAAAGAAGATCCTTCCAACCTCGAAGCCGCCAGGATGCTCGGAGACCTGGAGTACACACTGCGAGGCGTTCGGGCGGCCATTCGGACCTGGGAGGAGGCGCTTGAGAAGGGAGCGGATTCCCAAGAGAGCGCGGCGATCCATCAGCGTCTTGGTGCACACCTCCTTGCGCAAGGGGTTGATCCGGGGAGGGCGGTATTCCATCTAGAACGGGCCCTCGAAGCGCTGGGTACGTCAGCCGAAGAAGGTGGCGAGGCGTCGAAGTCTGCAGTTGCCATTCATCGTTTGCTGCTCGAAGCGCTCCCGGCTCGTCCCGAGAGCCTCAAGGCATTGTTCCGTCTCTGGCGTAGATCCGGAGCGCGGGATCGCTCCTTCCTTGCCGCTCGGGCGCTTGCGTTCTTCGGCCACGACGATTCGGAACTCGGTGAGTTGGTCGCCGAAACCCCCGCGGACAAGGCGGATATACGCCCGTTGGGAGAAACGGCGTTCGATACGCTCTTGGAGCCCAATGCGCGCGGGCCCATGATTCAGCTGCTGCAGATCGTCGCCGAGGGCTATTTAAACGATGCCCGACGAAGTGCCGATGGAGCGCCCGCAAGACTCTTCACCGACTCCTCGGACCGGCGCGCTCTGGACGTTGGTTCCAGATTGTTTGGCCTCGGGACCGTGTCCGTTCGCCGCGGAACGGAAGGGCTCATTTCTTCAGGGCACACGCTGTCGCCATCAATTTTGGTGGGACCAGATGTCGCGCGCCCGGTCGGAACGATCGCTACGCCGTTTCTTCTGGGGCGCGCCCTTTTCGGAGAAGCGACTCGTATCGGATTGACGCGTTGGCTTTCGGAGCCCGACCTCGCCGACCTCCTCGGCAATACCATACGAATTGTCGAACCGACGTTTACCGCGTTGGGTCATCGCGATGAAGACCAAATGAAGAGGCTGCGACGCAGCTATTCTCGCAAAACACTCAAGCAGTTGGAGAAGGCGGCAATTCCCATCGCCTCGCAGGGCGCCATTTCTCTCAACGACTTCGTACGCGCCCTCGGCGTGAGTGGAGATCGCGCTGGGCTCCTCGTGTGTGGAGACGTCGGGGTCGCGTTGTCGGCGCTCCTCGAAGCGGATGCAGGGATCCTCGACGCCCCCCTTTCTCCGCACGCTCGCTGGGAGGAGTTCCAAGCGCACCCAGGAGCACAGGAACTTCTGCGATTTTCTCTTTCCGACGACTACTTTGAGCTTCGCTACGTTACCGGGCTTGCGCGATTCCAAGACGGTCGCCCTCGTCCGTAAGCTGCTCGGCTCCTATCGCCGCGACTTCATCGTTGGCGTTCGAAGCGATCCCGGATCGCGCCGAGCGCTGCTTCCGTAACCTCCTCGATCGCTCCCTGCGCGTCGAGGTGGACCACGGGACCGATGGCAACGCCGTAGCGTCTCAATGCCGTCGCGTACCCTCTCCGGACTCTGAGCTGGACGGTGGGATTGTCATAGCGCTCATGGAGGCCACCGCGCGTCGCAAGCCGCCGCCGCGCAACGCGCGCGGGCACCGTAAGGTAGAGCGTGAGATCCGCCTTGGGAGCGTGGGCGTTGAGTCCCGCCACCCAGCCGAATCCGAGCATTGACCCCTGATAGCCGAAGTTGCTCAGCACGTAGCGATCTGTGACAACCCACGCCCCAGACGCCAGCGCCGGTTCCACCACACTGGCGATATGGTCGGCGCGATCAGCAGCAAAGAGCAGACCCATCGTCGCTTCCGACATTGCTCCACCTTGCGCAAGCGCAAGTCGGCCTTCGAGGGCGAGGCGAATGAGTCCCCCAACCGGTCCTGCGGATGGCTCGCGCGTTTCTACGACGCGGTAGCCTCGCGCACGGAGTCCTGCGCTGATCCTTTGACTTTGGGTCGTCGTCCCAACTCCATCGAGCCCTTCGACAGCGATAAGGCGGCCGCGCTTGTTCACTTGGTAGGGAGAAAACTGCCTGGTTCGTCATACCCAAGCGCGTGCCTCAAGGCGGCGAGGCGAGCATTGAGGGCGTGCTCTCGAACGCGCTCTTTCATGCCGAGAACCCAGCGAACGAGCGCAAACGCGCTGGCAAGGCCCCCTAAGGTAAAAGCGATCCAAGCGTCCTCATTGTGGTCGATTCTCGATTTCCATAACAGCACCACACCGGCGGTGAGCCCCAAGAAGCCCAAGAACGCACTCAACCCGCAAACGGCAAAATGCGCGATGCTCTTTCTGGCAGATATTTGTTCGAGCACCGCGTCGTGCTCTTTGCGAAGGGCATCCATGTCGGAGACTTGAATAGCACGCCTCGCGCGCTAGCTCCTGAAGGAACCCAATTGCGTTCCGCAGGCGACACAGCGGCGGCCCGCCTGGCCCTGTGTTCCGCAGGCGCGACACAGGGCGGTCGCTCCGCCGATGGCAACCCCGACGATCAGGGGCATCGGAGGAAGCTTTGCTCCGCAGCTATCGCAGTGCGACCCAGCAGGTCCTGCCACGCCACAGTTCGGACAGGCGGTGACTGCACCGACGCCCGCGGCGCGAGGGGCCTCGTCATGAAATCGCTCGTGCTCAAGGTCATCGATCGGCTCGATTGCAAGTACCAGTGCTGAATCTTCGCGATTCGCGGTCGCTTCAAAATCCGTCAACCGCGGGCCCAGTTCGACTGCCCCTGGTGTTTGGTTCGTCGTTTCAAACCCCGGAATTTCCTCCGTGGAGAAAAGGTAGTCTTTCGGCGCCGCTTCTTCGATTGTGGTCGGCTGCAGGTCCGCGGTCATCTCCACAAAAACCGGCGGTTCCTCAAGCGACAGGAGACTCCTTCCGCACACTTCACATTCGAATCCATCCCTCTGCGCGTGGTCGCAAAGCGGGCAAATCATCAGTTTGCCTTCCGCAGCACTGCGAGCGCCGCTCGAATCTTCCCTTCGAGGGGCGCCTCAGAACCGGTAGATTCCATAGCCGTCCGTGCCGCAAGTTCAGCTTGGGCTGGGCGGTAGCCGAGGTGGAGGAGCGCGCTCACCAGATCCTGTGAAGCCGCAACTCCCAGGCTCGCTCCAACCAGAGGTTTGGCCCGTTCCTTCAGTTCGACCACCAGGCGTTCGGCTGTCTTTTTTCCGACTCCATGGATCGTCGCCAATCGGGCCAGATCACCAGCGACGAGTGCCGCCGCCAGCTGGGGAGCTGGCAACCCGGACAACACGCTCATCGCCAACTTTGGACCCACCTTGCTGACTGAGGTGAGCAACAGAAACATGGCTTCTTCTTCACGGGAAAGAAAGCCAAACAACTCCAGCGCATCTTCGCGGACGACTGTTCGAATTCGAAGCGAAACGGACTCTTTTTCCTCGGGGAGCTCGGCCATCACGAGCTTTGAGCAATTCACGCGAAAGCCTACTCCGTTGACATCGACGAGGACTTCCGAGGTTGATTTCTCGATGATGGTGCCACGGAGCGCCGCAATCATTGGTAGAGAATTCGCGCGCTGCGGAGGCGAACGTTCGACTTCCAAGCACCGCCGCGTTTTGCCGGGAGCGCAAGCTTGACCCGGTTGGCGTGGCAGAGCGCGATGGCCAGGCCATCATAGGCGTCTGCGCGAAGCGTCTCAGGAACTCCGCAAAGGATCCGCCGAACCATCAGCGTCACTCCCTCCTTCGAGGCACGCCCTCCGGCGCCCACGGCAAGCTTGACTTGGGCTGGTGGGTACTCGTGAATCGCCACGTTGGCGCGACTGGCGGCTAGCAGCGCCACCCCCCGTGCCTGCCCAAGTATCAGTGCGCTGCGCGCGTTCTTGTGCGTGAATAGGCCTTCAATGGCGACCGCCGCCGGTTGCGACCTGGCAATGATTTCGCAGAGATTCTGGAAGATACTGTCGAGGCGAAGCGCAAGAGGAAGTGTTGCAAGTGGTGCGATCGCCCCTGCGAGGATATAGCGGACAGTGCTTCCCCGTACTTCGACGAGGCCGTAGCCGGTGCAGCGGCTTCCAGGGTCGATTCCCAATATCTTCACCGCACTTCCCTCACCGCGATGGCGTCTATTTCCACCCGCGCGCCGCGGGGGAGAGCGGAAACTTGCACTGTCGTTCGCGCGGGTTTGTGGTTTTGGAAGTGCCGATCATAGACCGCGTTCATCGCTTCGAAATCGCCCAGATCGGTAAGAAATACCGAGCAACGCGCCACGAAGTCAAAGGAAAGCCCTGCAGCCTTGAGGACCGCTGCAAGGTTTAAAAACACTTGTTCCGTTTCCCGTTCGATGGTGCCCTCGACAAGCTTCCCGGTCTGCGGATCGAGAGGAGTCTGTCCCGAAAGAAAGAAGAACTCCCCGGCTGGGCACTGCACCGCCTGTGCGTAGGGACCGATGGCCTTGGGGGCGTGGGGAGTTGCAATTTCTCGAAACTTCACCGCATCTCCTCCTCTTTCTTCACCAAGCCCGGTCCTAAACGCGCTCCACCGAGTATACCCCGTCCAGTTGCTCTATCGAGCGCATGACGTCGTTGAGCTGCTTGAGATCCGAAATGCTGACTTCGAACGTGTTCACGGCCCGTTCGTCGCCGGTGGAGCGACAGTTCGCCTGACTAATGCGGATCCCTTTTCGCGCAAACGCCGATGACATTTCAGCGAGAATGCCCGGTCTGTCACTGGTGAGTACCCGCAGTGTTGCAGGTCGCTTGATGTCCCCACCTGTATCCCAAGTCACATCGACGCGCCGCTCCGGATCCGTCGCCAGCGCCTGCTCGCATGCACCGGTATGCACCGTGACTCCCCGGCCGCGGGTAATGAAGCCGATGATCGCATCGCCGGGGACCGGATTGCAACATCGCCCGAAGCGAACCAGAACGTCGTCCACGCCGCCGATGACGACGCCGTTACTGGCGCGCTTACTGACGACCTTGCGCGCCAGCGTCTCCATCGCATTGAACAATCCGCCCGTCGCTTGCGCCTGACCGTTGAGCGCCTCTCCGCTGGTCCCAGATTCCGGAACGAGGCGCTGCGCCAGGTCTTTTGCTTGCACCTTTCCGTATCCAAGGGCGACGAGCAATTCGTCTTCATTGTGGAAACCGAGCGCTTCTGCCTGCGATTTAAGGTCACCCTTTCGTAGGAGCTTGTTGAGACTCGCCCCGCGGGTCTTGAGTTCGCGCTCCAGCAACTCGCGGCCAATACCCAAGCTTTGCTCGCGTTGCTGCTCTCGAATGTAGGCCCTTACGCGCTGTTGCGCTCGGCTCGTCTTCACGAACGTAAGCCAGTCTTTGGAGGGATGCGCTTGCGGGCTTGTCGTCACTTCTACTTGGTCGCCGTTGTGGAGCTTGTAGCGAAGCGGGACAATCTTTCCGTTGACCTTCGCGCCCACGCAGCGGTCCCCAACCGCAGAGTGAATTGCGTATGCAAAATCGATAGGACTTGCACCGCGCGGGAAGCTCTTCACTTCTCCTTTCGGGGTGAAAACGAAAACCTCGTCGCTGAAAAGATCGACCTTGACCGTATCCAGAAACTCCCGCGGGTCCGTAAGATCCTGCTGCCACTCGAGGAGTTGGCGCAGCCAAGCAAACTTCGCGTCGTCGCGCTTGAGTCTGCTCCTGCCCTCTTTGTAAACCCAATGGGCAGCGATGCCTTCTTCCGCGATGCTGTGCATTTCCTCGGTTCGGATTTGGATTTCAATACGCTCCGAGAGCGGCCCGAGCACCGTCGTATGAAGCGACTGGTACATGTTGGCCTTAGGGAGCGCTATGAAGTCCTTGAAACGACCAGGGACTGGCTTCCACATTTGGTGGATGAGGCCTAACGCCCCATAGCAATGGGCCACACTGTCGGTGATGATACGGAAGGCGATTACATCCGGGACTTGCTCGAACTCGATGTCCTGCGCGCGCATCTTCTTGAAGATCGAGTAAGAATGCTTGAAGCGGCCATTGACTTTTCCCTGGACGCTCGCTTCAGCCATTCGCTCTGAAATCATTTCTGAGACGTGCTCAATGTACCTTTCGCGCTCTCTCTTCTTCTTGGAGACTTTGGCTTCCAGCTCTGCGGACTCCTTGGGCTTCAAATACCGAAAGGAGAGGTCCTCAAGTTCGGTCTTGATCCAGCCGATCCCGAGGCGATTTGCCAAGGGAGCATAGATGTCCAACGTCTCTTGGGCCACGCGCGTCTGCTTCTCAGGAGGCATAGCGTCGAGCGTACGCATGTTGTGGGTTCGGTCCGCGAGCTTCACCAAAATGACGCGAATATCTTGCGCCATCGCCAGCAACATCTTTCGGAAATTTTCCGCCTGCTTCACCTCTTGGGAGAGCATCTGCGGAGCTGCAATTTTTGAAAGCTTGGTAACTCCATCGACAATTTGGGCGACCTCGTCTCCAAAAAGCTCACGGATTTCTTCCACCGTCGCAAGGGTGTCCTCGACGGTATCGTGCAACATCCCGGAGACGATACTCGCCGCGTCGAGTTTGAGTTCCGCCAGAATGCCAGCTACCGCAAGGGGATGAATGAGGTAGGGCTCCCCTGATTTGCGGACTTGACCTTGATGGACTTTCGCCGAATAGACGTAGGCCTTCTTGATGAGATCGAAGTCCGCCGTCGGATTGTACGAGGAAACCCGCGCGTGAATGTCAGAAAGCCGAATCAGAGGGATAATGGTAGCACTGCTCTTAAGTTTTGCGAGTGGTGAGAATTCTTCAGACTAGCAGGGATTTGATGTAGTTTTGACGGTCGCCGCTGCGATGCTGAGGTAGGATTCGAAGATGGCTTCTCTTCTGCTCCAGAATCTCGCAGTCGTTTGTCCCTCCTGCGACTACCTCAACTTGGTTGGCGCATTGCGCTGCGTATCATGCGGTAGCGCTACCGACGCCCCATCCACGAAGCAGCACCGATCGGTGATCTCGAATGCTGCACCTACTCCGCCCAGTGCTCGAGATTTGAAGCCATCTGGTGCTCGAAGCGTCCTCTCGCGCCCCTCCGCTGTGCAGTCGCCCTCGAAATTCACACTGACCGTCGTTTCAGGTCCATCGCGAGGCCAAGCGTTCCAGATCGCGCAAACCGCTGTGATGGTTGGGCGAAGCAAGG
>JBGSMZ010000154.1:0-7939 GCA_041739845.1 Myxococcaceae bacterium
CGCACTACCGGAGATAGGTTGGCGAGGCAGAGGATTTCGCGCCATCCGGAGAGCCCGCGACGGATGAACGCATAGACATTGACGGAATCAGCGTCTGCCTGAACCCATTGGAAGCCATGCGGGTCGCAATCGGCTTCGTGGAGAGAACCCTCGGTTCGGTAGAGGGTGTTGAGCTCGCGCACCAGCTCCGAGAGTTGGGCATGGCGAAGGGATCCGAGGAGGTGCCAGTCGAGGCTCTTCTCCGCATTCCATTCTGCGTACTGGCCAAATTCGCCCCCCATGAAGAGCAGCTTCTTCCCGGGAAAACTCCACTGCCAGGCGTACAATGCGCGAAGGTTGGAAAAGCGTTGCCACTCGTCGCCAGGCATCTTGGCGAGAAGAGACTTCTTTTCGTGTACGACCTCGTCATGGCTCAGCGGGAGGATGAAGTTTTCGGTATACGCGTAGAGGGAGCCAAACGTGAGTTGGTGGTGATGGTGTTTGCGGAAAACCGGGTCCACTTGAAAATAAGCAAGGCAATCGTGCATCCACCCCATATTCCATTTCAACGTGAAGCCGAGGCCACCTTCGGCGACCGGTCGGGTCACTCCCGGCCAAGAAGTTGACTCTTCAGCGACGACGAGGATTCCGGGGTCGCGCGTTTGCACAATCGCGTTGAGTTCTCGAAGGAATGCGACTGCCTCTTCGTTTTCGCGACCACCGTGGCGATTGGGGAGCCATTCGTCCGCTTTGCGCGAGTAGTCAAGGTAGAGCATCGATGCGACGGCATCAACCCGTAGACCGTCGACGTGATACTCTTCGATCCAGAAGAGCGCATTTGCTACCAAGAAGTTGCGAACTTCGTTGCGACCAAAGTTGAAGATGAGCGTGCCCCAATCGGGGTGTGCCCCGCGCTTCGGGTCCTGATGTTCGTAGAGTGCGGTGCCGTCGAAGTTCGCTAGCGCCCAAGCATCGCGCGGGAAGTGCGCTGGAACCCAGTCGACGATTACCCCAATCCCCGCTTGGTGAAGGGTTTCCACGAAGTAGCGGAAGTCATCCGGGTGACCATAGCGAGAGGTCGGCGCATAATAGGAAGTCACCTGGTAGCCCCAGGAGCCGCCGAAGGGATGTTCTGCAATCGGCATTAATTCGACATGGGTGAAGCCAAGCCGGTTTGCATAGTCCGCCAACAGCGGGGCGAGTTCTCGGTAGGTGAGGGGGCGGTTGCCATCTTCGGGTGCACGCCTCCAGGATCCCAAGTGGACTTCGTAGATGCTCAGCGGCCGTGACTTCCAGTCAGCGCGCTTGCGTTCACTCAGCCATTGGGAATCTCGCCAGGTGTATTGGGAAAGGTCGTGTACGATCGACGCGCTCTGTGGAGGCAATTCCGTCCTGAAGGCCATCGGATCTGCCTTCAACGAACGATCGTGAACGTTTTCGATGCGAAGCTCAAACTTGTAGCGAGCCCCAATCCCAACGTCCGGGACGAAGAGTTCCCATACTCCCGAGGATCCCAATGTGCGCAGTTGGTGGATGCGTCCATCCCAGCGGTTGAAGTCTCCGACTACGGAAACCCCCGCAGCGCTCGGCGCCCACACAGCGAAGGAGGTTCCCGCGACGCCGCGCTGGTAGCCTGGGTGTGCGCCCAAGCGATTCCAGAGCTCCCGGTGCGAGCCTTCGGCGACAAAGTGAATATCCTGTTCTCCAAGGGTTGGCAGAAAGGCATACGGGTCCTTATAGGTTACCCGTACCCCGTCGGGGTACGAAGCCTCCACTTCGTATTCGGGGATGCGCTCCGCCAGCTTGCTCCCCTCAAATATCGAAGCGAACACCGGATGCGACCGAAGCCGGAGGTTCTCCGTCCCGAAGCGAGCGATGACTTGGCTAGCCTCAGGTCGGAATACGCGAATGACCAAGCGGTCGCCCACCAGATGGGCCCCGAGAACGCCGTGAGGATTGCTGTGCCGGAGTGCGAGGATTCTTCGAAGATCTTGGTCTAACGGTGACTCCATGACCTAAGATTCCTACAATCGAACGTCGGAATTGCCTATGGCGCAACGGGAGATCGCGCCTTCCAATTCTTTTTAAGGGCACGGCAAATTCGAAAACTCTCCAGCGGTGATGCAAGTTCCGTCACGGCATACGCTGGCGAGTTGTTCCTTGCCGCATCGCTGTGCCGTCTTTCCAACACAGTCGGGGCTAGGGTCGCTCGCTGAAGTGCTCGCGGTAGTGCATTGGGGTGCAGCGCAGTTCGCTGCGAGCATCCCAACCGGCAGCGTCGCCAATATCCCGATGCCAAGTTTGCGAAGTCGACGTCGAAGCATTTTGAGATCCTCTCCCAAGATGAATCTGGCCTCGTACGACTTTTCGGAGCTTGGAGTTCCAACGCCCTGAATTTTGCGACCATACGCGCTGCGATCGCTAGTCGAACAGACCGGACTACAGACCAGATTGATTGGCCAGTCACAAAGCGGCGGGCCTGATCCTACGGTCCGCCGAGCGGCCTCAGTTTTCCAGATAGCTCGCCTACGAACTACCGCTGCTACTTAGGACCCTGCGTCGGGGTTCACCGGCGATCCCTGGACGCATTTGTTGTCCACGCAGGTGTAGGTAATGGTAGTACCTCCGTCCTTCGTATTCTTGCCCCGGCAATCATAAAGGTCCACGCATTCGGGCTGGCAGCTGGTCGCTACAAGGGCAATTGGAGCTGCGAGGAGCAGGTACCGCGCTGCCCGCTTCGTTCGTTCGAACACCATGAAAATAGCCTCCCAGGGGGGGGTGAAATCGGAAGAATCCGAGTTGCGTGCGAGTAATAGCTGGATCCCACCTGAGGTCAAGTGCGAACCCCCGCTTTTCACGTGAGGGTCTGCTTTTTCATGCTGGACCCAGCGAAGTGAGCGTTGGCAACCTGAAATTCGTAGCGAAAACCGTCGCTCCAGATTCATGGTTCCTGCGCCGTAGCCGGATCCACTCACCTTGGGGAATCCGACGGGAGACGCGGCAGAACCAGTCTGCTAGGGTGAGCCCGCACCGATGCTCGGTAGAGTTGCTGCGAGGTAGTGGGCGTTGGTCGTATGTAGTCGTCCACCTCCAGCCGGATCAAACCTGCGAGCGTTCCACTTCAATGCTTATCGATCTCCACGTCCATTCCTACCTGTCGGGCGATTGCCAACTCGATCCGGGCTTGATCTTAAAGCGTGCTGAAACGCTTGGCCTTGACGGCGTCGCGTTCACAGAAACCAACACCCAGGATGGCTGCGAAGAGCTTCTCGCCTTGCAGCAAAAATCTCCTGTTCGAATCTTTGTGGGCATGGAGTTGGCGACCGACAAGGGTCATTTCTTGTGTTTCTTTTTGCAACCGCACCTGGTTCCGGATCCAGTGCAAGTCTTTGGATCGAACCGGGGGCGCGCTTGGGCGGCGGCGGAGATCCTTCCGCAAATGAAGGCGATGGGAGCCCAAATTGTCGCTGCGCGACCGTTTGATCGGGACCTTCCAAGTGCGCCCCGAGATGCCATTCGGAACATGGATTTCCTTGCCGCTATCGAGGTTTACAATCCAAAGGTTCGCCCGGGAGGCAATGAAGCGGCGCTCTTGACCGCGACGGCGATGCGCTTGCCTGGCGTTGCCGGCTCAGATGCGAAACAAGGGCTCGACGAGCTCGGCACCGCGGCGACGCTCTTTCTAGGCGAAGTGCGCACCCAAGCCGACCTCGTGGATGCGCTCGCACAGGGGGAAATGTTTCCGGTCCAGATGGGCAGCCTTCCATCAGTGCGAGCGCCCGGAGACCCGCTCCTGGAAGAGTCCCGAAACAATCGGTCTGGGCGCCGTCGCAGGGGCCGCAACAAGGGCAACTGAACGAATGCTTCGAAAGGAACGGTCCCTCTTAGCGGGCGCTCGTCGTCGGGTGCTGGACCACAATGTCGCGTACTGTCTCATTTCGTAGCAAGACCGCACCGATTTGCGTTCCATAATCCCAACGCTCAACAGCGACGGACCCTTCCAACCAGAGATGGCGCTCTCGCGGGTACCCCCAGGACATGGTCAGTGCCCGCGTGGACATTCCGCGCACTAATCGCTTGGTACGCATCGCATCTCGAACGCCATCACTGAGATGATCAACCAGTGGCTCTTCCGTGGAAAAATAGCGGTCAAGCGCGACCCGGAAGTCTGCACTGGTGCGGGCGTCAAGCGTCAAGTCCATCGCCGCCACTGGGCCGCTAAGCGCATCTTTGACTACGACTTTGATGCGGAGCCCGATCGTTGGATGTCGCGGTGTCGGAAACCATCGCGACACTGGGGTCGCAAATTCAACGGCGAGCAGAGTAACCGGGGTCCCTGCCGGAAAAATCAAAGCGTCATTTGGCGAGGAACCAGGGGGTTTGGGGGCCGCCTGTAGCATCTGTTGCCCGCGGGCGTCGGTGGCTACGTACATCGACGTTGCCAAATATCGGCTCGACCCGGCAAAGGTACTCGCAACGGTTGCGAGGTCTTCGGCTGTCGGCCCAGGAAAAGAAGCGAGCGCCGCCGTTACCAGACCTGCGATCACGACTTATCGGCAGCTGGAGTCGAGGGCGTGCTTTTCGACGCGCTCGCGGAACTTGCCGTACCTTCACTTGCGCTTGCAGCCTTCGTATCGGCGCTCGCCGTCGTGGATTTGCTATCCACGGTCGGTTTCGTCACTGGCGCAGATGCGTCCTTTTTCACGGAACCGTAGAGGTCTGAGTACCAGCCACCACCTTTGAGTTGAAAGCTCGAACGGCTCACGACCCTATGGAGTTTCGCGGAGTTGCACGCTGGACACTCAGCTGGAGCTGGATCGTTCGTTCGCTGCAGGTTCTCAAACTGATGGCCACATTTCTCGCACACATATTCGTAAATCGGCATCGCGTTTTCCTAAGCGCAGCGACAGGACTCCCTGGGAGTGTCGCGGCTCTGTTATGACCTCCTGCGTCCAAGTGGGTATATGCACTTGTCCAAGGGTGTCAATTCATGGAGCTGGCAAAACCCCCAAGAGCAACCAAAGACCTTGGAGAGCAAAGGCGCTCTCCCGCGCTACCGATTGCGCTCTATGTGCTCCTCACGATTTCTGCGGGGCTCGCCCTCTACGGCCAATCAACACCACACTTTTCTGGCACCCTCGGGAAGGTTGCCCCTTGGGTGTTCCTTGCATTTGCCTGTGGCTTCGCCGTCTATCGAATCGCCTTGGTGATCGCGCGAAGGTACTCCCCCTTCAAGGCGTTTGGGCAGATATCCGTTGCGGCGCTCTTTTTCATGTTGCTCCTTCAGCATCGCCCGCGCGTACCCGAGAACTTGCTTCGCCACCCGGACGCGAGTGTTCGTGAAGCCGCCGCTACGCTTTGCGGGTACGAAGACCGAGGCCTTTGCGCAAGGGACCTGCAGGTGTTGCTGGAGGATCCTTCCATGCGCGTACGGGTTGCGGCTGCGCGCGCGCTAGAGCGACGCAAGGTAAAATCACCGCCATGACCGCGATGCGTTCCAGCCCAACGCGTGAAGAGATATTCGAGCGATTCATCAGTGAGCGACGCCTCAAGGCAACCTGGCAGCGCAGCCTTATTGTCAATACGTTTTTCGGGCTTTCGGGCCACCTTTCCGTAGAGGAACTCTGGGGAAAAATTCGGAACGAAGACCCTCGGGTTTCCGTGGCGACGGTGTACCGGACGATGAAATTGCTGGCGCAGAGCGGACTTGCGCACGCTCGCAATTTCGGTGACGGCCAGACGCGATACGAAGCAGCGGTTGGTCGTGAAAACCACAATCACCTCATCTGTACGGACTGCAATCGCATTATCGAGTTTGAGAACGAAGCCATCGAGCGCTTTCAAGAAGCCGTCGCGAGGAAGCACGGCTTTCACAAGCGATCCCATAAGATGGAAATCTACGGTCTTTGTGGAGACTGTGTTTCTCGCGAAGGCGCCTAGTGAGGCGGCGCCATGCATTGCTGCTTGCGGTCGTCGGCATCAGTTGCGCAAGACCACCGGCACCACTTCAATCGGGGATTGCTCTTCGCGTAGCGCTGGCATCTCTTCCTCGTTTCACCGTCGCTGGGAACGAACTTGTTCCGGACCAGCTCACGAACAAGGTCGTCCTCGTCGTTTTCTTAACGAGTTGGTGCTTTCCCTGCCTGGCGGACCTTCCGACGCTTGCGAAGCTCGATCGCGATTTGCGCAGCCTGGGTCTGCGAATACTCGTTGTCGGCAATGATTTGGAAGGCGAGGAAGCACTCTTACCGTTTGCGCAAGCCTACCAACTCGAAGATAGGTTGCTCGTAGCGTCTCCTGAGGTGCGCCGAGGCGACAGTCCTTTTGGAAAGATTCGCGAGGTGCCGAGCTACTTTCTCTTTGGGCGGAACGGAAACCAAGTGGTGGCGTATTCTGGCGTCGCTGCACCAGGTTCCGTCGAAGCATTGATTCGGAAGGAAATCGCTCGCGGGGTTCGTCCGCCGTAGCCGTCTCAGGCTAGCTCGCGCCTGCCGCCTCGGCATCGTCGGAATGGGTTTCGAGGTTCTGCTGTGCCACCCGGTCGCGGGTTTCTGCTTCGACGCGGTCTTCCTCTTGGTGGCGATTGCGCACAGTGAGGTCGGCGAGATCCAGCTCCTCGATCGTTGGCGCTTGCCGATCCGCTGCAGCGCCTGTCTGTCTCTCAAGCTGGGCGATGGCTCGACGCAGCAAGTCGTTTTCGAGAAGGTGGCGGTTCAGGCGAATCTCAATGGCTCGAAATTTGTCTCTCGCAAGATTTGACTCGCTGTAGACGCGCTTGAACTCCCGATCCATCCTCTCCATTCGCGACTTGATAGAGCGCCCCTCGGATTCCGCGTGATTGGCGCGCTTCCGTTCAGCTGATACTTGGCCTTCGAGTTGGGCGATTCGGGCTCGATCGGCATCCGAGAGTTCACGGATCACGCGCTGAGGCGGAGGCGTTGGCTTCACATCTGTTCGCGGCGTCCGTTCCACGAGAGGCGGGACGCGCAGCGCGGCATTTTTAAGCCGTGCGATTTCAGCCTGTGCAACAGCGAGTTCAGCGCGCGTCGCATCGAGTTGTACGGACGCGATCCGTTCTACGGAAGTTCGGGCTCGCGCCAAGTCGTCCTGCTCTTTGCCAACTTGCGTCGCTTCAAAAAGTTTTCTCTTCGCGGCTTTCAGTTCATCGCGATCAACAGCGAGCTCGGTCCGCAGCCCCTCGATTTCCTTGGAACGCCGAACTTGCTCAGCATCGTCGCGTCGCTCCTCAACAGTTGACCTCGAAGTGCTAGCCGCGTTCGAGGAAGTCATGCGCCGACTATTCGGCTTGGTGGCTCCTATGAGTCCCAAGTTGAACGCAAAGCTCAGGGCTAATGCGATTCCGAGGAGAATGATGAGAACGATCACGGCAGCTCCTCGTCGCGAGAGGCGGGTCTGCAGACACCTCTACCTCATTCCATATGGTAGGGGCGGGATTGGTTCAAGAGCGCATCGATCGATTGAAGATCTTGCCTCCCTGAGCGTTTGTTCTAGGAGCGCTCTTTCCACTCCGCTTCAGCGCCGAGGTGCAGATGATCTTGCTAGTCGCGTTGCTTGCCCAAGGCGTTCTCGGTGCAGAATCCCCAACGGGATTCATCCAAGGCGCTGACGCAAGCCTGAAGAAATTGCTTTCGGCTTCTCACCCTTCAATGGAAGGGGTCGAGAGACTTGCCGACGAGTACATCGATTTCGACGAGCTCGCCAAGCGCGCGCTCGGCGCAAATTGGTCCAAACTTTCGCAGAAGCAGCGGAAGGAATTCGTATCTGCGGTGAAGGCGATTCTTCGCCGGAGCTACGCACAAAAGGCCCTTGAGGGCGGTGGAAGGGACTCGAAGGTCAGCTACCTTGCAGAAGATATGGACGGAGACTCGGCCTCCGTGTCCACCGAAGTGACGGTGGGGAAAGATCGCGTTCCAGTCAACTACCGCCTCTACCGAACCGT
>JBGSMZ010000161.1:0-2419 GCA_041739845.1 Myxococcaceae bacterium
GCTCCTGAAGCAGGGCCTCTACGCGGGCGGTGTCGATGCCCAGAGCGCGCGAGGCGCGGTCGCGGTGCCGGGAGAGAAACGCCTCCGGTGCCTCGTCGAACATCCCCAGGACGCCTCCCATTTGAGAGATCGATGCCCGCAGGCTCGCCGCAGTCCTCTGGTGTGCGCTGCCTGCCGGTATCGCGTTCAACTTCGCAAACGCGGCGGAGACCACCCCGAGCGCTTCCGGGACATTGAAGTCGTCCGCCATGGCCGCCTCAAAGGCTGCAAGCAATGCGGCCGCCTCGGTGTCACCGGCAGGCTCCGCTTTCGTTCCCGAAATCCGAGCGTCTGCCTTTCGTAACGTTTCGTAGAAATACGCGATTCGCGACTCCGCATCGGCGAGCGACTTCTCATTGAAGGACAGAGGAGAGCGGTAGTGCGTCGATAGGAAAAAGTAGCGCAGCGCCTCCGCTTCATGGAGAGCGAGCGCATCGGCCAAGCGCACCACATTGCCGAGGGACTTGGACATTTTGGCCGCCCCGAGGTCGAGGAAGCCAGCGTGCATCCAGTAGTTGCACATGGGAGCGCCGGTGGCAGCACTGGTTTGCGCGAGTTCGTTCTCGTGATGCGGGAAGACCAAGTCGAGCCCGCCGCCATGAATGTCGAAGCGCTCTCCCAAATACTTAAGGCTCATCGCCGAGCACTCGATGTGCCAACCGGGGCGCCCGCGCCCCCAGGGAGAATCCCAGGCAGGCTCGCCCGGCTTGGCTGCTTTCCATAACGCAAAGTCCGCCGCATCGCGCTTGTGCGCCGCCACTTCGACTCTCGCACCGGCGCGGAGGTCGTCGAGGGAGCGCTTGGAGAGTTCAAGGTAGGCTCCGTGCTTTCGAACCTCGAAGTACACATCTCCTTCGGCCTCGTATGCAAAACCGCGCGCGAGAATGGTTGCAATCAATTCGATGATTTCGGGCATCGTTTCCGATACCCGCGGCGCAAAGTCCGGTGGCACCAACTTGAGCGTCCCTACCTCTTGCGAAAATTGTCGCTCAAAGTGCGCAGCCAGCGCCGAGGACTCGGTCCTCGCGCCGATGCGCACCAAGGGGATTCCCTGTTCGTCTCGCAGCCCGAGCGCATCGACGGTGAAGCTGGCTGCCTTTCCAGTCAGGTGAAGCGTCGTTCCGTCGAGGCGCCACTGTGCGGGATCGCCATCGATTGTGCCGGTTCCGTCGAGAGCAATCTCCAGTCGCTGGGGCCCGAGACGCCAACTTCCCACAGCGCAGGCGCTGCGAACAATCTTGTCGTCGACATCGGTGATGTTGCGGACGTAGCGGACGTCGAACCCCGCGTGCCGCAGGAAGCGCACCACCACGTCAAAGGCCGTGAAGGTTCGTGCGTTTCCGATGTGTATCGGCCCGTAGACCGTGGGTCCGCAGACGTAGATGCCCAGTCGCCCCGGCGCGCATGGCTTCAGGGTCTGCTTCGCTTGCGCGAAGGTGTTGAAAATCCGGATTTCCGATTTGGCGGGCGTCTTGCTTTGCACCTGATTCGGTATCGCACAGGGATGCGCCGGTCGTGTAGCGTTTCGAAGGCCGCCCCGCACAGAATGGAGGTTGGACGTGGCCCAACAACCAGGCGCCCCAAGCGCGACGCCCTTTGGCATAGGGGTTGGTCGGAATGGCCACCTGCCTGCGGACGAGGTGCCCTTCGAGTCCGATGGACTCACCCAGGTCTACGACCCGAATCGGGAGTCAATCCAAGAAGCGCCAGCGCTCTACCTTCAGGGAGAGGCAGGCCCCTGTTCCGGGCAGGTCTTCAAAGTCTACAAGTCCGCCATGGTCCTGGGGAGAGACGAAGGCGCTGACGTGCACCTTTCAGACGCTTCAGTGTCCCGGCACCACGCGAGCTTGCGCCGCGATGGCGAGCGTTGGTTGCTCGCGGACTTGAACTCTCACAACGGCACTATTCTCGAGGGGAGGAGAATTGTCGATGAGGTAGAAGTGAAGGTCGGTCAATGCTTCTCCATGGGCCGCGCCCAACTGCGACTCACTGAAGACCCAGTGCTCCTTCGAGAGGGAACCCTCCTGACGGCCCTCGCCTGGCTTCGGATCGCCGCTGTTGCGGCAATCGTTGGGGCGATCGCCGTGTGGGGCGTGCAACGATGGCTGCGCGCCACAGCGGCAGCCAGCCCAAGCGCAGCTTCGACATTTGCCATTTCGACCCCGGTGTCGCTTCTCCCAGAGCCTATGGCCCTTTCCGTTCCGCACCTGCCCCCGCAGGTGAAGCTTGCGCCCGTGAAGCTCGAAGCATCGGCGCCCAAACGCGCGCGCAAGCGGCGGACGAAGGCCAGGCGCCCGCAATCGAGCGCCAACACCACCGTCGACCCATTCGCGATGAGCGACGACGGGGAGGCGTCCTTCGAGGTACCCGAAGATTAGAC
>JBGSMZ010000171.1:0-7784 GCA_041739845.1 Myxococcaceae bacterium
GCGGGATCTCCCTCTCACGGTGCGCACGACCTGCCTTGCTGCGCACGCTGTCCCTCCAGCGTTTTCTGGGCGCCCCGACGACTACATCGACGATGTCTGCGCATGGCTTCCGCGACTCCAAGCAGCAGGGCTCGTGGACGCGGTTGATGCGTATTGCGAATCCATCGCGTTCACGGTTGCCCAAGTCGAGCGCGTCTTCCTCGCGGCGCGCGCCCTTGGTTTGCCAGTGAAGCTGCATGCGGATCAAATCAGCGATTTCGGCGGCGCCTCTCTGGGGGCGCGCTACAATGCCCAAAGTTGCGACCACCTCGAGCACACAAGCGTCGCCGGCGTTCAGGCCATGGCGGGTGTGGGCTCCGTTGCCGTCTTGCTCCCAGGAGCATTCTACTTCTTGCGTGAGACGCGATTGCCGCCGATTGCAGCGCTGCGGGAGGCGGGAGTGCTGATTGCCTTGGCCAGCGACCACAACCCGGGAACCTCGCCAATCCTCTCTCCGCTCTTGATTCTCAACATGGCTTGCACATTGTTCCTGTTGACGCCCGAGGAGGCGTGGCGAGGAATCACTGCAAATGCAGCTGCGGCCCTGGGATTGGAACGCGACCTTGGTACCATTGCTACCGGATTGTCCGCGGACCTCGCTGTGTGGGACGCGGACCACCCGCGCGACCTCGCCTATACCATCGGCGGGCATCCGCTGCGGCGGCTGTTCAAGGCTGGCACGGAAGTCATCGGCGGCAACAGTGTCGCCGCATGACGACCCAAATCTACGCATTGCGCCCAGGTCAAGGGCCGCTCGTCTTGAGTCTTCCGCACACCGGCACGCACATTCCTCGGGAGTTGCGCAAAGCCTATCTCCCGCGCGCGCTTGCATCCGAAGACACCGACTGGCACCTTGAGCGATTGTACGCGTTTGCGTTGGATTGCGATGTCACCGTGATGTCTGCATGCGTATCTCGATACGTCATCGACGTGAATCGCTCCCTCGATGGCACGCCGATGTACCCAGGGGCGTCCAATACGGAGTTGTGCCCGACGCGCTTTTTCACCGGGGAGCCTTTGTACGCAAACGGGTACGCGCCGGATACTGCGGAAATCGCCCGTCGCATCGCTTGCTACTGGCGTCCCTACCGCGACAGCCTGGCCACGCTTTTGGAGGCAACGCGCGCGCGTCACGGGTACGCAATTCTCTGGGAGGGCCATAGCATTCGCTCCCGCTTGCCGTGGCTATTCGAGGGGAAGCTCCCAGACTTGAACCTGGGGACTGCCAACGGAGCGAGTTGTGACCCACGCCTCCGAACCGCGCTGGTGGCTACCATGGATAAGTACCCGGAGTTCACTCGCGCAGTGGATGGGCGCTTCAAGGGCGGGGACATCACGCGCCATTTCGGAAGACCCGCCAAGCACATTCATGCATTGCAATTGGAAATGTGTCAGTCGACATACATGAACGAAGCGCCTCCATTCGCGTACCTTCAGGAGCGCGCACAGGCCGTGGAGCCAGTCCTCGTCGAAATGCTTGCCGCGGCCCTTGCTTGGAGGCCGCGTGGCACCTGACGAGCCTGCGCGCACAGACGAACGCAAGAGAGAGTACATCTGGGCGCCCCGGGCCTTGCTCCCCGATGGTTGGGCAGCGAACGTCGTGATGGAGTCAAACGCGGAAGGGTACTGGCAAGCAGTGAAGTCAGACGTGCCCTTCGTCGAGGCACAGCGTCGGGGCGCTACTTGTCTTTCAGGAGCCCTGCTGCCAGGATTGGTCAACGCCCACAGCCATGCCTTCCAGCGAGCTTTTGCGGGGTTCGCCGAACGCCGCGAAACCGCCATGGACGACTTCTGGAGTTGGCGCGCCAGTATGTATCGGGTAGCACTCCTGGTGTCGCCAGCGCAAGTCCGAGCGATAGCTACCCAACTCTACATAGAGCTCCTTTGCGGTGGGTACACGCATGTCTGTGAATTCCATTATCTCCAGCACGCTCCTGACGGGTCAGGTTACGAGGACCCGCTCGAAATTGCATATCAATTGCGAGCTGCCGCCGTCGACGCAGGAATCGGGATTACCCTACTTCCGGTTCTCTATGAACGCGCGGGCTTTGAAGAGCCCCTGCTGAAGGCCGACCAGCTACGCTTTGCCGCAGATGCGCGCTTCGTAATCGATGCGCGCAGGCGGCAGGAGGGCAAAGGCGGTAGTTCCATGTTTCGCTCCGGCATTGCAATCCATTCGCTGCGCGCGGCGAGCCCCAAATCCATAGACGACCTCGTCCACGGGATGGCTGACATCGAAGCGCCCATTCACATGCACGTGGCAGAACAGACAGGAGAAGTTGAAGCGTGCGTCAAGGCCACGGGGAAACGGCCTCTCGAGTGGCTCCTGTCGCGGGGGCTCCTCGATGAACGCTGGCACCTCGTTCACGCAACCCATGCAACCGACGCGGAAATCAATGGCCTAGGCAGCACCGGTGCAGGGGTTGTGCTGTGTCCTACGACCGAGGCCAACCTTGGAGATGGGCTTTGCGACCTCCGAGGCTTCCTCGCCTCCCCAACGCCGCTCTCGGTGGGTTCGGACAGCCACGTCACGCGCGATTGGCGAGAAGAATTGCGAGTTCTTGAATATGGGCAACGCCTCACTCGGCGAAGTCGCAATGTGAGCGCGTCGCCGGAAGAGGGTGTCCCGTCGACTGCGGAGCGGTTGTTGCGCCGGTTCATAGCAGGTGGAGCCGTCGCCGCTGGGTTCTCGAGTTGGGGCTTGGTCGAGGGCGCTCGCGCCGACCTGGTCCACGCCGACTTGGCGGATTCCGCGACGATTGGGGTTCCGACCGACCGACTCCTGGACGCGATGGTGTTTTCGAGTCCCGCGCTCCCATTTCGCGACGTGATGGCTGGAGGGAGGTGGGTAGTGCGCGCTGGCCTCCACGACAACGCGCCGATGGCTTCGCAACGCTTCGAAGAAGTCATGGGAGCGCTGTGGGGTTCGTAGCTGGGCCGCGAGTCCGGTCGGACGTCTCGGAATCGGCCATTTCGTAAGGGTGCGGTTCTTAGGAAGATTCCCTCTGTCGGCACTACGGAGCGCAACGCCAGAAGCTCCAGCGCGTCGCGGACGTGGATTGCGCCGGCACTGAAAGTCTTCGTTTAAGGCGGATAGCCATCGCCAGCGGCGGGCAACGGTGCAGTTGCGCGAGAATACGCCCTCATGCGCTCGCTAGCGCTATGACCCGCAACAACCTCAAGCTCCTGCGCGGGGACGCCGTAGAGGGCTGAAAATAACCACTCGGATGTTTTCCGCGTTGACACGACCCGCACTCCATGTGGTAAATGCCAGTAACACTACAATTGGGACTTTTCCCACCGTTCAAGAAATGGTGGGCGGCATTCGCACTTTCGCGACTCAGTGCCAATTGGCATTTACGGCGGGGAGCCTCCATGGGTCGTAGAACTTTGTCTATTGGAACACTCGTCGCCCTCGGAGCGTGTGCCGCGATGGCAGCGGGATGCGGTTCCCTGACGAGCATCAACAACAGCGGTAGTAGCGACAGCGGCATGACTGACAGCGGCATGCCTGACGCCGGTATGCCCGACAGCGGCATGCCTGACGCCGGTATGCCCGACAGCGGCTACGGCGACGCCGGTATGCCCGACAGCGGCATCGTGGCGACGGGCATCACCATCACGCCCGCAACTGCAAGCGTTCCAGTAGGTCAATCAACGCAATTGAGCGCCGTATTCACTCCCCCTAGTACTACCAACCAATCGGTTACCTGGGCCAGCAGCGACATGCGCATAGTAACAGTAGATTCGAAGGGCGCTATCCATGGCGTCGAAGAGGGTCCAGCGACTATCTCCGCAAAATCACTCGATGGCTCGAATGTCACTTCGACCAGCGTCACGGTTACCGTCACACCGGCAGTTTGGCTGCCTACGACTTTCGCTGGCAGTATCAGCGGAGACGCTGGCTACGTGAATGCAATGGGTACAGCTGCGCTCTTTGACCTTCCTTATGGCCTCGCTTTCGATTCGAAGGGTTCGCTTTATGTGGCGGACAGCAACAACAATAGGATTCGCAAGATTGCGCAAGACGGCTCTGTTACTTCCCCAACGGGGACTGGCGACGCGCAAGATTCCGTCTCCGCTGAGGGAGAGTTCAGATTAGGCAACCCGCGTGGTGTCATCTTTGATACGCTGGGCAATCTCTATGTCGCCGATTTTGGCTCCCATAGAATCGCAAAGATCACGCCGGAGGGATTTCTTACGGGTTTTGCGGGAAATGCCGATAGGGCTGCAGACGGTGACACAGTCGACGGCACCGGCAGCATGGCGCGATTCAAGGGGCCTGCTGGCATCACCGTCGATTCAAGCGGCAATCTCTACGTCGTAGACTTCTTGGACCACGTAGTCCGGAAGATCGATCCAGATGCGGGAGTAACGACGCTTGCAGGAAGCAAAGGGATGACCGGAGATGCCGGGGGCAACGGCACAGCAGCGCGTTTCGATTACCCTGGCGGTATCGCCGTCGATTCGCAGGGAAATCTCTACGTAGTAGATGGGAAAAACCATCAACTTCGAAAGATTACTTCGCTTAAGGATGTCACAAGGTTTGCAGGTAGCGGAATAAATGGCTCAGCAGACGGTCTGCGAGATGGCGCGCAGTTCAGTAACCCCCAAGGAATAACCATTGACTCGCGAGGGAATCTCTATGTTGCAGATACGTACAATAACGCGATCCGCAAGGTCAGCCCGATGGGCACGGTAAACACTTTGGCTATGACCGAAGATGCAGGATTTTTCGGGCCGAGAGGCATCGTCATTGACTCTCAGGGCGACCTCTACGTTTCGGACACCTCAAACCATCGGATTGTCAAGTTGACGGTGGTGCGAAACTAGCGCGCCCCGTACGGGGCTAGCCCGCCAGCTTCGATCAAGCTTCCGCCGGTCTCCTTCGCTTGAAGGGGCCGGCGTGGGTGCTCGGGCGGATTGGAACTGTTGGTTCGAATCGAGTGGTCTTTAGAGATTCAGCCTCGCGCTGATGGAGTCCGCGCCCGGCGAAGGCCCCGGACTTTTGTATCGAAGCGTGTCACCGGCTTCGTCTTTTGCTAGGAGGGGTCTATGCTGCCGATTCTCCTGGTCATTCTCTGCGTCGTATTTCGGATTGTTCCCCATCCGCCAAACTTTGCGCCTGTCGGCGCTGCGGCAGTTTTCGCGGGCCGCACGCTCAAGCCGTGGATGGCGCTCTCCCTCACTGGCTTGGCGATGTTCGCGGGCGACTTCATGCTTTCGCGCATTCACGGTTACGCTTGGTACAGCGGTGTGACGCCGTTTGTGTATGCGGGCTTCTTCGTGCAGGCGATGCTTGGACGCGGATGGCGAGCGCGTAGAGGCGGAGCTATTGGTGCGGCATTTGCTGGTTCGATTGTATTCTTCGTGATTTCCAATTTTGGGGTTTGGGCCACCAGTGGGATGTACGCTCACAATCCGGCTGGTGCCCTCGCCTGCTATGCCGCCGCAATCCCCTTTTTCGGAGGAACGCTCGTAGGCAACGTCGTTTGGACGGTGATTCTCAGCGCCCTGTACAAGGCGATCGCGCCGCGATTTGAGCCACGGCAATTGTGGGTGCCGGTACCGACGAGCGAAATGGCGACGGTGTGACAGGCCTCGCCTAAGGCCGCACTGTCAATCACCGCCAGCTGACTGCGCACAAGACGCGAGTGCGACAGCGCCTGCGAGCTAGCTCCCGCCCATGATTTTGGCCATGCGCCTGTCGATTTCTTCTTTGGAAACGACTTCGATGACTGTGCTGATAGTCCAGCGGTTACCTCCGGGATCCACGATGCTTGCGCTTCGGTATCCCCAAGGCTGGTCCTTGGGTGCTTCGACTTCCTTCGCACCTGCTGCGACAGCGCGATGAAAGGCTGCGTCTACCTCCTGCTCCGTATCGAGGTAGAGCGTAAAAAGCCCGGGCGACGCTTTCCAGTCAGCGTGCGGTTCGCCGCACATTAATACCGTATCGCCAATCAGAATCTCGGCGTGCATAATCGACCCATCCGGCATCTCGAACTTGTCGACAACCTTCGCGCCGAACGCCTTCTCGAGAAAGGAAACAACTTTTCCTGTTCCGTTGGCGATGAAGCTCGCAGTCACCGTGTGGTGACCATAAGGTCGCATGTTAGACATAGCTGCATCTCCGTTCCGTGGTGGTATTTCGTGCAAAGGGTTCTACACGGTAGAAAATAGGTGCATAGTACGAAAGGGGAGTTTCGTTTAGGATTCGAAGGCGCGGGCAATCCTCGGGCGAGGGAAAGGAAAGTTTATGCGCGTCATTGTATTCGTCAAGGCGACGGCGACTTCGGAAGCTGGAGCAATCGCGGAAGAGTCGGAGTTCGCCGAGATGGGCACCTTCAACGAAGCTCTAGCGAAAGCGGGTGTCTTGTTGGCCGGGGAAGGCCTCGAGGCAAGTTCCAAAGCGAAGCGCATCGTCTTTGGCCCTTCTGGGACGCGCGTCGTCGATGGTCCGTTCGCATCGCCAACCGAACTCGTTGCGGGATTTTGGATTTGGAAGGTCAAAGATATGGACGAGGCCGTCGTTTGGGCGCGGAAGTGTCCAAACCCGATGCGAGGACAGGAGTCGGTCCTTGAAATTCGACGGATCTTCGAATTCGAAGATTTTGGAGCGGAGATGTCCCAAGAACTTCGCGAACGAGAGCAGCGATTGCGAACCGCAGTAGTTCGCCTGCGGGAGCAAGCAGCTCTGGAAGAATGATTGGAGAGCTAGCGGGGCGGCCCCGCGGGACTCTCACCCAGTGCGTTTTCTATAGCGCCGCGAATTTCTGGATGAAGAAACCGGTACTTCGCTTTTAAGGCTATTCCAGGGAGCACCCGCTGCGAAGAAGTCAAAAGTTCACTGCGTTCTCCAAGCGCAAGGCGCAAAAGGAAGCTCGGGGCATGAAGGAAGGTTGGGCGTCGAAGGACGCTACCCAAGGCGCGCGTGAAATCCGCGTTGGTAACCAGTTGGGGGCTCACCAGATTCATCGGTCCGTGCAGCGAATCATCGCGAATGGCGAGCATGATGAGGCCCAGCACATCGTCGACATGAATCCATGGCATCCATTGGGTGCCCTTACCGAGCTTCCCTCCCAGACCCTTCTGAAATACCTTCACCATCGGCGCGAGCGCACCACCGTTTCCCAGCACAAGGCCCAAGCGCAGCAGAACTACCCGAATTCCAAGCGACGCGGCGGTGAGTGCTTCTTGCTCCCAGGCGGCTGCTAGCTCCGCGAGAAAGCCTGTGCCCTGCGGTGACGCTTCATCGAGCTCGTGATTCCCTCTGTCCCCGTAGAATCCAACGGCAGATGCCGAAATGAGATGTTTTGGACGTACTGAAAGTGCGCGAAGCCCGGCGATGAGATTGCGTGTTCCGAGGACGCGGCTCTCGACAATGCGCTTCTTCTTTTCAGCCGTCCAAGCCGCATTGCCCAGGGACTCACCGGCGAGATTGATGACGACATCGACGTCGCGAAATGCCCCCTCGGGTGGGGGCTCTGCGACCGGATTCCACGCGTGGGCCACAACGCCTGCAAGTTCTGTCTGAGCGTGCTGGGGATCGCGGCTCAAGACGATGGGGTTTTTGAAACGCCGCACCAGCTGTTTCCCGATAAGCCCGGTGGCACCGGTAATGAGTGCGTGCATTGCCAAGGAGTACACCAGTCAAAAGGGATGGTGAAGTCCTACCAAGGCAAGCGGCAGGAGGATACGCTCGCTAACCCCAAGGTCAGATGAGTTGACCCGATTCCCGGGGTTTT
>JBGSMZ010000177.1:0-23358 GCA_041739845.1 Myxococcaceae bacterium
GGGTCCTCGCGAACGCTGCCGCCGCGCCCATGGCATCTCCAGTTACAAACAGCGTGTTGGCCAATTGCATTTCGACGTCAGGAAGCGCGCTGACCGCCGCTTTCGCGCAGGGTAGCGCCGCGGTGGTCGCTCCGAATTGCTGCGCGCGTTCGAGCAACTGCGCCATTCCTTCCTTGGAGGAAGTGCAGGCTGTCTGTGCAGGAGTGCCGCCGGTGACGGCTCGCACCCGCGCGTAGAAAGCACGCGCTCGCGCGGCCTTGGCAACCGCCTGTCGGTAGTAGACGAGCGCCTCCTGAAAGCGCCCTTCCGATGCGTAAAGTCGCGCGATCGATGCGGCGACTTCGAAGGGCTTATCTCTGGCGGCAAGCTCAGGAGAGCTATCCAGGCGCCTGACCAGGGCATCGGCGGAAGGGGCCTTCTCCGACCCAGCGATCGCCGGGTGGCCTGGAGGGAGTTCTGCTCCGGATTGCGCGATGACGAGAACCAAGAGCCACTTCATGGCGAGGAGACCTTGCGAGGGTACGGGGATCGCACGGATGGGTGCATTAGCATGTGTGCGAGCTGCGCGACGGTAGCTCCCCTTCCCGGAACGACGACCTCAGGCGCGATCGCTGCGAGCGGACAAAGGACGAATTGGCGTCGATGAAGCTCAGGATGCGGCACTGCGAGATGTCGCGTACGAATCTGTTGCTGACCGTAGAGGAGCAAGTCGATATCGATGACCCGAGGTTCCCAGCGCGTAGAGCGGATTCGACCCATGCTCCGCTCCACGCCGAGGAGCGTGTCCAGCAACGCTTTGGGAGCGAGTGTCGTTCTGATTTCGACCGAAGTGTTGAGGTAGTTGGGAAACTCGCGGGTATCTCCCACGGCGTTGACCGCCTTGGTCTCGATGATGTGGCACTGAGACGGGTGAATCACAAAGATGCCCCCGCACGCGGCAAGTCCTCGGAGCGCTTCCATGAGATTCAAGAGGCGGTTGCCTACGTTGCTCCCCAGGCCCAGGAAGATTCGCTCCACGCGCGCTACGCTTCACCCATTTCCGTGAGAAACCGCTGCGCTTCGATGGCCGCCATACAGCCCAACCCTGCGGCCGTAATCGCTTGCCTGTAGGAGGCATCCGCGACATCGCCGGCGGCGAAAACGCCCTCGACGCTGGTTTTGGTCGTTCCGGGGGACACCCAGAGGTAGCCATTTGGTTGCAGTTTGAGGACCCCCGCACCGAGCTCCACCGTCGGTTGGTGGCCGATCGCAACGAACAGGCCGTCGGCTTCCAAAGTGCGCGATGCGCCGGTTACGATATCTCGGAGGCGCACGCCGGTGAAGCCTTGCTCGCTACCCAAGATTTCATCTACCGCCGAGTTCCAGAGGATTTTGATCTTTGGATCATTGCGGGCGCGCGCTTGCATGATTTCTGAAGCTCGGAACGTATCCCGGCGGTGGATGATGGTGACCGATGCGCACACTTTGGCGAGGTAGGTCGCTTCTTCCATCGCCGTGTCCCCACCGCCGACAACGAATACGTGCTGATTCTTGAAGAAGAACCCGTCGCAAGTCGCGCAGGCCGATACGCCGCGATTCTTATAGGTTTCCTCACCCGGTACCTTGAGCCATTTGGCTTGGGCTCCCGTCGCCAAGATGACAGCCGAGGCAACATAGGCCCTCGACTCCCCTTTCACCGCGAAGGGACGTTTTGACCAATCGATGGTGGCAACGTTCTCCTTGTGGATGACTGACTGAAAACGAGCAGCCTGGGCTTCGAATTGCTCCATCAATCGAGGTCCGCTGATCCCGTCTGGAAATCCGGGGTAGTTTTCAACTTCGGTGGTGATCATCAACTGACCGCCGGGAACCCGCTGCGGATCGGACTCTGCCGGGCCGCCTGCGAACACTACGGGTTCCAGGCCGGCGCGAGCCGCATAAATCGCCGCGGTGTAACCGGCAGGGCCAGAACCAATGATGATGACTTTTTTCGAATCCATTGTGCACTCCAGCGGTCGGCGGGTAGAAGCGCGATGCTGTCCTCTTTTACCTTCCACTGAAGCCTTAAGCGAACTCTCCAATGAATATCGAGGTCTTGCGCAAAGCGTCTCTTTTCGAGGGAATGACCGTGGTTCAGCTCCAAAAGCTGGCGAAGATCTTGGTGGAGGTTCGCTATCCGAGCGGGGCGACCATATTCAAGGAAGGCGTACCCGGCTCCTCATTGTTTGTCATCGAGGAGGGAAAGGTTCGAATTTCTAAAATCATTCCTGAGGTAGGAGAAGAGGCATTGGCAATCCTCGAAAAGGGCCAATACTTTGGGGAGATGTCACTTATTGATGAGGCCACGCGTTCGGCGGAAGCCACGGCCCAAACGAGCTGTGTCCTCTATGAACTCAACAGGGAACGCCTGGACCAATTGATGTTCGTCGACAAGGACTTTGCGTGCGTCCTGCTGTGGATGTTTGTTCGAACACTTTCGTCGCGACTCCGAAAAACAAATGAAAAGCTCCGTTCGTTCTTTGCGCTATCGACTTACGGAGAGTCGTGAGGTCTGGTCTGCGAAGGGTGGCTGTCGCCTTTTCCGTCAATTGCCTTGAGACGCCGGGTCGTCATTGACGCCTTCGACCTTCTGCGTCGCCATCCCGAGCGTCTCAGCGCCTGCCTGCCGTGCCCCATCTAAGAGCGTCACCAGCTTGCCATAGTTCGCTCCGTCGTCGGCGGTGAAGAACACCAGCTTTTCGCCGCGAGGCTTTCCGGCGACAAGGCGGGTGAGCTTTTCGACGTAATCTGCTTCCGAGACCTGTTCGGCGTTGATGGAAATCTTTCCAGTCTTGGCGATCGAGACAACGAGCTGATCCTGGGGAACCTCTTCCGGATTCTGAAGTTCCTCGGTGTCCGGCACGCGAACATCGATGTCCTTCTCCAGCAACGGTGTCACCACCATGAAGATAATCAAGAGCACCAAAACCACGTCGACGAGCGGCGTAATATTGATGTCGGAATTGGGAGGGCGGTGCCTGACGACTTTGAGTTTGCGTCGGGAACTCACGTCAGTTCTCCTTGATTTCTTCGACGCCGAGAGCGATCGATTTAGCGCCAGCCTTTTGCGAGAGCGCCATGACCTTGCGCACGTCGTCAAAAGTGAGAGACGCATCTCCTTTGAGGAGCAACCGCTTGCTCGGATCGGAAATCAGCTTCTTTCGCAACTCGGCGAGAAAGCCGTCTTCGTCAAACTTGTCACTCTCGATGTACATGCCCTTGTCGGCGGTGACGGAAATGATGATCGGGTCGGCCTTGCTTTCTTTGTCGACCTTGAGCGCTTTTGGCAACGACACGGCTTTTCCCCGCTGAAGCATCGGGGTTATCACCATGAAGATGATGAGCAATACCAACACCACGTCGACCAGAGGGGTGACGTTGATATCGCTCTTGACGCCCCGCCCGGGGCCAACTGCCATTGCCATGGCTGCGTCCTCTTCTGAAAGATTACTGCAAAATACGACGGCGACTGCTGCTCTTAGGAATACTGCTTGGCGACAACATCAAGGAACTCGTTTGACGACTCGGTGATGTCCACGGTGCGGGTATCGACCCAGCCTTGGAGGAAGTTAAACGCCATGACTGCGGGAATCGCGACCAACAATCCGAAGGCCGTGGTGATCAGCGCTTCCGCAATACCTGCCGACACCGTTCCCAATCCGCCGGATCCGGAAGCGGCCATGCTTTGAAAGGCGTTGACGATACCCATGACCGTTCCAAGGAGGCCGACGAAGGGGGCAGTGGCGCCGACGGTGGCCAGAAGGTTGAGGCCTCGCTTGAACACCTGGACCTCGCGTGCCGATTGCCGCTCAAGCGCGCGCGCTACCGAATCCACTGCGACATCCTTATTCGATGGCGCAATCTTGAGGGCGTTCAAACCCGCATTGATGACCCGCCCTAGATGACCGACATTCTTTGTCATGCCCGAGGCCGCTGCGGCGCGCAGGTCCCCAGTACCGAGAAGCTTTCCCATCTTTTCGGCGAACGCCACCGAATCTTTGCGCGATCGGTAAAAAGCGAAAATCCGCTCAAACATGACGACGAGGCTCGCCAGCGACATGATCGCCAAAATGATGACAATCATCTTGGCGAAGGAGCCCATCGAAGCCCACATATGACCCAGTGAAAAATCCATAGGTGCTTTCTCCCAGCCTTAAGGGAACCATCGGTACCCCAAAACCGCGGAACCTTTCTATTGCGAATGAGTCCAGCGAGTAACTATCGAAGCTCCCTCTGCATTGCGAAGCGGACAATCTGCAACCGCCACCTGCTCAAACCGCCTTTTCTGTGCCAAGTCAATCAACAAGGTTGGGGCCCTGGGCTCTTCTCCCTCAGGCGCCTTCTCTCTATCGGTCGTTGAGTTGGAATTTAAAGTTGAACACGTAGTCGATCGCTACTGCCTTCCCTTGGAAGGTCGCTGGTTTGATGGTCAGCGTCTGGAGGTGGCGAACGAGCGCTTCGGCGAGAAAGGGAACGGACTTTACAATCCGGCAATTCCGGATTTCGCCCCCGATCAAAACATTGCATTTCACGATGACCAGGCCAGCAACTTGCGCTGCCCGGGCTTCTCGCGTGTAGACGGCGCGCTGAATGTCCGAGAGTACGCCGGGTGAAAGCACCGGACGCGTCATTCCTTCCCCAAAGGGAATGACTTCTGAGAGGCCAGTGCCGCCGACGACGCCACCGACAACGCCTCCGATAACGCCTCCGACAACACCACCGACGACACCTCCCTCTACGCCTCCCTCTACGCCTTCATCGCCCGCAGAGTCGTCGCCGGTATCTTGCTTGGCCTCGACCTCCCGAGGCTTTTCTTTGGGAATTTCTTTCGGCTGAATCACCTGCTCAGGCGGCTTGACTTCCGCTTGGGTGCTCCTGCTCCGCTTAGGGGGAGGTGGCGGTGGTGGCGGTGGCGGTGGCGCCACTTGGAAAAACCTGACCTCCGAAAAATCCTCTTGGATCGGCTGAGGTCGCGTGGAGAGATAGACGACGAGACCGACTACCGCCGCGTGCACTCCAAAAGAAACGACTGTGCCAGCGCCAAAACGGCTCTTCGGGACGTTGCTTCGATTCAGGACCGCATCGAACATAATTGGCGCCTATACCACTCAGCTCAAAGTGTCACCCACTGCAAAGTATAGAATGTCTCTTGACAACAGAATCTTTGCGTGGGACGAACCCGGAACAATTCGTTCCCTCAATCCCTTTTGGAGGGGTCCAAAGTGCGTGACAACACAAAGTGGTGCCGAGCAGCCCTGGTAGCAGGTGCGCTCCTCTCGTCGGTAGCATTCGCTCAAGGATCGTCGGTCATCCAAGGAACGGTGACGGACGCCGCGAACGGAAAAGCCATCGGCGATGCGGTCGTCTCCGTGAACTCTGCTGCCATCGGGCAAGAGCAGACGGTCGTCACCGATAGCGCGGGCTACTATCGGATCCCGCAACTTCCCCCCGGCGTGTACACCCTTACTCTGCAGCGCGACACCTACCGCCCCTACACGCGGTCACAGATCACTGTACGGATCGACCGCCAATACCGAGTCAACATCTCGCTTCAGCCCGAGACCATGGCGAGCGAAGAGATCACCATCGCCGGACTCCCACCAGTCATCGACATCGGCTCCACCAATCAGGGCAACGTCGTGAGTCGAGACTTTATCGACCGCGTAGCCTTCGTTCAGCCAAACGCAAACGGCGTGCTCAACTTCGCATCGCTTGCGTCAGCCTCACCTCAAGTCGTCGGCGACCAATACGGCTTCTCGTTCTCCGGAAGCCAATCACCAGAAAACTCCTACATCGTCGACGGTGTTACGGTGCGCAACGGCGCCACCGGCGTCAACGCCGGCACAACTCCACTGCAGTTCGTCGAGGAGGCGAACGTGATCACAGGTGGGTACCAAGCAGAGTACGGCCGCTCGACCGGTGGTGTCATCAGCGCCGTGACCAAGTCCGGCTCCAATGAACTCCACGGTAGCTTCTTTGCCAACTATACACCTGGCGCCCTAAGCCCTCCATCCTTGGCGATTCGAAGTCTCGAGCGAACGAATGTAGCTAAGACCGTTCCGTGGAACACGATTGATTTCGGCGCCGACCTCGGCGGCCCAATCCTCAAAGATCGCATCTGGTTTTATGCTGGTTTCGCACCAGCGATCAGCCGCACCCAGTCGCGGCAGTGGCTCCAGGCCTACCGAATTGCAAACGGCGACTTTGTGACTGACAACGCTGGCGTACCAATTTCGGACTATATTCCTGGTACCAGAACGCAGGCATTCAACGACTCCCGGTCCTATAGCTATATCGCCAAGCTTACCTTTTTGCTCAATGCCGACAACAACATCTCTTTGGTAGCAAACGGCGATCCGAATTACCAGACAACAGAAAAATCTCTACGACCCCGAGGCATCGCCTGGAACGGCGGAACTGGAACCGACAATATTACGAGTTCTGTGGCGCTACGCTACCAAGGAGGCTTCTTCGATAAACGCCTCCTGGTCGACGCGCAGGTGAGTTGGTTCCGAAATGCCTCGGCAACAACCTTTAGCGATGGCAGTAGGCCTTTTCTCGATGCCGACAAGATTGGAACTGCCGCTGGAACACCGTTATTTCGATTCTCCAGATCGGCTCCCAATCTGAGCATCCTCGACATTCCCGCTGAGAGGAATCGCTTGACACCCGCGCAGATCGCCAGCTGCACGGACGATCCGAACGTAGGGCAGAGCAATTCATTCTCCGGGCGCTACCTGCGCAGGTGCCCAATAACGGGTGGAGGGGCAACCTATTTCTTTGGCGGCGCCGGCTTCATCAATAATACTACTCTTGATACAGTGCAGGCAAAGGCATCCGCCACCTATCTCCTGCAGCTTTTGGGTCACCACATATGGAAGGCAGGCGCTGACTTCCAGAGGGACTGGTTTGACAACGAGAAGGGGTACTCGGGAGGGCGTGCGCTCTATCAAAGTACCTCTGGTGCAAGCTTCTACGACTTCCGCAGTTACGGCGAATTCACCGACCCAAATACCTTTGACTTCGTAGCCTCAGTCGCCTCGCTAGCTTCTTCGAACACATTTGCCGTGTACCTTCAGGACAGTTGGTCTGTCATGGACGTCGTCACGATCAATGCCGGCGTTCGATGGGAGATGCAGCAGCTCATCAATGGTGAAGGGGGCTTGGGTCTAGCCTTCTATAATGAGTGGTCGCCTCGAGTCGGCCTGATCTATGACTTTACGCAGCAAGGGCGATCGAAGCTGTACGTGAACTACTCGCGGTACTTCGAGTCTATCCCATTGGACATTGCGGATCGCTCGCTGACGGGGGAATCGCAGCCGCGCAGGTCTTACAACCCGACAACCTGCCAACCAACCGCTGCGGGAGGCCTAGCCAACTTAGCCAATGACTGCGGACCCGCCAACGCTGTGAGGGGATACAGTCCTCCGAACGCCTACGCCGGACAGGTCGGAAATGGCAAGACCGCAATCGATCCCGCTGTACAACCGCAGAGCCTCGATGAAGTGGTGGCTGGATTTGAGTATGAGATCTTCAGGGATTCTCGGCTTGGCGTTTCGTACAATCGCCGCTGGTACTCGCAAGTCCTTGAAGACCTGTCGATAGATGAAGGCAACAGCTACTTTATCGGAAACCCTGGATCTGGCCTTGGGTCGCTGTTTCCAAAGGCTCAGCGAACCTACGATGCGGCGACGGTGCTCTTCAATAAATCGTTTAGTGACGGCTGGCTGGCTCAGGCGAGCTACACCTGGTCGTATCTGCGCGGCAATTTTTCGGGCTTGTATTTTCCCGAGTACGGGCAGCAACTCGACCCGAACATAACCGCGGCCTTCGACCTCCTTTCGCTGCTTCCAAATGGCTGGGGAAAATTGTCCGGTAACGTAACCCACCAAATTCGTGCCTACGCAACGAAAGAGTTCGCCATCTCACGAGTGTTCTCCTTCCTGTTTGGGCTTACCTATACTGGCAACTCCGGTAGCCCACTCAGCTACTTGGGCGCGCACGCAAGTTACGGCACAGGAGCGGCGTTCATTCTGCCACGCGGAACAGCGGGAGAGTCACCTTGGGTGCACAACATTAATGCAAAGGTTGCATTCAATTTTCGTGTAGCCAGGGAGCAGACGCTTTCGCTGACCGTCGACCTCTTCAACATCATCAACTTTCAGGCCGCCACCGCGATCGACCAGAATGTCACTGTAAGCAGCGCGCTTCCGGTGGTGGGGGGGACTGCGCGTACGATTTGCCTCTCCGGGAGGAATGTCCCCGGATGCGTTGCGGGTAGCCTGCCAATAACGAACCCTGATAACGCAGCCAACCTTACTGCCAGTGAGCTGAATCCTAACTTTAAGCAGCCAACGGCCTACCAGGCTCCATTTTCAGCGCGTTTTGGCATCTCATACAAGTTTTAAGGGAGAGGACAGAGGAAACCATGTCAAAGCGACTCTATCTATTTGCAGCGTCTTTCGCGGGTGTACTTGGATTTGCTCTTGGGGGCTGCGGCGACCCGCAGCCTCCACAGCAGTGCAGTCCATTCTCTCAGTACTCAGGAAGGGTGACCCTTGTGGGGACGCCTTCGGGGACAGGATGTGATTTGGCGGTTACTGCGAAGCTTGACTCAACGCAGAGAACGACAGCACAGAAGTCAGATAACCTGCTCACCTTTCGATACCGGATCGTAAATGATGCGGGAAATCTTGTCGTGGACCGCTACAAGGAGTTACTCTACCTTACCTCTGTAGCTCGGCTTGGAACGACGGCCGGCTACACGTGTGTGGACGGTTGCTCAGCTCAGACCTCTCCGGGCATGTGCGACTGGTGCGTGGTCGACGCTGGAGGAGACGCAGGTTATGGATTAACTTTCGGTTCAGGTGGCATGGCCTACGCTATCAAGGCAAGCGACGGAGGTGTTGCCTATGACCTCCGAAGGAGCGTAGGTGATGGCGGGAGCGAACCAGCATATAGCATAGACGATGCTGGTGCCGTGGTCTATGGTATGGGAATTGAGGAGATGGGGAATGTTTCGGACTCCGGAATTTCCAATGCAGGGCCACTGGGTAGAGTGGTTCTCGTTGGTCCCGGGGGCGGCGCCCTTCTTCGGAATGATGCCGGCCAGCCATTGGCTCCGAACTCAGATGGAGGAAACACCTATACGCGATACCTAGCGGATGGTACCGACGGAGGCGTCTATAGGGCGAACTTGGCGAATACTTGCTTGACAAGAGACCCAACGCGATCATTTGCTGTAACGCCGCCGACTGGTTCAACCGCTGCCCAAATTGAGACAGCGAGAGTGCTTGCTGTTGCGGCGAGTGGGACAATGGAGGGTGAAGCCAAGGATGAACTCTGCACCGTTCCGACTGCAAGCACTTCGTATTCGCTCAAGGAATATGTGTGCATGGATCGCACCAGGTTGGCTCCAGTGGATATGGATATTCAGTGGAAAGACGTGAAGTTTGTTGCAAATGGCCAACTCCTCCAGGTCGCAGGTACAGGAATGCTTACGTTGAAAGAGACCGTGGGGAGCCAAATTGCATGCACGACAACCTATCGAGTGAATCTGGTTTTCGCACCCAATGTTTCCTGCACGACGAATACAGATTGCTCAGCGACAGCATTGCCAGAAGGTACGGCAGAATGCAGCGCTGCCGCCCTAGATGCGGGGACTGTTTCCGTTAGCCAAAACTGCTATTCGGGTTCTGCGGCGACCCCCATGAATGGTTCCGGGTTGGTCCCGCAGCTCGACGCGATTTGCGACACCGTGATTGGCCTCTGTGTCCCTGGACCAGATGCTGGCGTGCCAGCAGGGTTCTGGGGCAACAGCGGTAAGTTTTAACTGCAACTCGAATAGCGGCAACTTGAGGTAGCTCCTTCGGCCCTGACCCCATCGCGGAGTCAGGGCCGAAGTGCTTTGGAAGACATGCTGTTCCCTGGCGTGGGCGCTGGGAGCGCTTAGCTTTCCATGTGCCAGAGCAGATGGGCGATCAGAACCCAGGCATAATTGAGAAGCAGTGCAATCGCTCCCAGGACGAGGAGCGATTTGCGTACTCTGCGCGGTAGAGCGAGTCTCGGGTAGGGCGCTCCAAATAGGAAATGAAGGCCCGTGTAGCCGACGAGTGCTACCGCGAGGAGCGCCCCTAGCGCGCCCAGCGGATTCGCCTGCATGGCGCCCACAAAATCTCCGTGAGTAAAGCGGACAGCAGCCCGGGTTAGACCACAGCCAGGACAGGGAATACCCGATACCCGTCGGAAGGTGCAGCCCCAAAGGGGTCCCAGCGCATCGAAAGGGAACAGCCTTGCCGCAAGAAGGCCAGCAGCTGCTGCTGTGCCGAGCGCATCTCCTGTTTCAAAATGCTGATTTCGAAGCCGTGAGACGAGCGCCACAGCTAGTTGGCGAGGGGCGCAAAGGTCAGGTCGAGTCCCGAAGCGTCCGCCTTGACATCGACGTGCACGTCGCCGCCATCCTTTAAGGCACCGAACAAAAGTGCTTCCGCGAGGGGCTTCTTGATTGCGTTATCGACCACGCGCGAAAGAGGACGAGCGCCGAACATCGGGTCGTAGCCGCGCACGCCGAGCCACTTTTTTGCAGCCTCGGAAGCGATGACCTTCACCTTCTTGCCCGCAAGGAGCTCACCGAGCAGCCCAAGTTCCTTTTCCACAACGCGCAAGAGCGTTCCTTCGTTGAGGCTGGCAAAGTGAATGATCGCATCGAGACGGTTGCGGAACTCCGGTGCGAAAGCCTTTTCCAATGCGTCCTTGCCACGAAAGGCGTCGATATTCGGGCGGTCTCCAAATCCGACTGATTTGAGCCGCATCTCGCGGGCGCCCGCATTGGTGGTCATGATGAGAATGATATTGCGAAAGTCAGACTTCCTGCCGTTATTATCGGTCAGCGTTGCGTGGTCCATCACCTGCAACAAGATGTTGAAAAGTTCTGGATGCGCTTTCTCGATTTCGTCGAGAAGGACGACCCCATGCGGATGCTTCCGAACTGCATCCGTAAGCAGGCCGCCTTGGTCAAAGCCAACGTAGCCGGGAGGAGCGCCAATCAATCGAGAGACCGTATGCCGCTCCGAGTACTCGGACATGTCGTAGCGCATGAATTCAACTCCAAGGATCCGCGCAAGCTGCTTTGCCAACTCAGTCTTTCCAACGCCCGTCGGACCCGCGAACAGAAAGCTCCCGATCGGCTTCTCCGGTGCTCGCAAGCCCGAACGCGCGAGCTTGATTGCAGAGCAGAGTTCCGTAATCGCCTCGTTCTGCCCGAAGATCGTCGCTTCCAATGAGGAAGCGAGGTTCTTCAATTGCTCCCGCTCATCGAGGGCTACCGTCTTCGGTGGCATTCGCGCTATTCGGGCGACGACGACCTCCACGTCGCGCACGGTCACGGCTCCCGTAGGCTGGTCACGAAGCCGGTCGATCGCACCCGCTTCGTCGATGACGTCGATGGCCTTGTCAGGCAAGAATTTCTCGCTGATGTATTTGGCCGCCATTTCTGCAGCGACCTGCAAAGCCCCCGATTCGTACTTCACATGGTGATGCGCTTCGTAAGCTGGCGCCAGGCCCTCGAGAATCCGGACCGTGTCTTCAATGGAAGGCTCGACGACGTCGATCTTCTGGAAGCGGCGCGACAGCGCGCGGTCGCGATCAAAGGCACTTTTGAACTCCTCGTAAGTGGTGGAACCGATGCAGCGCAGCTTCCCTGAAGCGAGCGCAGGCTTCAAAAGATTGGAAGCGTCCATGGAACCACCGCTGGTGGCGCCGGCGCCGACGATGGTGTGAATCTCGTCTATAAAGAGAATCGCATCAGCATGGTCCTGAAGCGCCTTCAGCACCGCTTTGAGTCGCTCCTCGAATTGCCCCCGAAACTTGGTACCCGCGAGGAGCGCACCCATGTCGAGGCTAAAGACCCGCGCATCTCGCAAAGCCGAAGGAACCCTGGCTCGATGGATTGCCAGCGCAAGCCCTTCCGCGATGGCAGTCTTCCCCACGCCAGCTTCGCCGACAAAAAGCGGGTTGTTCTTACGGCGGCGACAGAGGACCTGAATCGTGCGGTCCAACTCCTGCTGGCGACCAATGAGCGGGTCGATTTGTCCTTTCGCGGCTTGCGCATTGAGGTCGGAACAATAGGCCTCAAGAGGATTTTTGGAAGGCGGCGAATCCTCATCAGTTGGTCCTGAACCAACGCCTTCACGTTCCGTCTCGCTCCGCTCCGAGTCCGTCTCGGCTTCCTTGCGAATTCCGTGCGAGACGTAGTTCATCAAATCAAGACGGGTGACGCCTTCTTCCCTGAGGATGTGGAGTGCCGGGGACTCGGACTCTCGAAAGTAGGCGATGAGGACATCCGACGAGTCCATGACCTTCTGTTCGGCAGACTCTGCGTGTTGGGCGGCGCGCCGGAGTACCCGGTCCACGCCGATGGTCTGCTGGGGTTCTCCGCTAGCGCCCTCAGGAAGCCGCTCAATGGATTCGCTCAAAAAGTTCTCAAGCTTTGCCTTGATCGGCTCCGCCTTGGCGCCACAGGCGCCCAGGACCTCAAGTGCTCGTTGGTCGCGCAACATGCCCAAGAGGAGGTGCTCTAGCGTCCAGTATTCGTGCCGCCTCCGCCGCGCCTCCGCCAACGCGAAGCGAATGGACGCTTGAAGTTCCTTAGCGATGATCGGCCGCTCCATGATTCAGCCGTCCTCTGGTTCGATCGAAAGCTTCAACGGGTAGTCATGCTCCTTCGCCAGTTCATGGGTCTGCTGAACCTTGGTTTGCGCAACGTCTCTCGTAAACAGACCCGCTACGCCCATTCCAGTTTGGTGCACACTCAGCATGATAAGCACCGAATCGGTCTCTGACTTGTGAAAGACCGTTTGGAGCACCCACACGACGAATTCCATCGTGGTGTAGTTGTCGTTATGAAAAAGGACGCGATACCGAGGAGGTCTTTTGAGCCGACTCGCTTGTTTCGTTGCCGTCGCGACATCACTGCCATCGCCCAAAGAGTCAGGGCGTTTCCTTGTACCCATTGCCTCCGCAGGCTACCACAGGGCGCTGGCAACAACCCAAGTCCCGCCGGCACCTGACCGCGCGTTCTCCGCCCTTGCGTAGCGAGCGGTGATGGTCGTCCTGATTCCACCGCGCACCAGCCAGTGCCCAGTGACGCACATTTCCCGTGGGGCGCATGCGCGCACGAGATCGTCCAAGATTTGATTGGTGACCTTTTCATGGAAGGCCCCCTCATTACGAAAGCTCCACAAGTAGAGTTTCAACCCTTTGAGCTCCAGGCAGGCCAAGTCCGCCACATAGTGAATTTCAAACCTGGCAAAATCAGGTTGGCCAGTGAGCGGGCAGAGGCAAGTGAACTCCGGGCAATCAAATGCGATTTCGTAGTCGCGTTCTGGCGACGGGTTGCTAAAGGTCGGAAGGTCCCGCGATGGGTTCGAAGGCATGCGTTGCAGCTACTGGAAGTGGAGCGAGTGAGCAATCGCTCGGGTGGAGCGTTTCAAAGGGAAGGAGCTGGGCCCCTTTCAATGCGGAGAATTCTCATGAAAATCAAAGAAGTTCTCAACGGTGAAGTCCTTGCAAGCGCGATCGCGCTTGAGCGATTCGTCAAGGCCAACGTCGAACGGATCATCAAAGAGGCGCGCATTGAAGAACGCCTCGCAGAATTCGGCGCAATCCTCGGCTTTCGACGAGATAGTTTCCCCCCATCTCCCGCATCAACGCCGGCGCGCCCAGCGAAGAAGTCCGCAGCGCAGGTTGCCTCCAAGAGAAAGCAATTGCGGAAACCCGCTTCGCAAAAGCCCCGCAAGACTGCATCCGCAACAAAACGACCATCGACGCGGAAACCGGAGGCTCACAAAGTGCTCCTCGCTGCTCTCGAAGAGCATCCAAGGCGCCAAGACCTTCTGCGCGCAGGCAAGGCCCCAAACCAGCTCTTGCGGTCGTTGATCCCGCTCTACTTCGGCGGACCCGCCGGCGTCGTCGTCACATCCGGCGTCACTTCGAAATTCTGGAAGTCCCTCGGGGTGACCTATGCCGCACCGAATGCTGCCAAGGTATTGCGCCAGCACAAAGACCTTGCGCAGCGTACATCCAGCGGCGTTCGCCTCAGCGCGCAGGGCCGCAAGTACGTTGAGGACGCGCTCCGAAACGGTTGACCATGCTCAACGCGCGTGGCGGTAAATCGGGTCCACGCGCGCACGCGCAGGTACCTTGAGGAGCGGGACAATCCGCCCCGTTTCAAGTCCGTAGACCCATCCGTGAAGACGCGGCCGCCGCTCGACGCGCCAGATTTCCTGAATCACCGTGGTCGTAGCGAGCCGGTGCACCTGCTCCAGAACCGAGAGTTCAACCAACCGATTACAGCGCAGCTTCTCAGAAGACAGCCCGCTGAGTTCTGCCCTGTGCATGCGAACGACGTCTTTGAGGTTCTGGAGCCAGGGGTCAATCGTACCGAAACTTCGGCGCCCCAGGGCCGCGGCGACGCCGCCGCAACCGTAGTGTCCGCAAACCACGACTTCGCTGACCTTGAGGACACGAAGACCGTACTCGAGCACCGACAAGAGGTTCAAATCCGTGGGGATCACCAGATTGGCGAGATTGCGGTGCACAAAAATCTCTCCGGGTTGCGTCCCCGTAATCACATTGGCGGCGACGCGACTGTCCGAGCAACCGATCCAGAGCACCTTGGGGGCTTGCTGCTCTGCAAGTTTTGCAAAATACTGAGCGTCTTCGCGCACCCGTTCCTCGGCCCAGCGGACGTTGTTCCGCAATAGTTTCGCCATGACCGTCATCGAGCGGTCTCTTGCTGTGGGTGGCCCTTGCGTCGGTGCTCCATGTAGGCAACATTAGCGCAAACTCCAAAACCCAGGATTGATCATGAGCGACATCCCAGAAACGGACCCGATGCGGGCGCGTCTTCAAGCGTTGGAGGCGCAAGCTGAACTTGGAGGAGGGGCGGATCGGATTGCCAAGCAGCACAAGGATGGCAAGCTGACGGCGCGGGAGCGAATCGAATGGCTGCTCGACGGCGGAACCTTCACCGAACTCGACAAGTTCGTCACCCACCGGGCCACGGATTTTGGAATGGGGAAAAAGAAAATACCAGGGGACGGGGTGGTGACCGGCCATGGACTTATCGCAGGTCGCAAAGTCTTCGTATTCGCGCAAGATTTCACCGTATTCGGAGGAAGCCTCTCGGGCGCCTACGCGAAAAAGATCTGCAAAATCATGGAGTTGGCTACGCGCGTCGGTGCACCCATCATCGGGCTAAACGATTCTGGTGGAGCGCGCATCCAAGAGGGCGTCGAGTCCTTGGCTGGCTATGCCGACGTCTTCCTTCGCAACATGCTCTCCTCTGGAGTGGTGCCGCAAATTTCGGTGATCTTGGGCCCATGCGCTGGAGGAGCTGTGTACTCCCCTGCGATTACCGACTTCATCATCATGGCTCGATCGACTTCCTACATGTTCATCACGGGTCCAGATGTCATTCAAACCGTAACCCACGAAGACGTCACCAAAGACGCGCTTGGCGGCGCGGATGCACACAATCAGAAATCTGGAGTTGCGCACTTTGCTGTGAACGATGAGCGCGAGGCGCTCGCGCTCACGCGGGAATTGTTGTCTTACTTTCCAGCGAACAATGCAGAAGACCCACCGATGGAACCCTGTACGGACGAGGCGACGCGCGCGGACCCCGCTCTGGCGACCATTGTGCCCACCAATCCCAACAAGCCCTACGACATTCGAGAAATCCTCGTCCGCGTCGTCGATCATGGAAAGCTCCTCGAAGTCCATGAGGGCTACGCCCAAAATATGGTCGTTGGATTCGCCCGTTTCAATGGGCGCGCGGTAGGTATTGTCGCCAACAACCCGGCAGTGCTCGCTGGCTGTCTAGACATCGACGCTTCCGTCAAAGGAGCGCGGTTTGTCCGGTTTTGCGACTGTTTCAACATTCCGATTGTGACGTTTGTGGATGTGCCCGGATTCTTGCCGGGCACCCATCAAGAGTGGGGCGGCATCATTCGTCATGGTGCCAAGCTTCTCTACGCTTTCGCCGAAGCCACGGTTCCCAAGGTCACTGTGATTACGCGCAAGGCCTATGGAGGAGCCTACGTCGTGATGGCCTCCAAGCATATTCGCGCCGACATCAACTTCGCCTACCCCAGCGCGGAAATCGCCGTGATGGGCCCAGAGGGAGCGGTGAACATCATCTTCCGTCACGAAATCGAAAGCGCCGCCGAACCGGAAGGAGAAAAACGTCGCCTCGTCGCCGAATACCGCGACAAGTTTGCAAATCCCTTCAAGGCCGCCGAGCTTGGCTACATCGACGAAGTCATTCGTTCGGAAGCGACGCGCCCAAAGGTGATTGCAGCGCTGGAAATGCTGAAAGACAAACGGCAAGAAAACCTCCCTCGCAAGCACGGAAATATTCCGCTCTGAGCCTTGCCGCGCGCGCCAGCTACTTCGCGCGGAGTGCATGGGGCGGCATGGTCAATGCCCCGTTTGTGCACTTCGTTGCAACGCTCGCGCTCACGCTTGCGCTCACCGCATTCGGGACGGCACGGCTCCTGGGGTATGCGCTCGACGCACTGCTGCGCTCATTGGGTGAGGATGCAGAATTGACCGTGTATCTCGATGATGACATCCCAGCGGAGGCTATCGAACCGCTGCGCCGCGCCGTGGCCCAGCGAACCCGCGGCAGCGCCACCGCGATCTCCCCGGAGCGAGCCCTCGCTCGCTTGGCCCGCGAATTTGGCACACGGACCCAAGGTCTCAGTCGCCTCGCGGCCAATCCGCTGCCCTGGAGCATTGAAGTGAAGCTTCCAGCGATGCCCGAAGGGCCCGAGGGCGTGCGGCAAATCGCAGATGTACTGCGGGCACTGCCTAAGGTTGCCTTCGTTGATTACGGGGAGGCATCCGTCGCGCAACTCGCGCGGCTGCGCGCCTCGCTGCGCCGGGCAGCATGGTTGGCGCTGGGATTGATTGGTTTGACGGCTGTCGCGGTAATCTCGACCACGCTTCAATTGGCGATCTTCGCGCGCCGGGAGGAAATTGAGATTCAAGGGTTGGTGGGAGCAACGCCTATGTTTGTGCGAATGCCGTTTCTCATCGAAGGAATCACCCAGGGCGTCTTGGGTGCGGTCGCTGCGCTCGCGCTGTGCGCGCTCCTGGTCAGATTCAATCCAGAAGTACTCGCGAGCAACGGCGTCGTTCCGAACTTTTGGCGCCTCGGCGGAGAACTCCTCGGCCTGGGCTCCGGCCTCGGGTTTCTAGGAAGCGCGCTCGCGGTGCGCCGCTTTCTCGGAAGATGACCTCCCCCGCAGTCCTCGCATTGCTGGCGTTGCTCGGGTCCCTTCCCAAAGACATCAATGCAAACCCGGAAGGTACCCAGGCAAAGCTGCTTGCCGTCCGCGCAGAGCTCGAAGCACTCGACGAAACAAAGGGCGCCTTGCTTTCCCATCTGGATGTGCTGGCCAGAAACATTGAGGACGCCCAGCGCGCGCGCGACGCTCTCACCCACCGAGAGGCGCGGCTGGCGGAACAAGAACGAGCGGCCACAGAAGAACGCGACGCGGCACGCGCTGCAGGGAAAGAGCTTGAAACGATGCTCGGCTCGGAGCTGCGCAGGCTCGATAGACTCCTTCGCGCTCGGGATCGAACCCCCTGGGTAAATCCCGCGGCATTCGTGGCAGAAACGAGAAGGGAACGTTCCCTCGCCACCGTTGCGCGGCATACATTGAGGCAGCTCGACGAGGCGGAGAGCCTCGCTCGGGCGCACGCATTCTGGGCTGCGCGAGCGGGTAGGCTCTTACGAAGTGCGCAGCAGGTCGCGGCCGCTCTTCAGGGAGCGAAGCTCCGTGAACAGGGGCAAGCCGATCGCCTCTCTCAAACATTGGTACTGGTTCATGGCGAAGCCGAGAGACGCAAGCGACTCATCAGTGATTTACAAGCAAACGACGCGGAGCTTCGCGCAATGGTGGAAGGCCTCGACGGTGGTGCCTTCGAAACATCGTTTCTCGCTCGCCGAGGAAAGCTTCCCTTTCCGACCAAAGGCTACATTGAGGTCGGCTTTGGGAGGGTGGAGAATCCCTTTTTCAAGACTGAAACACTCCAGCAAGGAATCGACATTCGCGCGGGGTTGGGTACGCCGGTTCGCGCAGTTGCTCCTGGGAGCGTCGCTTTTTCTGGCTGGCTCAAAGGTTATGGAAACATGGTCATTCTCGACCACGGTTCTGGCTACCACTCGCTCTACGCGCACCTTCGAAATACGGCGGTAGCCAAGGGCGCCACTGTTGCAGAAGACGAAGCCATCGGGGAAGTTGGAGACAGTAGCAGCCTGAAGGGGGCCTACCTCTACTTTGAGATCCGCCGAGGGAGTGTCGCATTCGATCCGCGCCCATGGTTGCGCGGCGAACCTTAACCCCATGGTCCAGCTGAGTCACCGTCATCATCGTCGGAAATACTGCGCTTGGGGGCTGCAGGTTTGTCTGGACGAATCGCAACCCGGCTCCACTGACTGTCACCTTCGATGACAACCCGCACGCCCTTGGCTTCTGCACAGGCATTGGAAATGCGCTGGCGGTCTTCGGGGCGCACCATCAGCAGCCCAAGCGCAATTCCGTGGCGAAGGGATTTTTCGGCGAGGCTGCGCGCAACTGCCGTCCATCGCGGGTCTTCAGGGATTTCGTCGGTCGCCTCGACGGGAGTGCGCGGTGGGCGAGGGAGGCCGCTGCCATTTCGCCGAGGCATCTCTGGCGTCGCGGAGGGGGTTGGTGAGACAGCAGCCTTTTCGGGTTTCGGATGAGGAAACCCGTCGATACCCAAGTTGACCCAGCGACGCGGAATCGCGGGACGATTGACTGCCTTGTTGAGAATAAACTGGATGCAATCGACGAGATGGGTGCGCTTCCCCGCACGAATTCCTGGAGGTTCCCCCTCAAAGTGAAGGGCGACGCCAAGCGCTCCGTCGGACAAGTCCTTAAAATCCATCTGCACCCGATAGTTCATCAACTTTAGAATTTCGGTGAGGAACGCCTCGGCTGCAGGCCGATGGTCGGCAGCAGAAAGCGGTGGCGCAAAGGCGAGGCTATCGGTCATCGCAGAGGTTCCTTTGCCTAGGCCTTAGCGGGAGTCGTCCCAGGGGGATCGCCGTGACGCTCCAGCCACTTCCGCAGTCCCAATTGTTGGAAGATGGACAGCAGGTTATTGGTGACGATGTAGAGCGCCAAGCCGGCTGGGTAGCTCATCATCAAGAAAGTGAAGAACACCGGCATAATCCAAGTCATCAAGAAAGCTTGTGACTTGTCCATCGTGAGCTGAGGCTGGAAACGTTGGGCGATGATCATCGTTACCCCCATCACCAAGGGAAGGAGGTAGGTTGGATCCTTTGTCGTCAAGTCCCGCCAAAGGAAAAATGGCTGACTGTACAACTCGTAGCTGGTTCGAAGCGCATTGAAGAGCGCCCCCCAGATGGGAAGCTGAATCAAGAGCGGAAGGCAGCCCCCGAGTGGGTTTACCTTTGCCTCCTGGTACAACTTCATGAGTTCGCTGTTTTGCTTTTCTTTGTCGTTGGCCCACTTCTTCCGAATGTCTTCCATTTTCGGGGAAAGCTTCTTGAATTTTTCACCAGCCACCATGGCCCGGTGGGTCACTGGAAGCATCACCAGCTTGACCACGAAGGTGAGCAGGATGATCGCAAGGCCCCAGTTTCCGGTGAGGCGGTGAAACAGGCGCAGGAAGACGATTAAACCCTTCGCGATGGCTGCCCAAATTCCTAAGTCGAGCGTTTTGTCCAGTTCAGGGACGTAGCCGTTGCCCTCAGGCAGGATGTCCGCCAAGAGCCGCGCATCCTTGGGGCCAATCCAAATCGTGTAGGCCTTGCTGATGGTCGCCCCGGGATCGATGGCGATCGGTTGCGACCATACGGCGTCACGCTGCACCGGGGTCGCATCGAGACGGCACGCACCCTCCGTGGGTCCATCTTTCGGCCATGCTGCCAAGAGAAAATATTGTTGGTCGATGCCGACCAGATGGATGGGTCCGCCCGCCTGCCATTCGGTGGTGGGCGCGCCGCCGGTGCACCCGCCTGAGGTCGCAGGAATGTGCCGCTGCATGTCGGTCCCAACCTCGCAAAGAACCGCCGCCTGGTTGCCAATTCCCGAAAACCAGCTCGGCGCGATTTCCGCACCGAGTTCGACAGCCCGAGTCGCGTGCAATTCCAAGCTGCCGGTTGCTGGTGAGGTTGAAGTATTGCGAATCGTTACTTCGAGCGTCGCAAGATAGCGGCGTGGGTCATCATTCTGAAGAGCAGTGGTGTCCCACAAGAAGCGCTTTTCTACGCGCCATGGGCCAGCCGTCGTTGCGAAGGCCACCTGCCCGGGAGTTTCATCGAGCACTTGATAGCGTTGCAGCGCAGAAAGCTGCGCGGCGCCGGAGATGGAAATCGCGAACTGGGGAGCGCCTCCCAAGCGCGGGACGGCCATGTCCACCTGAGGTGGAGGCGGAAAGGAATGACCAAAAAGCTTGCGGTAGCCGTCGACGATTCCCAGGGGCTGCGCAATCCGTTCGCGAGGTCCAAGAAGGACTGCACGCGTGAGGCCCGCGCCATCATTCGTAAACCCGAGGCTCATGGCAGGGCGCTCGACGCGAAAAGTCCGCGCGTCGATCCCGCTTGGCGTCGGAGTCGCCGAATCTCGCGGAGGCACTGGTATCGCGCTCGGAGCTGGCGCGGCAATCGGCGGCGCAATCGCGAGGCCTGCGTCGCTCACGGGGGGAGTTGCTGCGCTGTCCGTGGGTGCCTTCCACACGAACTTCTGAAAAATGAGCGTGAGCGCGAACGAAAGCGAGATGGCGATGATGAGGCGATTTCGCTGATTCAACGGAGGCATCTTAAGAAACTCGCGGGGAAGAAAGCGCAGCGAGATAGGCCGGCGGATCCCGACGAAGCTCAGCTGCGATGAATGGTGCGTGTGGCGCAATGAACGTCGCCGCATCGCACCCGTTCCGGTCCGGAACGGGATCCAGCCCCCCTCGGTGAAAGGGAGTGCAGCGGAGAATGCGCCCCAAGGCCATTCGCGCCCCTCGCCACGGTCCATGGGCTGCAATGGCGCCCATCGCGTACACGCTGCAGGACGGGTGGTAGCGACAAACGCGGGGAAGCAGCGGTGATAGGACTGCGCGGTAAACGCGCAGCGCTGCCAAGAGGAGCGCAGTCAGCGCGGCGATCAGCGATTGGCTCAGGGTGCGGATGGCGGAAATCTCCGGCGAATTGCGGCGGCAATTTCAGAAACGGCACTCGTCAACGCCTGTGGAGGCGCGCGTGCCGCCGATTGGCGCGCGATGAGGACGATATCGAGACCCCGGGGAAGCCCACTTCGACAGTGGCGGTACGCCTCACGAAGGTGACGGCGAATGCGATTGCGAGTCACTGCATTGCCCACCTTGCTGGAGACTGTGAACCCGGCGCGTGTGCTTTGATCATCGCGATGATTCTCGAGCACCAATGCGAGAAGGCTCCCTGAACTCAGCTTGGTCTGCGACGCCTGCACGCGTAAATACTCCGACCGTTTGCGTAGTCGCGATGCCTTCGGAAAGTCTCTTGCTTCAGCCACCATTTGCACGGGCGGCTGCGCTATTTGTCGTAGGCGCGAACCGCAAGTCGCTTCCGTCCCTTCGCGCGGCGGCGCTGAAGTATGGCGCGTCCCGCTTTTGTTGCATTCCGCTTCCGAAATCCGTGGGAGCGGTTCCGTTTAATCTTCGATGGTTGGTACGTCGGAATTCGCTTGGGCACAAACCGGCTCCTGATCCCCGCAAGGTCTACCTTCCTGGCTGAGCAAATCCCTGCCAGAATGGCGCGGCTGCGTTTACGCTGCGATCCCCGGCTGCGTCAACCTCTTCGAGCGCACCTACCACCCAAAACCGACTGCGACGTACGGACCGTTTGCGCTTTGAGACGCTCTTTGGAAGCTCGCAAAGTCGCCCTTCTGGAGGCCCATTGTAAAGTAGCGCCAGCCCGCGTGGACTTGAACGAAGAAGATGCGGATGGCGAGCGCTGCACGAACGTCGAACATCCAATAGGGCCAGGCGGTCATCAAAAAGCTCGCGTCGAGGCCAAACACGCCCGGACCGACACGCGTACTCGCGCCCCAGATGGGAGCGATGCCGGTCCAACCGTTAAAACTGGGAATTCCAAACTGCGTGTCGCCGTCTTGGCTCAGCGTCGCCACCTGCGCGAAGTCGGCTCCTACCAAGATGCGAAGTCGCCACAAGCGCTTGTTCACTGGGTTGGCGCCGAGGAGCAGGGATTCGCGCAGACTCAGTCCGCTCGCCGCTGCGTTGAAGGAAGGGAAGGATGCGTCGATTTGCCCCAAGAAGGCGAGCCACTTGTAGTCAACCTCGAGGCGCATACCCGCGTTGAACCCGGAGCCAGGGGTGACTACGCCGAAGTTCCCGTACACCAGACCCTGCCAATGCATTCCGGATTCGACGGAGTACTGCGGTGCCAACTCGGCGCGAACGGCGCTGCCGTAGCCCAGGGCGAGGGCTAGCACTCCCGCGCAGAGAGTCTTTTGGAAGCCATGCATGACGCCAACTCCTTCAGCGGACCGCCATCGCCTGGCCCCGATGGTGACGTTTGTCTTGCTGACCCATTGCTCTCAGGGTGACGCCGTCTTGTCAAGGAGACTTCACCAGACGAAGCCGACCGCAACAGTGGGCCCATTCGCACTGGGTGCTCGGAGGAAGGTCCGGAAGCTTCCGTAAGGCACAGTGCCCAACGCGTAGAAGCGCCAACCGACCTGAATCTGAAAGAAAGCGAGGCGAAGCACGAACGCCGCCCGTGCATCCAGACTCCAATAGGGCCAGGGTGTGAGCAACAGGCTCCCATCGAATCCAAATAAGCCTTCGCCAATTCGCGTGCTGATGCCGACGATTGGTGCAACACCCTGCCAATCGGTGGGAATGGAAATGAACTGCGCGCCACTTGGGATCCGCACGATTCCCATATCGGCAAGGTCAAGCCCGACCAAGAGACGAAGGCGCGCGAAGCTCGTAGCGATCGGATTTCCGCTCACCATGATCGAGTAGCGGGTGGCGCGCCCACTTCCTCCGCCACCCACGGGAAACCCAAAGCTATCGAATTGGCCGAACAGGGAGATGCGGTCGAAGTCGAAGGTGGCGCGCACGCCGCCGCTCACTCCCGTGTTCGGAGGCACGACCCCAAAGCTCACGTAGCCCAGAAGCTCCCAGTCAAATTCACTGGGCCTTCGAGCGCGCTCGGAAGCGGCTCGTTGCACTGGACGACGGCTCTCAGGCGTGAGAGCCGCGTTCGCTTGCGGCGTCGCGGCTGCCCCA
>JBGSMZ010000027.1:0-9887 GCA_041739845.1 Myxococcaceae bacterium
CGTGAGGATGAAGCGCAACAGGAAGAGGAGGCTTTTAGTGAGTGCTCTGGAGAAATCGCAAAACCTGCCGCGTTTCATGATGGGCGGCGTTTTTGCATTCGCGATGGGCTTTGGTTGTGGTCCCGGCACTCCAAAGGCAACCATTGCCCAGCTCACGGATTGGTCGCTAGGGTCCCCTTACTCGGTTCAGGCCGGGGGGCAGGCTTTTGCGAACACCATTCGAATCCAGGGACCTGATGGGTGCAAAAGTGCTGCCATTTCTTACAACCTCAGCAATCCTGCTGCGGGCACCATCGAACAGGCAACCGGTTTGGTGAGGCCCACGCAATCCGTAGCCGGGCCCGTGACGGCAACCGTCACCGCAACCATTGCCGTCATCAAGGACGCCTGCCTCGGTGGGAGCGCCTCCTACGAGCTCGTCGTCACAAAGACCCAGCCAAGCACGCCAGTGTTTGGCGCCTGGACGCTCGGCAATGCGGTGGACGGTTGCGTCGCCAAGACGACACAGAATCAGATTTCCATTGCTGGTCCGTCATCGTGTATCGGCGCCGCTATTTCCTATACCGGTTCCGATTCGACGCTTGCCGCCATCGACAGCGAAACGGGAGTGGTCACGCCCCAAGCGGGCAGCGTAACCGTAGGGATGCCTCGCGTCTTCACGGTGACGGCGACTTCCGCGGCGATCTCAGGATTTTGCAACGCTTCCAGCGCGAGTTATGCGCTCACCATCTTGCCGGAGATTACGGTGCGCTATGCGGCGAGCGCCCAAACAGACAGTGGAATTCCGCCGCCAGCGACCGTTTGCGGAAACGGGGTCGTTTCCGTGAGCTCCCAGTTTGATGCCGAAACGGCGCGTGGAATCTTTGGTGGTTGGGCTCCAACCGGCGACGCAGGGATTTCGTACTTTCCGGAAGATCGGTTTGTCGTCGGCGAACAGAATGTCGAATTGGCTCCGAAGTGGCTCGTCGATGCGGACAGGAAAACGTATGTTGCTGCGACAGCGTGGAACGATGGGGGGATGGCGGCGATTGCCGTTGGAGCCAATGGCGTATCGCTCTTTCGTTCCGAGAACGGAGGGGAGACATGGCAGGAGACAGCCCTTCCGGACCGCCCCGATATCAACCGGATCGGGAGCAATAGCAGCGGCGAAATTTTCGTTGCAACGACTCGAACCGGACCAGTGCTGGTCTCGACGGACGAAGGATTGCGCTGGCGCGAGATCCTCGCCGCGGAAACCCCTTCCTGGATCGCATTGGCCGTGTCGCCCGGCGCCGAAGCGATCGTTGTCGCGTCTCCGACCAAGCTCAGGGTGTCTCAAGACCAGGGATCAACGTGGAGCATCCAGGAGCGACTCTCCATGGACGGTTCCTGGACCGGAGTCGCTGTCGGCGAGGGCGGAGTTCCCGTCGTTGCGACGGTGGAAGCGTCACCATCGAATGCCGGCGTTTACCGTTCCCAATCTGGAGCTCTTCCGTTGGCACGATTATCTGGGACCGATGGAAGTTATTCGGCGCTGGGGATGTCGTCCGACGGGAGGCTCATCTACGCCGGTGCTCGCGATGGAAAGCTCTCGACCACGAGCTTCAATGGTCGCAACGAAAACACCAGCAGTTTTCATCAACTCCCGATGGGTACGGCGTGGACCGCCATCTCCGGATCAACTCCCTCCAATCGGTTCTTCGCGGTAGCTTCGGACGCCAATCGCGCTGTCCTGTATTGGCACCAAGGAAGCGATCCGGCCTGGTATCCCTACAGCGGAGCTGGCATCGACGAGGCTGCTTGGACGACTGTCTCCGCAGCCTCCGACGGCAGCGGAGCAGTTGCCGTCGGAGCCGCCAACGGCTTTGTGTGGACGAGCGCTGCCAATGGCTCCAAATTCCGCCCACGTGCACCCTAACCCCAGGGTCCAGCGGCGTTGAGCGCCGCTCTCCTGGGGTTCCTCGCGTCGAGCGCGCCAGCGACGCCCCAGCTCGACAGATGTGAGCGCCGGGGTGAGGCGGCATCGGGGCAACGCTTCTGCGGTGGAAGCCCCGAATTGCACTATCTCGGGGGGGTACTCCAACTCCGAGATTCAAGGCGGCAGGTTTCCGAATCTTTTCGCAGGGACGCCGTGGTATCCGAGCAATGGTATGCGGATTCTGTTTCTCACCTCGGAAGTGGCACCTTTCGCCAAGACCGGTGGCTTGGGCGATGTTGCGGAAGCACTTCCGCATATGCTTCGGGCCCGGGGCCACGACGTGTTCGTCGTCGCGCCCTTGTACGGAAGCATCGACCTTCACAGACACGCTTTGCGCCCAGTAAAGACGCTTCGCGGGCTTCAAATCCAGCTTGGCGAACACCTCTACGAGCTCTCCGTCTTCACGGGCGTCATTCCGGGAACTTCGATGGAAGTGCACTTCCTCCATTGCCCGAGTCTCTATGGGCGGCGAGCGATCTACACCAATGATCCTGATGAGCACTTGCGGTTCCTTGCGCTCATCCACGGTGCGTTGCTCGCGGCTCAGCGCTCTCGGTTCGCGCCGGACATCATCCACTGCAATGATTGGCAAACAGCGCTCACTCCTCTCATTCTTCGAGCGAGCTACGCGTGGGATCGGCAAATTTTTGGGAAGTCCCGCACAGTTCTGACCATCCACAACCTGAATTATCAAGGCATGTTTCCGGCATCGGTCGCTCCTGAACTCGGCCTCGGTGGCTCCCTGGACGCGCTTCACCAAGATGACTTGCGCGCCGGGCGCATCAATTTCTTGCTGCACGGAATTCTCTACGCCAATGCCATTACGACGGTGAGTCCAACCTACGCCCGCGAAATCCTAGGACCGGAGCGCGGCGTCGGGCTCGACTGGGCACTCAACATGCGCCGGGGAGTCGTATTCGGGATTCTCAATGGGGTCGACTATGGGACCTGGAATCCTGCGAAGGATCCCTTCTTACCTGCACGATACGACCCTGACGAGATGGAAGGGAAGAGAGCCAATAAGGCAGCACTGCTATCGAAGTTGGGCTTGCCGCAACGCGCCAATACTCCGCTGTTGGGGGCTGTTTCCCGTCTGGCTGATCAAAAGGGATTTGAAATAGCAGAGGACGCACTTGCGGCAGCACTCTGGAGTGGAGCAATTCAGCTCGTGGTGCAAGGGCAGGGCGAACGATCCCTCGAACGCATGTTTCACGCATTGCGCTCCCGATTTCCGCGGCAAGTTTGGTACCATCCCTATTTCGATGAGGCGATGTCCCATCAAATCCAAGGTGCTTCCGACTTCTTGCTTGTGCCGTCGCGGTATGAGCCGTGCGGCCTCACGCAAATGTACGCGCTCAAGTATGGGACGGTGCCCATTGTTCGGCGCACCGGGGGCTTGGCAGATACGGTTGAGCAATGGTCGCCCTCACGACAAACGGGCACTGGCATCGTGTTCGACGCCTACACGAAATCGGCGGTGCATTGGGCGCTCGAGGCCGCGCAAGCGCTCTACGCCAATCCCCAAGCATTCGGGAAAATCCGCCAAAATGGAATGGCGATGGATTTCTCTTGGGCCACTCAGGTCCGAGAATACGAAATGCTCTACCAACTGCTCTCCCAAGATTGAGAGATCTCTATGCACGTCGTTTTCATCGAGCCCCGATTTCCCGTCAACCAACTGCGCTTTGTTCGTGCGCTCAAGGAAGTGGGAGCGACGGTCACCGCGATCGGCGAGGGCAGTAAGGAGTCGCTCTCCGGGGATCTCAAAAATTGGCTGTCCCACTACGAAGAAGTCGACAATGTCACCAGCGAAGCCTCGGTGCTGGCGGCTGCAAAGTTCATTTCAGCAAGGCGAAAGATTGACGCGCTCGAAGCGGTAGTGGAGGCGCATGTTCTGTGCGCCGCCAAGGTGCGCGAAGTGCTCCACATTCCAGGGACGTCCTACCAGACGACGTGGTTGTGTAGAGACAAGCCCTCCATGAAGGAGGCGCTTCGTTCAGCGGGGATCCCTTGCGCTCGGTCTATCGGTGCCTCCAGTTTGGAAGAGGTCGTTGCTTTTGCCAAGGAAGCGGGATTTCCTCTCATTCTCAAACCTCGCGATGGCGCGGGCGCATCCGGAACCGTCCGGGTAGCGTCGCTGGCCGACATCGAGCGTGAGGCCCCGAGGTTTGGCTTGGGCAGCGGTGGTTCCATCGCCGTCGAGCAATTTATAGAGGGCCACGAGGGATTTTACGACACCATCTCCATTGGGGGTCAGGTCGTCCACGACTTCGTCAGTCACTATTATCCCAATGTTTTGGAAGCCATGCGCACGCGCTGGATTAGCCCGCAATTTATTGCAACCAACCGTGTTGAATCCGTTCCGGCGTATGCCCAGCTGCGCAGACTGGGGGAATGCGTCAATAGCGCATTGGACGTCGGCACAACAGCGACGCACATGGAGTGGTTCTATGGGCCGAGGGGCCTCACCTTTTCGGAGATTGGATGCCGCCCTCCGGGTGTCCGGGCGTGGGACCTCTATTGCGTTGGGAATGACGTCGATCTCTACCGAGAATGGGCAAACGCGATCGTCCACCGGCGACCGGGGGCACGTCTATCGCGGCGCTTTGCCGCCGGACTCATTGCGCTTCGTCCAAACTGCGATGGCCTAATCACCGGCTACTCGGGAGTCCAGGTTATCGAAAAGGCATTTGGGCCCTACCTCATTGACATGCATCTACCTCCCGAGGGAACGCGCACCCAAAGCGTCGACGCGGGATACATGGCAAACGCCTGGATGCGCTTCAAGCACCCTGATTACGATCAGCTTCGAGAAATGCTCGACACCGTGGGGCGCACCGTCAAAGTGCATGCGCGGAGCGCGTAAGTATGCGGGGTGCGCTTTTGGGACCGCAGCGAAGCCGCAACTGTATTTCTGAGGTCTTCCAGAGTTTTTTGCATCGCAAAACGGGGCGCGCCGCTGTGATCACCGCCGGATGGCAGGAGCGGGAATCGCAAGATGGCGAAATTCGCGCGCAGATCGGTTGGAATTGCGTGAACCTCCATTTGTACCGCCGCACCGAGCTTCTCTTTAGTACCGATGAGGAACTCGGTTCTGCGCACCGCGCACGGCAGGATCAACTTCGATTGATGCAGGAATTCTATCGCTTCCGCCTGGAGCGGACGTTTGAAGCGGCGCTTGATATCGAGCGCAAGACCGAAGGGTCTGTGATGCATGACGAGGAGCGCCAGATCTCCATGGAACAAATCCGGCGGCTCGATGCGGATCACCTCGCGCGTTGCAAGGAGAGTTGGCGAGCGTTTGAGGTGGAAGTGCAACTCGCCGAACGCCCGTCAGTCGGGAGGCACCGAGAGGAAATCCAAGCGATACTCTCTGATTGTGATGTCGTTGTCATTGCAGGGGGACATGTCGCAGCGCTGCTCAATCGGCTGCGCCTCTTTGGGATGGGAACGCTCCTCCAACCCCTTCCGCTCATCGCTTGGTCGGCGGGTGCCATGGCCACCGGAGGCCAGGTTGTCCTCTTTCATGAAACGCCACCGGAGGGAGTGGGAGTTTCCGAAATTCTCGATCAAGGTCTCGGATTGCATCAGGGCATCGTTCCATTGCCGGATCCTCGCATGCGACTCAAACTTGAGGATCCACTGCGGGTGGGGTGGCTGGCACGGCGCTATGAGCCTTTGCGCTGCGTCGCCCTCGACCATGGCGAGTGGATTCGCTTCGACGACGACTCCTGGTCGATCGGCCACGGATCCGTGGAGTTGTTGCCAGATGGAAGAATTCTCCGGTCATGGGCGCAATCGTGAAGGTACTGGCAATCACGCAACTTCTGGCATCCCAGCCGAACGCTGCCGCCGTCGCAGCTTTTGTTCAGAGTCATGACTTTCCAATCGTCGAGGGTCCCAAGGTCACCTTTTGCTACGCTGGGGCAAATCTTGATGGCGTTAATTTAAAGAGTTGGATCTACGGACTGCCGAATAGCCAACCCTTGGTCCAAGTCCCCAACACGCCACTTTGGTACCGTACCCTCGATATTCCGCCCCTTTCGCGCGTGGAGTACAAATTTGAGATCGTCCGAGACGGTCATGGACATTGGATTGAGGATCCCCTCAATCCAAATCGCGCCACCGACCCCTTTGGCGCAAACTCCGTCGTCCACGCGGAAGGCTATGTCGTCCCCGAATGGACCCAAGCGGATCCTGAGGTGCGCTCCGGAACGCTTGAACCTTGGACCATTCCAAGCGAGGCGTTTGGGGAGGTGCGACGCCTTTTGGTTTACAAGCCTGCGCGGTTCCGGAAGACCCGGCGCTACCCTTGTCTTTTCGTGCACGACGGATACGACTACGTTCGCTATGCGAACCTGAAGACGGTACTTGACAACCTTATCCACCGCCTCGAAATCCCTTCCGTCGTCGTTGCGTTGTCGACCTCTCCAAACCGCTTGAAGGAGTACGCCGACGACGCGCGCCATGCGCGCTTCGTTACCGAGGAAGTCTTTCCGGAACTGGAGTCAAAGTTGCCACTCATCAAGAAGCCCGCCGGCAGGTGCTTGATGGGGGCCTCTTTTGGGGCAGTAGCAGCGCTTTCGACGGCGGTTCGATACCCGGGCTTCTATGGGCGGCTCCTTTTGCAATCGGGAAGCTTCGCCTTCAGCGACATCGGGTGGCAAAACAAGCGAGGGCCGGTTTTCGACCCTGTCATCAAGTTCATGAATCGTTTCCGCTCGAATCCAACGCCCGTTGCAGAGCGGATGTTCCTGAGTTGTGGAATGCACGAGTCGCTCATCTACGAGAATCGGTCGATCGTACCGATGCTGCAAGCCGCGGGCATCGAACTCAAATATGTAGAGGCTCGTGACGGCCACAATTGGGAGAATTGGCGAGATCGCTTGCGCGAAGGGCTCAGCTGGTTGTTCCCTGGTCCCCTTCGAATGGTGTACGAGTGACGGCCCAGTGCACAAAGGGGGGTGGCAATTATGGGTAGCGTAACTCGTCGTATCGGGTTGTCCTTAGGCGCCGATATTTGTTGGCCGATTTGCTTTGAAGAAATCATTCGTCGCCTCGACTTGAAGCTTCCCATTGGGAGCGACAGCATCCGCTTCGAAGTGGAGCGTATTGCCATCGAGCCCTACGCGCTCGACCAGGCGACGGACTATGATGTCGTGGTCGACCGTCTGACCCACTGGTACGCCGTCAGTCGCGAGTGGATCAAAAAAGCGGTCCTCCGAGATGGGGTGTATGTTTTTAACAATCCCTGGGCAGTGCAATCCATGGAAAAGCATACGACCTACTCGGCGATGAGTGCTTTGGGGATGCCGATTCCAGAAACCTGGATGGTGCCGCCAAAGGCGTACGATCCGCTTCCGGATCTCAGGCCAACGCTGCGCAAGTACGCCAAGCTTTTCGACATCCGAAAAGTAGGAAATCGCATTGGCTATCCACTGTTCATGAAGCCATTCGACGGAGGCGGTTGGCGCGGTGTGACACGGATTCCCGACGAGGCTGCGCTCTTGAAAGCCTATGAAGAAAGCGGTACCTCAGTCATGCATCTCCAGCAGGCGATTGAACCGTTTGATAGGTTTGTGCGCACCATTGGCTTCGGACCTCAGACGCGGTCTATTCTCTATAACCCCAGCGCTCCGCTCCATGACCGGTACACCATGCGCAAGGAGCAAGAGTTTCTCAGTAAAGAGGATCGGGAAACGCTTGAGGATACCACGCTGACGATCAACGCGTTCTTTGGATGGGATTTTAACTCCTGCGAGTCCCTGCGAAAGGACGCCGTGTGGCACCCTATCGACTTTGCAAATCCGTGCCCGGACTCTCAGGTGACCTCATTGCACTACCATTTCCCCTGGCTCGTCAAAGCCTACATTCGATGGACGCTGTTTTGCGCAGCGAGCAAGCGCCGGATGCGGCGCTCGCTGGATTGGGAACCATTCTACGCCATTGCCGCAAAGGACCTCCCCTATCGAGACAAGTTGCGACAATATGGAGCGCTCGCCAGACGACTGCTGGACGCCGATCGATTCACTGAGTTTTGCGCTGTTCACTTGAAAGACCTCGATGCGGTGGCTTCCGACTTTTTTGCCTCCGATCACGCGCGCGCGGCGGTTCAACTCAAGACCGCAGCGATCTTTCCAGCCCACGAAGTGGAGGAATTTACGGACCTATTCTTTTCGCGCATACAGACTTCTCTGGCCGATTCAGTATGAAAACGGCGACGCGCTGGAGATCCGAGCGGCTAGGACGAGACGCTACGCTTGTAAGGTGGGGAACCGCGGGGCTTCCTGTGCTCGTGTTTCCGACTGCCGGCGGCGATGCTGAGGAGATCGAGCGGTTTTTGATGATCGACGTGCTGCGCCCGCTCATCGACGCCGGAAGAATCAAAATCTATTCCTGCGATTCGGTCGCAGGGCAGGCGATGGTGCGAGGCGAGGGAAGCCCTAAGTACCGCCAATGGTTGCTCAATCAATTTCATGGCTATGTTCGCCACGAGGTCGTTCCCGCGATTCGAAATGATTGCAAAAGCCCAGAGATTGAAATTGCAACCGCCGGAGCTTCCATCGGTGCGTTTCACGCCGCCGCCGCCGTGTGTCGATTTCCAGACGTGTTTCGAAGCGCGATTGCAATGTCCGGAACCTATGACCTACGGCGCTTCTACGAGACAGAGACTTTCATCGATGCGTTCTGGGTGAGTTCACCGCTCCACTTTGTTCCGGGGCTCAATGGTGCTCACCTTGCAAAATTGCAGTCACGCTTCATTCTGCTTGCGAGTGGAGAGGGCAAGGCTGAGGCTATTTGGGAATCTTGGGCGTTGGCCCGCGTCTTGGGACGAAAGGGCGTGCCGAACCGCGTCGATAGTTGGGGGAAGGAAACACCGCATGATTGGGTGACCTGGAGGAAGATGCTCCCGCACTATTTGATGCAATTGGTCAGTTGACGGTTCTGGCAGACTTGCTAGCGTTGATTGCTTGAGTCCTCACGCAGCGAGGTTGGCAATGCGACAGGCAACGCAATGAGTCAGGCGGCTACTCGAGCCCACAAAGAAATTAAGCTCGAACGAGACGCGAACACCGGGCGGTCCTTCATTCGTTCCGTCCTATCGGATCTGCGCGCGCTCGAGACGATGTTGAACTCTGACTGTTTCGAGTCCGGTGTTCACCGCGTTGGTGCAGAGCAAGAGATGTTCTTGGTCAACGACGCCTATTTGGCCGCTCCGGCTGTGCTTTCCATGCTGGAAGCACTCGATGATCCTCATTTCACAACCGAGCTCGGCGCATTCCAACTGGAAATGAATGCGGACCCTCAGCCCTTCACCGGGAGGGCCTTCTCCGATTTGGAGGGTCAACTCTCGCTGCTGATGAGCAAAGTGTGGGCGGCGGCAGAACGACTCAATCTCCGTGCAGTGCTGACGGGAATCCTGCCGACGCTTCGGAGGACCGATTTGGGGTCCGAGAATATGGTTCCCAGTGCGCGCTACATCGCACTTTCAAAAGCCATGTCCGAATTGCGCGGGGGGTCTTTTGATTTGTCCCTTTCTGGGATCGATGAGCTGGTCCTCTCTCATGACTCAGTAATGTTGGAAGCTTGCAATTCGTCTTTTCAAGTTCACATGCAAGCGGACCCCGCCCGGTTTGCCCAGCAGTACAATTTGGCACAGGTCATCGCCGGACCGGTCCTCGCCCTTGCGTGCAACTCGCCCATGCTGTTCGGGAAACGGCTGTGGGCGGAAACGCGTATCGGCGTTTTTCAGCAATCCGTAGATACGCGCAGCCAAACCCAGCTATTCCGGGATGCAGCGGCGCGCGTCACTTTTGGACGTCGGTACCTCGAGAGCTCGATAACCGAGATTTTCAGAGAAGACGTGGTCCGCTTCCGAACCGTCGTCGGAAGCGACTTTGAGGAAGATTCCTGCGCGGTGGTGCAACAA
>JBGSMZ010000031.1:0-14885 GCA_041739845.1 Myxococcaceae bacterium
GTCGATATCTTCGGCAGGGCCCAAAGGCCTTGTCGAGGGGTGCATAGAGTTCCTCGCAGGCCGGAACGTCGAGGCACAGATGCCCTCCACGATGGCGGAGGCGACGCGCATACTCCGTGAGCTCTGCATCATCGGATTCGATGTGTTCCAGGACATTGATGCTGACGATGGTGTCGAGATTGGGGCTCGAAGGGAGACTCGCAATCGTTCCCTCGAAGAGGACCGTGTCAGGGTTACGCTCGCGAAAATGGCGCGCCAACTGCGGATCTGGTTCAAGTGCTCGAAAGCCAGTGACGCCTTCAACTGCCTGAAGTCCTTGCGAAAACATGCCGTTTCCAGCTCCTACTTCCAAACTTTCACCGTACAGGTAGGGAGTGAATTCTTGGATGAGTGCGCGCCGAAAGTTGTCCGCGACTTCCAATACACTCAGTTCAAAATCGAGGTTCGCAGCGTCGGCGTTCGGGATGTCTTTGTTCATGAAGACTTGCGATTGTATTTCACAATGCACCACATCGCCCGGACACCGTCGCGCCAGCCGATCTTCTTGCCTTCCGCGTACGTGCGGCCATGGTACGAGATGGCGACTTCGTAAATGCGAATCGGCAGCTTGGCTACCTTTGCGGTAATCTCTGGCTCGAAGCCAAAGCGATCCTCTTCGATTGAAATGGATTGAATGACTTCGCGCTTGAACAATTTGTAGCAAGTCTCCATATCCGTGAGATTCAGGTCACTCATCATGTTGGAGAAGGTAGTGAGGAATCGATTTCCGAGCGCGTGCCAAAAGAGGAGAACCCGATGCGCCGACGCGCCAGAAAAACGCGAGCCAAAAACAACATCAGCTTTCCCAGCGAGGACTGGCTCCAGGAGCACGTGGTATTCCGTCGGGTCATATTCGAGATCGGCGTCTTGAATGACGACGAAGGGGCTCGTGGCCAGCGCCAAGCCGGTACGTAGCGCAGCACCCTTCCCACGGTTTTTTGGGTGGCGGTGAAGCGATATCCGCGGATCTTCTTTGAGGAGACGCTCAAGCACCGAAGCGGTGCCATCCGTCGAGCAGTCGTCGACGATAACGAGTTCCGCCACTGGGCGCTGCGCCAATACGCGCCGCACCATGGCGGCCACATTCTTCGCTTCGTTGAACACCGGCATCACTACCGACAAGCACGGAGCGATGGCCTCATTGCCAGTTGTGGCCTTGGTCGACGTTTCCATGGGCAGCTTTTTGGTCACTTAGGAAAAGCGAATCGGGGGGCCTATATCGGAACATCAATCGGGTCAAGTGGCTCCCTCTTCGGGAGCATTTTTTGGTAGAGAGCTAGAGTCTCTGGCGCGGCGCGTGCTACCTTTGCCCGTCTATGATCAAAAATACCATTCCAGTCCTTATTGCGGCGCTATCGATTGCCGCTTGCGCAGCACCAAAAGCCGTCGTCAAGGCGAGTTCGACAATCGAAGAAGCCCCGCTCACTGAAGGATCTGCCGGTCCGATCGCGAAGCAAGCTTCTCCACCCGTTGGCTCGTCAACCGAGTTGGTGGCTTTTGAGGCCCCCGAGGGCTTTTCGGTTTTGATGCCCAAGGATCCCAAAGTAAAGCGAACCCAGCAGCAGACCCCGATGGGGAACCTGCCCACACTCCAGGTGGTCGCTGAAGGCTCGGCAAGTCAATATTCGCTCATCCGGATCGAGTTCCCTCCCAAAATGCTTTCAGCAATACCGGAGGACTCGCTCCTCAGTGGTACGGTCAAGGGAATCGCGGAACAAAAAAAGGGCACTATCGTCAAAGAAACTGCGGCCAAGATAGCGGGTGGCAAGGGAGAGGATTTCCAGATTGCCGAAGCAAAACAAATGATCAGCGGACGTGTGGCGATGATCGGCAACTCGCAATACACCCTGATCGTCAACCACCAGGGACCGCTGCCGGCTGAAGCGACCAAATTTTTTGAATCGCTCAGCGTGCCTGGCTCTCATTAGGTAGGCGCGGCTATTGCTGGGCCTTCCAGGCGGCGAGGACCAGCAATGCCCATCCTGCGAGCAGGAAGAGGCCGCCTAGTGGCGTCAGCAGCGTCAGTGCGCGCGTTCCCGTCGCGCCCATGACATAGAGGCTTCCGGAAAACAGGACCACTCCAATTGCGAAGCTAGAGGCGCTCGCCGTGCCGACGAGCCCCAAGCGGTCCATCGCCACGGCCAACAACCCGACAGCAAGGGCATGGACGAGATGATACTTGGCGGCCGTTTCCCACCACCCAAGCCGTTCTCCAGCATCGATGGAGTTCGCGATAGCCCCCTTGAGACCGTGGGCGCCAAAGGCTCCGAGAGCAACTCCCGAAAAACCGAGAACCGCTGCTATGAGAAGCCACTTGGGAGACATGAACACCCGAACCATCGATTGAAGAGCGCCAATTTACCACCCTCGATACACCGAATCCTTCACAAAAGCGTCAGTCCTACGCGTCCACAAGTCCACCGTGCAAGCGCTGCTGCTTGCTGCCCTTCACGACACTTCGTACAATTCAAGAGGTGTCCTTGAATATTCAGCGGGTCGGTTTGATTCCGCTCTCTTTGAGTGCAGCCGCCCTCATCGCCGGAACCCTTGCGCTTCTGATGGCGATCCGCATTCCACGGGCTGTGCAGGCAAGCCTTGAGCAGAGTCTCGTTGCTCGCGGAGAACGGCTAGCCCAAGCCCTTGCTTACGCGAAGGATCCGAGCGCTGCCTCCGATGCGCTTGCCACCGTTGCGCGCTCCGATCCGACCGTATTGGGCGTGTGGGTTGGAAATTGCCGCTCCTCCGATTGCAGGAACATCGAGCTCACATCGATCTCCGAACCCGCGCGCGCCGAAGCAAATGGCCTGGCCCTCGCGGCGATGACTTCAGGAGTGCAAGTCGGGGAGGTGGATGGAATTCCTGCGCTGGTCGTCGCCGCCGCACCTTCCGCAGAACGCGTCCGTGCCGTCGCCATTGCATTCGATCGCAGACCCATTGAAGACTCTGCCGGAAGCGCACTGCGCGCGATCTTCTCAACGGCTCTGGGACTCCTTTTCGTAAGCTTGCTTGCAGTAGGGCTCGGAACCCACTTCCTCCTCCTTCGGCCGATTGCGAATATGCAAGCTATCGCGCGCCGCTTTGCCGATGCTGATTTCTCTGGGAGAGTCGATACCCGTGCGGTTGGAGAACTCGCCGATTTGGGGCAATCCCTGAACCACGTGACCCGCAGCCTTCGTGACGCACTGGGACGCGTTCGCGGGGTTTCTGGAAACGTTGCGACGGCCATCGACCAGGTCGCGCGCGCTGCGGATGCAAGCGGCATCGGGGCGACGGAAATTCGCAACAAGCTTGCGGAATCGGGTGCCTCCGCAGAGCAGCTCCAAGCAACTCTCGCCACCCTCACACTCCATTTCGATGCCTTGAATGCAGGCGCCTCGAACTCACGAAGCGCACTGGCGGGTATCGCGGATGCCAAGACTGCTGTGGCGACCAATGCGGCGAGAATTGCTGCTGCGGTCGAAGAAACGACGCGTTCGCTCGAGCTGACGTCAGCGGCGGTGGCCGATTTGCGCGCAACTTCCGACGCCCTGCGCAGCGTCGCCAGCGACACCATGAATCCGGTGCGCTCTCTGGAAGCTGCAACGGAACTCGCTCGGAGGAATGTCGCCGAGAGCGCGGCGCTCACCGAACGCCTCGCCTATGAGGCTTCCAACGGCGTGACCGCCGTGCGGAGTGCGCTCGCCGGAGCCGCCTCCGTGCAGGAAAGTGTGCAAGGGGCTGCGACTGCCATGCTTTCGTTCAGTCAGCACATCCGCGAAATCACCTCCATTGCGAACATCATGGACGAAGTGGCTGACCACGGCGGCCTCCTCGCTATCAACGCCTCGATCGCCGCGGCGCAGGCTGGGGAGCACCGCGTAAGTTTTGCCGTCGTCGCCCAGGAAATCAGAGACCTCTCGGCGCGAGCGACCAATTCTTCAGCCCAAATAGTGTCCCTCGTCAGATCCATGGAAGTGGAAGCCTCCGAAACCGGCCAAGCCATCGATCGCAGCGTGCGGCAACTCGAGAAAGGTGGTGCGCGGGACCAGGAAGCAGCGCTCGCCGTTCTTCGCGTCCGCGCGGCAGCCATCGACGCGCTTGAAATTCTCAAGGCAGTCGCTCGTTCTGTAGAGGCACAAGGATTTGGCGCTCGCGAGGTAGGCCACGGAGTTGCGCGCATTCTGGACACCGTTGTGCAACTCGATAAGGTGACTGGACAGCAAGGCCGTAGCAGCGAACAGATCATGCGCGCCGCGAAGCAGCTCGACGTGATCGCTACGACTGTTCGACATGATATCGAGCAGCAAAGTGACGGAACTCGGAGAATCGCGAAGTCCGTCGAAGGAATGGCGGAAGCTGCTGAAGCGCTTGAACGCTCCCGCGATATCCAACGCCACTACACAGGGCACCTGGTGGAAGCCTTGGAAGCCGTCCGCGAGACCGCCGACGCCCAACTGCGAACCGTCAAGAGCCTCGCTGAAGGCGTCGAAGGCATGCGCTCGGAAACCACTGCACTTCGCGAAGAAGTGCGCCGCTTCCGGGTTTAGCCCAAGGGGCAATAAACCTTTCCCTGCATCGCCAATCCCCGTAACCATACGCCATGACTGACCTGCTGCTCGACCTCAACGGTCCACAGCGAGAGGCTGTACTCGCTTCCAAGGGCCCTCTTCTGGTGCTCGCAGGAGCTGGCTCGGGCAAGACGCGGGTAATCACCCATCGCGTCGCGCATTTGGTTACTGAACGCAAGGTCCCGCCTTGGAAGATTCTTGCGGTCACCTTCACCAACAAGGCTGCCAAGGAAATGCAGGAGCGACTCGCGAAGCTCCTTGGGGAGACCGGTAACGCGCTCACCGTCCGTACCTTCCACTCCTTCGCAGCGATGACGCTGCGCCGTGAAGCGGAACATGCCGGAATCGCTCGTAATTTCGTAATCTATGACGACAGCGACCAAATTCAGGTCGCCCGACGCGCGATCCGCGAAGCCGGCATTGCCAACGGGTGGCTCACGCCTCGGGAAGCCTTGAGCTTCATCGAAGGCCACAAGAATGCTGGTCGCCTCCCGGACGCAGTGCCCACTGAGGCACTCGCTGGCGATCCTGACAAACACCGGCAGCTTCGCCAGGTATACGGATGCTACCAGCGCCTCCTTCGCACCTCAGACGCGGTCGACTTTGGCGATCTCCTCCTGCTCCTCGTCGAGTCCCTCTCGACCAATGAAGAACTCCGACTGCGCTACCAGCGTCGCTACGAGTATGTCCTCGTCGATGAGTTTCAGGACACGAATCCTGTTCAGTACCAATTGCTCAAGCTCCTCGCTCCCCCGCCAACTGCAAATCTGGTGGTCGTCGGAGATGACGATCAATCGATCTACCGATGGCGAGGTGCAGAAGTCGGAAACATTCTCGATTTTCCTGCGACGTATCCGGGTTGTAAGCAGATCAAACTCGAACAAAACTATCGCTCAGACCAAAACATCCTTGAAGCGGCGCACGCTGTCATCCGCCGCAACGAACGGCGAATGCCAAAAAAGCTTTGGAGCGCCAAGGAACCGGGGAGTTTCTTGGGCCTCATCCAAGCACCCGACGAGCGTCACGAAGCGCTCGCGATTGCCGAGCAAGTCGCCGCATTTCGTCGAAATGCAACCGTCGATTTCAACGAGATAGCGGTCTTCTTCCGCGCCAACGCCCAGAGCAGAATTTTGGAGGAAACGCTCCGGACCCATCGGATTCCCTACATTCTCGTGTCCGGACGCAGCTTCTATGAACGCGCTGAGGTCAAAGACGCGGTCAGCTACTTGCGGCTGATGTTGAATCCACGCTCCGACGCAGATGTATTGCGTATTATCAACGTCCCGGTCCGAGGAATCGGCGAGACGACGACGGCGCGCCTCGTCGACTACGCAACGGCGCGCGGCATGAGCCTCTATGAGGCGTTGGGTGATATTCGTCAGATTCCTTCGCTCAACGCGGGGGCGCAACGGCGTCTCGAAGCGTTTCATTCCCTGCTCCTGCGCCTGGTAGCTGCGGCAGCAACCTCGACTAGCGCCACCGAAGCCGGACGCGCTATGTTCGATGAAACACGCCTGATCGCCGTGCTTGAAGAAGAGGGAACAGACGAAGCGGCCGGTCGTGCAGAAAATCTTCGCGAACTGCTTTCAGCTACCTTCGAGTTCGATGCTGCGCGCTCCCAAGGAGAGAACAACGGGATTCTCCCATCTCCAAGGAGGGAAATGGGGCTCGTCAGCCCAGCCGCTCCCAAACTCTGGCCGCGACAGGGCGACCTGTTTGCACCTGCGCCCAGGCCAGGCGAAGAAACGCCGAATCCTGCCTTCGTCACCGACTTCCTCGAAGAATCCCCGCTGCTTGCGTTTCTCGAACAGCTTTCGCTTCTCGGAGACGTCGATGGGGATTCTGGTCAAGGTGCTGGGCGTGTTTCCTTGATGACGCTTCACGCGGCGAAAGGCCTTGAATTTGATGCAGTGTTCCTCACTGGAATGGAAGAAGGCGTCTTTCCGCATCGTCGAGCAGTCGGTGAAAATGCGGACCCTGAGAACCTCGCCGAAGAACGGCGCCTTTGCTACGTCGGCTTCACACGCGCTCGCCATCACCTCACTCTGACGCTCGCGCAGAGCCGCACCATGTTTGGCGACCTCAAGTTCAATGCGCCATCGCGATTTCTTACCGATGTCCCGGAGGACCTGTTTGGCGACGTCGAGTTGTTGCGTGGATCCGCAAGTCCATTGCCACGCGCAGCGCGTATTTCCCGCCGACCGAGTCGCGAGCCGACCGTCGATCGGACTTACGATCAACGTTCAGATTGGGAGCACGCCAAGCCGATCGGCAAACGCGTCACCCATAGCGTCTTTGGAACTGGCCGGATCGTCGATGTCCGCGAATCGGGACCGCAGGCCAAGCTTGTTGTCGACTTCGAAAGCGTGGGCCGAAAGACAGTGGTCGCCAGATTCCTCCAAGCGGTAGCGTAGGCCTTATTCCTTCAAGGGCTTGGAAGTTGCAGACGCCATGTTCGGAGCGAAAGCATGGCCCTCGTTGCAAGTTCTCACGATCTGCCGCTCGCGGACTTCATTCAAGTGAAGGCGCAAACTCCTCAAAGCTGGTGCCTCCAGATCGATGGCCTTGAAGGTCGTGGCTACCTTTGCGTCGACCACACGGAGATTGTGTACGCGCACTACGGAGAGCGCAGCGGGGAAGTGGCCGCCTATGCAATGCTCGGGGAAGATCGCGTTTGGTACCGAACCGTGCACCCGCTTCGGCCGGTCACTCCCAATATGCGCCTCCATCATCAAGAGGCGCTTCTGGAGGCGATGCGACTCGTCGATGAGCGCTCCCGCAGGCCCGACGGAGCGCGTGCCTTTTCGCCACCCTCCGGGAGCATCTCGGAGAGACGGGAAACGCCTTTGCGTGCGTGGAGTGCTCAAAGGAAAAGGCCAACTCTCGCGGCATCGCATTGGGTGCGGAGGCGACGGAGTGCGGTAGGAATCGGCTTTTTCATTGGGATCGCCAGTATGTTGCTGGTCGCCTTCGCCATTTCACCGAAGCAGATGGCGATACCGACCTGTGCTCCCACTGGCACCCCTCGCGACGAGGACGCCTCTGCACTTCCCTCTAGGGATCAAGGCCGCGCGGTTCCCCTTCGTTGCGAGGATCCGATGCTGCCGTGAAGAGCCCCGTCGCCGCGTCGAACAGGACTGCTTCCGCGTCGCCCCAGCGCTGTTGATAGCGAAACTGATGCCCCCGAAGCGCCAGCGCTGACTTGGTTGCAGGATCGATTCCGTTTTGATCGATCAAGACCTCATCCGGGAGCCACTGGTTGTGGATCCTCCCACGAGCCACCGCGCTTCCAATGTCGAGACCACAGTCGAGCACATTGGAAATGACTTGAACGACAGTCGTAGGAATTGTCGTTCCACCGGGAGAACCAACAGCGAGGCGAACGCGGTGAGGTGTATCTGCAAAGAACACCAGCGTCGGGGTCATCGATGACAGGGGAATGCGTCCTGACGCGACCGCATTGGCCTCGCCGGTCACCTGGCCATAGCCATTTGGCTTTCCAGGACGCGTCGCGAAATCGTCCATTTCATTGTTCATCAACACCCCCGTCGATCCGGCGACGACGCAACTTCCAAATGCGTGGTTGATGGTGGTGGTGAGGGCCACTGCATTTCCATGGCGATCGATGACGCTGATGTGCGTCGTGTTCTGCGACCCAGGCGTGCGGACGATCGGTGCAAAATCGCTCAGTTCGGAAGCCGGCCGCGCCCGTTCCAGGGAGATTTGACCTGCCATTTCGATGATGTGCTTTGAAGAGGTGAGCTCTCCGAGTGGCACCTTCGTTTGGTCCGGGTCTCCCAACCATTTCGCGCGCTCCGCAGATGCAAGTTTGAGTGCTTCGATAAAGGCGTGAAGTCCGTCGATGCTACGCACGCCTGGTCCCGGAAGATTCATAGTCTCCAGAATTCCGAACACTTGCACCATGAGAACTCCGCCTGCGCTTGGTGGAGGCATGGTGACAAACCGGCTTCCGCGATATTTGCCCTCGAGGGGAGTGCGCCAGCGCACGGTAAAGGACGCAAAATCTTTGGCGTCGAGGATGCCACCTTTGGCGCGGACGCTCCGCACGGCCTCCGCTGCGATCGGGCCTCGGTAGAACGCACGGGCTCCGCTCGCGGCGATGTACTTGAGGGTGGCCGCGAGGCGCGGCTGCCGAAGGCGTTCTCCCAGCTCTGGAACCGTTGGTGCCTCCGGGCTCCTGCGCAAGAAAATCGATGCTGCTTCTGTATCGGAAGCAAGGCAATTCCGCCGCAGCGTCGCCAGTTCTCGATACCTCGGGGAAATCAGGAATCCCTCGGTAGCAGCGCGAATCGCTGGAGCCATGAGGACCTTCCAAGGAAGGCGTCCACCGCGACGATGAAGGGCTTCGTACCCGGCTACCGCGCCGGGTACAGCGATCGCCAGGGAACCATCGATGGAAGATGCGGCGGCATACATGTCGCGAGATGCGGCGTGAGGTGCCACCTCGCGAAAATCGAGCGCGAGGTCTTCGCCAGTACCCGCAAGGTGAGCGACCGCAAATCCGCCGCCGCCCAATCCATTGTAGTAAGGAGCCACGACGGCCAACACAAACGCGGCCGCGACCGCAGCGTCGATCGCGTTGCCACCCCGAGCGAGCATTTCCTTTCCGGCGGCACTCGCCAGCGGATGCGCCGTCGCAATCACGCCCCCAGAATACGATGGCAGTGCCAGGACTGGGCTTGCAGCCAAAAGGGCGATCGCAGCAACCAGCTTTGGCTTCTTCGACGGGCGGCTCATGGCTTCCCGCCGAAGGTGCCAAAGCTTACTGCGCCCCGCTTCGCGTCGGTGCAGTCCCTATCGAGCAGCTCCGGGCGGTACTCAAAATGCATGGTATCGAATCTCCTCCATCGCCCACCCCAAATAAATCCCTCCGCTTCGAACGCGTCTACGATTTCTTGAGGAAGTGTGTTGCGCCAGCGCGGTACTTCGCGCCACCTCGCCCACCGCCAATAGCTTCCGTATTGGGGATTCAAATCGATTGCGATTCCGAATGCATGCGTCGAGATCGCCCGCGAACGGTACATCGAACGCCAGGTCCAAGTTCCGCCAATCCTCTCCACATACTTGGCAAGCGATGGATTCTCGGCGATGGCCAATCGCAAGCGCTCGGCAACGCGCTCGAGCGCAGGGGCAGCCCGGCGATGAAATGGCCATCGCAAGGAAAAGAAGCGAACCCTCCCCAGCTGCGCCTCTACCTCCGAGCGCGTTTCGCCGTAGGTGGCTCGCAACATCGCCTCCACCGTCGAGCTTTGCGGAGGGTTTCGCCACAGATCCAGACCTCGTACGGTCGCCGGAAGTGGCCACTTCGGCGGCGAGAGCGGCCCGCGTACGTACGGTTCATCGTAGATGGTGCTCAGGCCTCGACGCCGTAGGGTCACGTAGTCCCCCGGGTCTTCGTCGTCATTCCACGGAAGAAAGACTCCCGCCCGAATGCGCAAACCCCAGCCCAATACGAGATCCTTTTCCACGTTTCCCGCGTACCTCTTGGAGAGGCACGCCAATCCAGCTGGCGGCTCGGCGGCGGCGAGGAAGATGGCCGCACCAACCGCTGCGATCATTGAGGCTCGATCACGACGAGGAGCGTTCCCTTTTCGACGGCAGAGCCCTCTTGGACTTCGACTTTCGCTACTTTGCCATCGATCGCGGCCTTGAGCTCGTTTTCCATCTTCATCGCTTCAATCACGACGAGTCCCTGCCCCTCGCTAACCTTGTCGCCTCGTGCGACGAGAACTTTCACTACTTTGCCTGGCATCGGTGCTTTCAGCGTTTGGGTCCCTCCGGAGCGGCCGTCTTGCCCAGCGCGCACTCCTCGATTCCGAGCATCGAACAGTGAAACGGGAATCGTGTGCGTGCGACTACGGGCGACTAACCCATCGCTACCCTCATCGAAGCGAAAGAAATGGGAGTCGCCATCGATGAGAAGGGAAACGCCTCCATCCGGGGAAAACGAAGCATCCACGATCCTTCGCTTCCCCTCCATCGTCACCGCATAGCGGCCAGCCTCCAACGCCTCGACTTCGATGTTGATTTCCTGCGCGGAACCGCCGGCATGCCAAAGCCAGGTTGAGGTGCGTGTCATCGCCATCTTTAGCTAGACCTCCAAGATGCGCCCCGGCGCCCATGGAACCTCCATGACCCCACAGAGTCGCGAGCGCTAGGCGCTTGCTGCCGAACCTCGGTTTGACGGTGGGCGCGCACTGCCGCAGCAATGAGCACCGCATCGGATTGCGGAGCGCGGGTGGATGCGATCAACTCTTGGTGCGCAACGGTCAAAAGACCGGTGTCGTAGTCTCCTTTGACGAAGCTTGGATGTTCGAGGATTGCTTTGAGATAGGCAATGTTCGTCGTAATTCCTTCGATCTCAAATTCTTCGAGCGCGCGCTTCATGCGCGCAATGGCTTGCACTCTGGTCGGAGCCCAGGCCGAAAGCTTGGAAATCATCGGGTCGTACATCGTCGGCACGGTGTAACCTGCGTAGGCGCCGGAGTCGTCGCGGACGAAGGGGCCCCCTGGAGTTCTGAAGTGGGTGATCCGACCTGGCGACGGCATAAAGTTCGCTGCGGGGTCTTCGGCGTAGATGCGCACTTCGACAGCGTGACCGCGCGGAGGAATCGGCTCCAAGGAGGGCAACGCTCCACCTCCTGCGACGTGGATCTGCCACGCGACCAGATCGAGCCCGGTGACCCACTCGGTGACTGGGTGCTCGACCTGAAGACGGGTGTTCATTTCAAGGAAATAATAGTGCCGACTTGCGTCCACCAAAAACTCCACTGTACCTGCACCAACGTAGCCTACGGCCTTCGCCGCGCGCACCGCAACCTCGCCCATTTCATGGCGCATTGAAGGCGAAATGATCGGCGAGGGCGTTTCTTCGACGACCTTCTGATTTCGTCGCTGTGCGCTGCACTCGCGCTCATTGAGATGGATGCAGTTGCCGTGTTTGTCCGCAAAAATCTGAACTTCAATATGGTGAGGCGTATCGAGAAACTTCTCGATGTAGACCGCATCATTCCCGAAGGAACTGCTCGCCTCGCTGCGCGAAGCTCTCCAGGCCGATTCAAGATCTCCTGCCCGCGACACCCGCCGCATACCCTTCCCGCCGCCACCGCCGGCGGCTTTGAGCATGACCGGATAACCCACCTTACCGGCCTCGGCTTTGGCCTCCTCGAGGGAAGTCAGGGGAGCGAAAGTCCCAGGAACCACTGGAACGCCAGCTTCAATCATCGTGGCGCGCGCTCTGGTCTTTTCGCCCATCGCCTCCATGGCCTTGGCGGGAGGGCCAATAAAGGTAAGCCCGGCGGCTTCGCAGGCCCGAACAAAGTTCGCATTCTCCGAGAGGAAACCATAGCCTGGATGAACTGCGTCGGCGTTGGTCGCACTGGCTGCCTCGATGATGCGATCGATTGCGAGATAGCTTTCCTTGGAGGGCGCGGGGCCGATACACTTTGCCATGTCCGCATAGCGGACATGGAGGCTTGTACGATCGGCTTCTGAGTAAACCGCGACGGTTTCCAATCCCAATTCGCGACAACTACGCATCACGCGAATGGCAATCTCTCCACGATTGGCAACGAGCACTCTGTTGATGCGACCCATGAAGCCCTTCTAGTCCTTTTTGCCACAGGGAAAAGCAACTCCGAAGCACCTAGCCCCCCTTCGCTGCGGTCCCTCTGTTATTGCGCTCTGCGGCATGACACCAGAAAGGCATCCATGGACAAGCTCGACGAGTTGGTGAAGCACCTCAGCCTTGAAAAAGTGGAGGAGAACCTCTTTCGTGGAACCAGCTTGGACTTGGGTTGGGGGCGCGTTTTCGGAGGTCAAGTGTTGGGTCAATCCATTTCAGCGGCGATCCAAACAGTCCCTCAAGACAGGCACATCCACTCCATGCATACGTACTTCTTGCGTCAGGGAGATGTGCACCGCCCTATCCTCTATGCGGTGACGCGTCTTCGCGACGGCGGAAGCTTCTCTGCGCGAAGAATCGAAGCCATTCAAAATGGGGTGCCCATTTGTGAAATCGTGGCGAGCTTCGCAATACGCGAAGATGGCTTTGCGCACGAAACGCCGATGCCCGACGCGCCGCTTCCAGAGTCCCTCCCGGAAGAGCGCGAGGTGCTCGCCGAGCTTTTGAACCAAGTCCCCCTTCGCCTTGAAAGCATGACGAGCCGGGGCGCTCCAATCGACCTTCGCTACGTGAACCCGCTCGACAGTCTCAAATCGCCGTCGCGCCGGAAGCCTCATTGGATGCTTTGGTTCAAGACCAGCCGATCGCTCCCGCAGGAGTTCCCGTTCCACCCTTCCCTGCTCGCGTATGCATCTGACTTTGGCTTGTTAGGGACGACGATTCTTCCCCACGGAGTGAGTTGGCTCACTCCGGGAATGCAAATGGCCTCGATCGACCATACCGTTTGGTTTCACCAGGAGTTTCGCGCTGACGAATGGCTGCTCCACGTGATGGAAAGCCCCTGCGCACACGGCGCCCGCGGTTTGGCGCGAGGGTGCATCTATACGCGAGAAGGAAGACTCGTCGCTTCGACCGCGCAAGAAGGACTCATCCGGTTCAAAAGCGCCGCGACATAACAAACGCGCAGGCTGCATCAAGTACCAACCGACATGCGTCCAGCGCATCAGCGACTTCCCTCGCATAGGTGCGCTGCCGTTCGGTGGCCTGGGCGATGGCTGAAGCCTCAACGCCCTGATGAGAAAGCGAACGCGCGATGCGCCGACATTCCGCTTCGCCTTCGGAGGCGATGGCGTCGCGCGCGCGAGAGCGCGCCTGTTCAAATTCCGCGCTGGCAGCACTTCGAGCGGCGGTCCGCGCTTCCTCCACTTCACCGAGCAGGTCTGACAATTCTCGACGCGCTCGCTCCGCGTTGATTGGATCTCCGGGGGAGGCTCGCAACTCGCGTTTCACAACCTCTGAGGCAGCAACCCACTTAAAGGCATTTCGAACAACGGCGATGCGCAGGAAGTGGTTGCCGAGATAGCGCTCCACGTGGCGACTTGGAACCTTTGCGCCTGGGTGCGTATCCGAAGGCTCTGGGGCCTGTACGACGAAAAGGAATTCCATTCCTCGCAGCTCTTCGGAACCTTGGATTCGGCGCACCCCGTTGCGACCAAAGGGCCCGTCACGAACAAGCGCGAAGAGAGCCTCCACCAGGGGATGCCCAGTACCAAAGAAGTCGATTTCCTCGATTTCGACGGCTGTATCGCGCCAAAAGGTTCCTAACAAAGTGCGTTCTTTGGAGATGTCAAATCCGGGAAGTGCGTCGATGGCGAGCGCGTGCCCCAAATGAAATGCCGTCTGAAAGGCATCGACATCTTCATCGGTGTCAACGCGAATGCCGATCCGCCGAGCAACTTCGCAGACGACATCTTCGAGGCGCTCGTCGAGGTCCCGCGCAAGTCCCCAAAGCGCGTCGTCGATGGTGTCCGCTGCGTTGCTTGAGATGCCAGCGCGCGCTTGCGCTCGGGTTATGAGGTCCCTCACTGCGTCGCGATCAAAACTCCGCAGGTCGAGCAATGGATCGTATGCGTTTTTTGATTCGGATCTGGCTCTCCGCACCTTCTTCGTAAGGGCCACGGAGAAAGCGCGCCGTTCAGCGACCGGCGCAGCGAGGAGTCGCGTGAGGTCGCCCTCCACGGATTCAAGCACCGCGTCGAGGCCCCCGACGGTCTCGGTGAAGACTCCGACCGCATCGCGCAACAGCGCCAAGACGAATGCGCTGAATGTGCCCGCAACATCAAACACGTGGATGTGGACGGGATGAAGTTGGCCCAAGCGATCGAGGCGGCCAATGCGCTGCTCCATGACCGCCGGACTCCAAGGAAGGTCGAAGGAGACGAGGTGGTGGGCAAATTGAAAATTCCGACCCTCCCCACCGACTTCCGTACAGACCAGCACCGCCGGTCCCTCCGGATCGCGAAAGCGCGCGACGTGCCGATCCCTCTCAATGAACGCGAGATCCCCGTGGTAGGCGAGCGCCTCGATGCGCGCATCACCCAGCGCACGGAGCACCGCGTTCAGCGTGTCGCGGCTCTCGGCAAACACCAAGAACTTGGCGCCCCTTTCGTTCGCGCGCTGCCGCTGAAGGAGTGCCACCAGCGCTTCTTCCTTGGGATCGCTTCGAAGCGCTTCGACGGGAACTCCTTCACATTCCGCTCGCCCTTGGATCGCCGCAACAAACGCCGCATGGCTCGATTCCATTCGCTGAACGAGGCGCGTCAGCGCCGCGCCAGAGAGGCCCGGCAGCGAGCGAACGCGGTCGAGGGCGAGCG
>JBGSMZ010000049.1:0-6882 GCA_041739845.1 Myxococcaceae bacterium
AAGCCGCCGACACCCTTGATGCGCAAAAGGCGACGCACACTTCGGAACTCCTCGATTCAGCGGGCGCAAGAATTGCTGCGCTGGAAGTCGATTGCCAAGCGTTGCAGGCGCGCGCGGATACACTCCGGGCCGAAGCGCGCGCGGCAGAGGCGGCACTCGAGGAACTCGATCTGCAGGCTCGTGAGGAAGAAGTCGCGATGGCCGCGAAAGAGGAAGAGGGGCGTCGCCTTCGAGAGACGCTCCAACTGGCCGAGCGCGCGCTGGCGACGGAGCAAGCAAAAGCCGAGGCCCTCATCGCAGCGCAGCGCAGCACAGAGACTTCCTTGGCAAGCCTCCAAGAGCGTCTCCACGCGCATCGCGATCGGCGCGATTCGCTAGAAACCGAAGCCGCGGCGCTCGAAGTGGAGGCGGCCCAAGTTGAAGGTTCACGGTCGGAATCCGCATCTCGCATCGAAGAGCACCGAAAGGCCGCGAGCGAATTGGCGGAGCGCCGAGGAAGTGAAGAAGCGCTCCTGTTGAATACGCGCGAACAGCTTGCCGAACATGAAGTACTCGTCATCGCCAAGCGCGAGGATCTCGCGGAAAAGCGAAGCCGGCTTGCCACACTGACCGCACTCCAGCGCGAGTACGAAGGTTATGACCGCGGTGTCCGCGAAATGATGTCGATGCCCCGACGCGAAATCTTTGGCGTCGTTGCGGACCTCGTTTCGACGGACGCGAGATATGACAGGGCCATCGAGGCGGCACTAGGCGAACGACTGCAGCATGTTGTCGTTTTGAACGCCGATTCCGCATTCGCGTTCGCGGCCCAGCAGGCAGAGCATGGGCGCGCTACGTTCATCCCCAGCGCAACCGATGAGGGCCAACCACTGGAGGTCGAGGGAGACGAGGCCGTGTTGGCGACCGCTGGCAGCGTCGTTCGCGTTTCCAATCCAGACGCGACTGCCGTCGTCGCCAAACTGCTCGCAGGAATCGTCATCGCTTCGGATCTACAGGCGGCGCGCTCGCTCTCGAAGCGACAACCCGCGATGACGATCGTCACGCTTCAAGGTGAAGTCGTGCGACCCGGCGCCGTCGTCACCGGCGGCATCCCGGAAGGACCGGCGGTGGGAGCGCTCCAGAAGAATCGCGAAGTGGAAGCGCTCGCCGAGGGCGTGTCCCTGGCCGAGGCCTCCTTCAACGAGGTGATCACGCGCTACTACGGCTACCAAAAGTCCGTGAGCCAAACCGAGGGCGTGCTCAAGGGACTCGAGAAGAACGAACGCCATCAAGAGGTGCAGCGGACCGGCCACGAACGCGATCTCCACCAGGCGAACGAGCGCCTCGCCAGATTGAGGGAGCTGCGGGCGGCCAAAGCCGAAGAGATGCAAGTCAGCGCCTCCCTCGCGGCTTCCCTCGCAGCAGAAGAAAGCAACCTTCGTTCCAACTTCTCCGAAGACAGCTCTACGCTTGCGGCTCTCCGGGAGCGCATCACCGTCCGCGAGGCCGATCTGGCAGCACTTACCGATCAGGTCGAGGCTCACCGAGCAATCTCGGTTGGAATGCAGGTTGCGGTAGCTGCTGCCGCGGAGCGCCGCCTCGCTTGCCATCAGCGGGGTCAGGCACTTGTGCGGCAAGCGGAGGAATCAGCAAGCCGGATCAGCGAGTCGCAGCGCCTCGCGGGAGAGGAGGCATTGCGGGTGGACGAGCTTGCGAAAAGGTTTCGTGGAATTCAGGCTGACCGCTCCCAGCGCGCCGAGGAACTCTTGCGCGCGCGCGAGGTAGCAGACGGGCTTAAGGCGCTATGGACGGCGTGTACGGAACGCCTTCGCCGCGACGACGCGACTTTGCGCGAGTACCGAGCAACCGTGGAGCTTCAGGCAACCCGGCTCAAGACGCTCGCGATTACCCAAACCGAAATGACGATGGCACTCGAGCATATCGAAGCCGGGGTTTGGGAACGATACGCGCTCCCGGTGGGAGCTGCGCTGCATGAGTTTCACGCTGCTCCCAGGCTTCAGGCCAGTGCGGAGGCAAAGCTCAGTATGTTGCGCAGCGCCATTGAGCGCATGGGGGAAGTCAACATTGCGGCGATTGAGGAATTGCAAGAGGTGCGTGAACGGACCCAGCTCCTCGACGCGCAAAGGCTCGATCTCGAACAGTCCTTGGAGCGTCTCCTGCGCGCCATCGATCGCATCGACGATACGAGTCGTGCGCGCTTCAAGGAAGCGTTTGCACTGATCGACCAGAAGTTCCAGGCGGTGTTTCCACGCCTTTTTGGTGGCGGGCGAGCATCGCTCACCCTGGTCCCGGGAGGACCTGGCGAGGAGCCCGGCGTCGAAATTCTGGCGCAGCCTCCTGGCAAGAAGCTGCAATCGATGAGTCTCCTCTCGGGTGGAGAGACCGCTCTCACCGCCGTGTCCCTCATCTTCGCGATTTTCCTCATCAAGCCAGCGCCGTTCTGTCTCCTCGACGAAGTGGATGCTCCCCTCGATGAGGGCAACGTCGGTCGCTACAATGCCATCGTCAAAGAATTGAGCCGAACGACCCAATTTATTTTGATTACCCACAACAAGCGCACCATGGAGGTCGCGGACGCGCTCTACGGCGTGACCATGGAGGAGCCTGGGGTCTCAAAGCTTGTATCGGTTCGGATTCGGGATACCGCTGAGAACAGCAATCGCAACGTCGCCTAAGGGTGCGCCGCAGCGGTCGACGCCAAAGCTATCCCCGATCCTGCTTCCGCGCTGCTTCAGACCGAACTTCAATGCTTTCGCGGATGCGTATCCACTCCGCTGGAGGAATAGCGAGGAATGCCTCGACGAGCCTGGGGTCGAATTGGCTGCCACCGAGCTGACTGATTTCGTCGATCGCATCTTGGAGCGATCGACCTTTCCGGTACGGCCGATCGGAAACGATGGCGTCGAGGGTATCAGCGATTGAAAAGATGCGCGCTCCGATGGTGATTTCTTCGCCCTTGAGTCCTTGCGGATAGCCTTGCCCGTCCCACCGTTCTTGGTGCTGGTGCACGATGACGGCAACTTCTTTGAGAAACTCAATTCCTGCCAACATGTTGAGGCCGAATACCGGGTGCTTCCGCATCAGCAGCCATTGGTCCGGATCCAAGGGCCCGTTCTTGAGAAGGATGGAATCAGGGACGCCGATTTTTCCTATGTCGTGGAGAAGGGCCCCTTGTTCAATCGTCGAGAGTTCTTCCCCAACGATGCCGATCGATTCGGCAATCCTGCGGGTGTATTTGGACACGCGCCAAGAATGCCATTGGGTTTCCGTATCTCGATAGTCAAGCGCGCGAATCATTCCCTCAAAGAGCGCATTGGTGCGATCGACCGCTTTTTTTTCAAGCGTTTGATTGAGGACCGTGAGTTCCGCGTTGCTTGCGGTGAGCTCAGCGGCGAGTCGCTTATTGTCTTTTACCAAGCGCCGAACATCCAATCCTTGCTTGAGCACCTGTCGGAGCTCAGCGATGTGCCAGGGTTTTCCGATGAGGCGAAACACCTCGCCGTCGTTTACGGCTTGCGTCGCTACATTGAAGTCGCTCGCGGCGGTGACCATGATTCGTACCGCGTCCGGGCTATTTCGTCGCAAGATGCGAATCAGCTCTATACCCGACAAATTGGGCATCATGAAGTCGGTGATCAGGAGATCGAAATCGGTCTCCTTGGCCGCCTCGACAGGGTCATTGTGCGTAGCGACAGAAAGCCCCATGGATTGGGCCAACTTTCCAATGACGGCGGTTATTTGGGGGTCGTCATCGACGACAACAATTCTTTCCATGGGCCTCACACGCTTAACTCCTAACAAGCTCCCATCGCGCTCGCATTGGATCACTTCGCCTCGGAGTCGCGGACTCCAATTGCGAGCTGCGCGAGCCCCGCGGCCTTGGCCAATTCCATTACCTCCACCACCTTCCCGTGAGAAACGCCTTCGTCAGCTTGCACGACGACGAGCGTGTCAGGGGTAGTCTCGCGTGCCTTGGCGAAGGCAGCGCGTAGGTCTTCTGGGGTCACAGCGTCGCCGCGCAAGACCAGCCTTCCGTCGCTCAGGACCGCAACGGACAGGTCTTTTGGGCTGGTCGCTACGTCCGCCGCGGACCCTTGAGGGAGGTTGACTTTGATCGCCGATTTTGCCCCGCTCGAAGCGCTGACGACTACCGAGGAGGTCACCATAAAAATGATGAGGAGGACTAAGAATATGTCGGTCAGCGGGGTAATGTTGATCTCCGAAAATACGCCCTCGTCGGCGGTCGGATCTTCGTCGACGCCTTTGGTCGTTGTTCGCCCTGGGCCCATGGTTCAGGCATCCCCATGGGGAGGGGCGGCCAGCGACAGCGCGTCGCTCGTCTCCGCCGCTGGCGTCGGTTCCAGCAGGCGGCCACCGGGAGAAGCTTCACGAAGGAGTTCCACGAACTCTTCGGCGATCAACTTAAGTTCCGCATTCATCCGAGAAAGGCGCGCCTGAAAGACGTTGTAGAGCACGACGGCTTCGACGGCGACCAGGATCCCCGCTGCGGTGGCGATGAGCGCCTCCGAAATACCGGCCATGACCGCGGCGGACCCGCCGGCACCGCCAGCGCCGACATCGAGTCCAAGATCACGAAAGGATCGCATGATGCCCCATACGGTGCCGAAGAGGCCGACGAAGGGTGCGGTCGCTCCAACGGTCGCGAGAACCCAAAGTCCTCGCTTCATCTTCATTGCGAGTTGGACGCGCTCGCGATCGATGCAGGCGACCAGGCTATCCCCGGTCGTGCGCGAAGCGCGCTCGAAGGCCGCGCGAAACATATCCGAAGCAAGGGAATTGGAACGCCCCGCCGCCGATCGGGCAGCTCCGATTTCTCCCCGCAACAAGTGGCGAGCGATCGATTGGCCGAGCTGACGCGTGGAGGACCCAACCCCCCAGAGCGCAATCGTGCGTTCTATGGAAATCGCCAAACAAGCGACGGAGGCGGCGAGGATGATTCCAATCGTCGCCCCACCGAGCAGCAAACTGTGAAAAATTTCGCTAAGTGTCATTGCGATCCCATTCCTCTTACCCGCAGCCGGGCAAAATGACCATTCTTCAAACCTCCGGGAGATCCTTCCTATTGTTGGCGGCCTGCTGGGCGTTAGGCTGCGCGACGGCGCGGTCGCCCAAGGGGCAACCGGACCTGTCCGGGAGCAAGATGCTTGCGCGGGTGCGGGGCGCCCAAGAGCGGGTCTGGGCAGTTTCCGGTACGGCGCGTGTCGACCTCAGCGGAGTCGCGGGCATCACCAGCACTACCGCAGTGGCCGCAGCTCGCGCCCCTCAGAGTGTCCGCTTGATCCTCCTGGATTTCATAGGTGTCCCTCGGCTCCGAATCGTGAGCGATGGGACCTGCGTTGAGTTCTTTGCCGATGGGATGGCTGAAACATTCTACGGACCGCTTCATGCCCCGCAGCTTCGCCGTCTCGTCCCTTTCGACATTTCTATCGACGATTTGGCCAGCGTACTGCTCGGACGCGCACCAAAAACAGAGGCGGGAATTGCTTCCGCCTCCCACGCGGCAAGTGACCGGACCTACCACCTTGAGCTAGCGGACGGTGCGTCTTGGGAAATCGATCCCGATCTCGAGCGCGTTCGCCGGGCGTTCGTGCCCGTTGAAGGGGGCGTGGAGCTTTCCTTTGGGAGCTTTGAAGACACCGATGGAATCACCTTCCCGGAAAAGATTTCCATGTCTTCGCCTCGGGGCGGAGTGGCCTTCACCTGGAATTCCTATGCGCTGAACGACCGCGTCTCGCCGGAGCTCTTCAAAGCGCGCTGCGAGCGCCCAAGCGAAGTGCCTTCGTTGTGAATCCTGGTACTGTCGGTCCGATGGAGTCGTTGATGAGCGCCGGCGCTGTCTCGGATCCGTTCAAGCGGGAAGGCGCACTCACCGTGAGCCAACTCAACAACGCGATAAAGCAAAGCGTGGAGCCGCTCTTTGCTCGGGTGTTGGTGCGCGGTGAGGTCTCCTCCTTCCGAGGAACCAACAAATCGGGCCACATCTATTTCTCGATCAAGGACCAAGAAGCTTCCGTCGACGTGAAGATGTGGAAATCGAATGCCGCACGACTCCAGTTTGCGCTCAAAGACGGAATCGAACTCCTCGTCGAGGGTCAACTCGATGTCTATGTGCCGCGCGGCCGCTACAGTATCATCGCACGCCGCATCGAGCTTGCGGGCGCTGGGGCGCGCGCGCAGGAGCTTGAGAAGCGAAAAGAGAGGCTGGCCAGGGAAGGGATTATCGGTCCCCTTCGCATCAAGCGTCCGTTGCCAGCACTCCCCCAACGAATCGGAGTGGTGACGAGCACCTCCGGTGCCGCGCTGCAGGACTTCCTCAAAGTCTTGCACCGTCGCCATCCACGGCTCGCGGTTCTGGTTTCGCCCAGCGGTGTGCAGGGAGAGGAATCAGGGCCGGAAATTGCAAAGGCAATTGAGGCCCTGTTCCCTTGTGCCGTCGATGTCATCGTCGTCACCCGCGGTGGGGGGAGCGTCGATGACCTATGGGGGTTCAATGCGGAGGTCGTAGCGCGTGCCATCGCCGCCTCGCCGGTTCCAGTAGTGTCCGCTGTCGGCCATGAAATCGATACGACGCTCGCGGATTATGCTGCGGACTTCCGCGCCCCAACGCCGAGCGCGGCTGCGGAAGCCGTGGCCCCCGAGCTCGAACTCTTGGAAGGGGAAATTCGGCGGGCCGCCCAAGACCTTCATCGGGCAATGCGCTCGCAAATCGCCTTGCGCGAGACCCGCCTCGTCAAGGCGCGTTCGCAATTGGCGGAACCGACCCGACTCCTCTACCGACTCCGTCAGGATCTCTCGGAGCGCCGCGAGCGTATCGGCGATTCGCTCCAGGCATTCCTTCGACGGGAAAAGGCGCGCCGTCAC
>JBGSMZ010000178.1:0-2723 GCA_041739845.1 Myxococcaceae bacterium
TAGCGTGCGTAGACAAAGCCTCCAGGAAGTGGCGCATAGCCGCCCTGGTACTTTGGCTGAGCCGTTGCGGCAGTCATCGCGAGCGTTCGACCATGGAAGCCACCTTCAAAGGTGATGATGTCGCCGCGCTGGGGCTGTCCACGCACCTCCTGTTGAAAGCGACGAGCGGCCTTCACCATCGTTTCGTTGGCCTCCGCACCGGAGTTCACGAAAAGAACTTTGGCGGCGTCGAGACCTGAAGCGCTCGTCAAGCGCTCCGCCAAAGCGATGGAAGGCAGCGTGTGGAACGCGTTGGATGTGTGCCAAAGTTCTCCAAGCTGCTTTTGCGTCGCTTCCAAGACCGCCGGATGGCAGTGTCCAAGTGGGCAGGACGCAATTCCACAAATGAAGTCAAGATAGTGCCGACCTTCAAGGTCCCAGACCGAGGTTCCTCGCCCACGCACCAGAACGATGGGCTGTCGCTTGTAGTTTCCAACCAAGACGTCCCGCGACCGCTCGATGGCCGCTTCGGTTGCGGAGGACGATTTCGTAACGTGAACTCGTACTTGCATGACCTCTCCTAAAGGATGTAGCGCGATACGTCCTCGTCCTGAACAAGGCTCGCCAGTTTTTCGCTGACGTAAGCCTTCGTAACCTGAAAGCTTTTGTCCGTGAGTTCGGACGCCGAAAACGCAACGTCTTCAAGGAGACGTTCTAGCAGTGTATGGAGGCGCCGCGCTCCGATGTTTTGCGAGCGTTCATTCACGGTGGCCGCCATCTCTGCAAGCAGCACGATCGCATCGTCGTCGAAGGCGAGGAAAACGCCTTCGGTCTGCAGAAGCGCCACGTACTGTTTGATCAGCGCGCTGCGCGGCTCGGTGAGAATCCGGGCCAGATCCTCTCTGCTCAGAGGTTCCAGCTCGACGCGGATCGGGAACCTGCCCTGAAGCTCGGGGATGAGATCCGACGGCTTGGAAACATGAAATGCACCCGCAGCGATGAAGAGGATGTGATCGGTCTTTACCAATCCATGCTTCGTCATCACCGTACTCCCCTCCACAATCGGCAACAGGTCTCGTTGAACACCCCCGCGTGAAACGTCCGCCCCTGTCTCTCGTGCTCCTCCGCGACTGGCAATCTTGTCGATCTCGTCGAGAAAAATGATCCCGTCAGATTGCGCGCGTGACAGAGCCTCGCGCGTTATGGCGTCGGGGTCGACAAGGCGCTCGCTCTCCTCTTGTTCGAGGACTTCAAGCGCTTCCCTCGCTCCAAGTCGGCGCTTGCGCGTTCGGTTTCCGAGCCCTGGCACGCCTTTGAAAATCTCTGCGAAGTTCAGCCCCACCTCTCCCATGCCCGGTGCGCCGCCGAGGTTTCGAACGAAGGAGACTGGCGAGTCGGGAACTTCTACCTCCACCTGCGTGTCATCAAGTGTGCCAGCACGCAATTGGGCTCTCAGCTTCTCGCGCTCGGCGTCGGTGAGCCGCTGTGTGTTTGCGCGACCAATCCCTCCGCGAACGAGATCCGCGATCCGATCTTCAGCATTCTCACGCGCCCTTTCCGCAACCCGCGCCCGCTCTTCTTGCCGCACAAGGTTCAAGCTCGCATCGACGAGGTCCCGAATCATCGACTCCACGTCGCGACCGACATAGCCAACCTCGGTGAATTTCGAGGCTTCTACTTTTACAAAAGGAGCTTGTGCCAACTTGGCGAGGCGGCGCGCGATCTCCGTCTTTCCAACGCCGGTAGGACCCATGAGGATGATGTTCTTCGGCGTGATGTCCTCTTGAAGCTCCTGACTCGCTTGGCGCCTTCGCCAGCGATTTCGAAGCGCGATCGCAACGGCGCGCTTCGCAGCGTTTTGACCGACGATGTGCCGATCCAGTTCGCCGACGATTTCTCGTGGAGTCAAAGGCGTTGCCACTAGAGTTCCTCCACGGCAATCGTCGCATTCGTATAGATGCAAATCTCTGATGCGATTCGCAGAGAACGCTCGGCTATATCTCGTGCGGACAACTCAGATGCAGAGACAAATGCCCGGGCTGCTGCCAGCGCGAACGGCCCCCCACTTCCTACGGCAGCGATCGCATCATCTGGTTCGATGACATCTCCCGCGCCGCTGATGATGAGGGTGTTGGTCCGATCGGCGACTACGAGGAGGGCCTCGAGGCGGCGCAAATAGCGGTCGGTACGCCAATCCTTCCCGAGCTCGACGCACGCGCGCAAGAGATTCTTTCGCGAATCTTTAAGCTTCTCTTCGAAGCGATCGAAGAGCGTCAGTGCGTCTGAGGTGCTTCCGGCAAATCCTGCCAAGACTGAGCCTTCACCGAGCCTCCGGAGCTTCTTGGCGCTGGCCTTGACTACGGTTTTCTCGAGCGTGACCTGCCCATCGCCAGCCATCGCCGTCTTCCCGTCTCTCCGCACACAAAGAATCGTTGTCATCGACTTCGCTTTACCACTGGTGGCCCGAGGACGCCTTCTTCAGCGCGTCGTTTGCGCAAGAGTACGTACGCAGCTCCCAAACCGCCATCTCGACCGTGTGCCTGATGAATCGCCAACACCTGCGGGGCTGAAGCGCAGCCTATGATCCAGTCGATGAGACCTCTCCGGAGCACGCCACCTAAATCGGAGCTCCGGCCGATTCCGGTAATGATGAGGACGCAGCGAAATCCGGAAGCGATCGCATGTCGCAAGAATGGTCCGAGCGCTTCTCGGGCGGCTTGCGCCGTGTACCCGTGAAGGTCGAG
>JBGSMZ010000068.1:0-5955 GCA_041739845.1 Myxococcaceae bacterium
CGCCGCCTCCCGGCCCCGCCCCGCGGCGCGCTCTCGGGCGCCTGCAAGAAAGGGTGAATAGACGGGCGACTGCTCCATCCCGAGGACCCGGGCCACGTAGCGATAGCTGTCCAGTTGGAGCTCTTGAGCCTTTCCAACCTCGATGACATGCCGCTTCGGAATCAGCCCAAGCTTGGTGGGATCTTCCGCGAATTCTTGGAAACAGTAGGTTCCAAGGATGCCCAGGAGTTCAGCTAAGGGTCCACGTACACTTTCGTGGAGGATATAGTTTGACCAGAGATCTGGAGTGAGTGTCCGCGCGGTGAGCTCGGATTTGCGCGCATACGGTGTGAGCTTCGCCAAGATCTCCGCTACCCCCGCATCCCTCTCGCCAACGATCCCATGTGCCGCTTGCGCAGCCATCCAGGCGAGATCATAATCCTTTTGCCTTGCGGCCAGCTGCACCAACGCCGAAAGCGCCGTCCCAGGGTTGGTCGCTACCTCCAAATTTCGTCGCCAGCTCTCGATGGCCCGCGATTCCATCCCAGGAGTGCTTTGGGCGACGGTGGCAAACAATTCCTGGGCACGTGCATCTCGTGGAAGTCCTGCGGCTGCCGTTCCAAATGCTTCGACAGCCAGATCCGGGCGCTGAAATACATTGAGGTAGAGTTCCCCTAAGTCTTTCCAGAGCGTCATCCGAGCAAGAAGTGTCGCCTCCGTTTTGGGGAGGCGAGCGAGCATTCGTTGGTAGGACGCATCCACGTCTTCCCAGCGTTGATTGTTCCCCAGCATTGCAATGAGCTCGGAGAAAGCGCGTTGTTCGGCGTAGTCGAGATCGAGCGCCGCATTGAAACATTGGGCCGCCCTATCGACTTCACCAAGCGCATCGCGATTGAGTTGGCCCAAGGCGATCCACATCTTCTTGGCGCGCTCCGGATCCTCCTGAACTTCTGGGAGACCAAGGATTGCCTCCAGGACTTCCGCTGCCTTTCCACTCTGCTTGGTCTTGTCGTAGAGGTCAAAGAGCGCCACCATGACTTCGGCGCGGCTCGGATCGGCCTTCTGCGCCACCAGATAGGCTTCGATCGCCAAGTGCAGATCGCCTACCTTGTCGCGTGCCATGGCGCCAATCGCACGCCCCTCATCAAGGCGTTCTTCGGGCGCACAAACCTTCAATAGCCGCATTCCAAGGTCGACGGCCTCTGGCCATTGCTCCCGGCGCTCGCAAATGTCCCTCAGCGACCGGAGCGAAGGTTCGTGAGTCTTCGAAAGTTCGAGCGCCTTCTCAAAGTGGCTGACTGAGCGTGTCTGGTCTCCCATCGCATCGTAGAGATTGCCAATCGTCCAATACAGCTCTGCGACTTCAAGATCGGTAAGCGTGTGCCGATGGTGCGCGAGGATGGCCTTGTAGATTGGGAGCGCCGCTTCCGGCTTGCCGGTCTTTCCAAGAAGCGTTCCAAAGGCTTCCAGCAGTGGGAGATAGGTGGCGTCTATCTGCCACGCCTCCTCGTAGGCCGCGAGAGCCTTGTCGAGACGGCCGTTGCGTTGGCTTGCGTAGCCGAGGCGATAGAGGCGGTGGCAGAAGGTGACGCGAAGTTCCTTGCTATCGGCGTCGTTCGCCTCGCGCTGGGCTTTGGTAGTGATGTCAAGCATCTGCTCGCAGCGCTCCCAATTCTCGGTGCTGTAGTACAAGTCGCCGAGCGCGGTCGCAGCCGCAACAGAAGTGCCATCGAGGCCAAAAGCTTCTTCGTATGCGGCGATGGCCTGCTCGCGCCGCTCCTTCCCTTCGAAGTATTTGCCTACTTCAATCCACCCAGCCGATTGCGACACCGCATCTGGAGCGTTGCGCGCTTCCTCTTCAAGCAAGTGCTCGTAGGCGCTCCAATCAGACGCCGATTCGGCAAGGCGCCGCAGGCCTCGAATCGCACCGAGGGCCTGCGGATTGGCCCGACGAGCGCTCTCGTAGGCAGCCCGAGCCGCAGCCGCATCTTGAAGCATATCTTCATGAACCTTACCGAGGCGCTCGTACACCGTCGCTGCGGCGGGAGTGGATCCCGCGACCAAGGCTTCTTTTTCGAGTACTTCAATCGCGAGTCGCCAATTCCCGCTCTTCTCGTAGAGAACGCCGAGTGCGTGCATCGCGGGTGCGCACTGCGGATTGAGTCGCAACGCTTCTTGGTACGTGGCGACGGCAAGATCGCCAGCTTTGAGCTCGTGGTATTCTACGTCGCCCAGTGCGACGAGATAGTCAGCGCGCTCCTTGGGGTCGCCGATCAGCTCGGCGTGCCTTGCAAGCGTTTGCGAAAGTGGCTTCCACTCGCCCTGGGTTCGCTGCAAGCGGGCGAGAATGGAGAGCGCTGAAGTGTTGTCCGGATCGACCTGCAAGGCAGCATGAATGCACTGCTCAGCGTTCGCAGGATTCTCAAAACGCACTTCCCATAGCGTTGCGGACGCAAAGAGCAGCTCTACCCGCTCCTCAAAATCTTCCGTGAGGTCCACGTGCTTCCGGTAGGTCTCGAGGAGATCCTCTGCCCGGTCAAGCCTCGTGTAGACTCGCGCAAGGGCCCGCAATGCGACCGTATTGGTCTCCGCAAACTCACTGGCTTTTAGATAAGGAGTTTCGGCGCCTTCAAAGTCTTTGAGTTCCACCTCGCGGACTTGACCTTCGGTCAAATAGAACTTCCCCTTTTGTGCAGGATCTTCGGCAGCGTCGGCAGACCGGTTCAGCGTCGCAGCAACCAAGTCTATGCGTCCTTGTCGCCGATGAAGTTCGGTGAGCGCCTCGAGGGTCTCAACATCGGGTTCAAACTCAACGGCGCGCTCGAGGTCTGCAACCGCGTCTTCTGGACTGCCGAGTTGCTCTTCATGAGCCTTAGCCATTTCGCGCAAGATGGACTTGCGCTCTGCGGCGTCCGACGCGCCCTGCAGCCGCTGTTCCAAGGCGTTGACATAGCTCTGTCCTTGCCCGCGCTTCGAAAACATCGCCGCCATGGCGTCGAGGGCGGCGGTGTTGGTGGGATCAAGATCGAGAACCCGGCGCAAAGAACGTTCGGCCGCCTCCGGATCGTCGAGCTTTTGATCTTGAACCCTTGCCAATGCCAGGAATAGCTTCTCGGCTATGGGGCCACGTGGATAGCGCTCGCTCACTTGCTCGTACACTGCGGCGAGTTCTTCGTAGCTTGCGGTAGCATCGGCGATCCGCTCAAGCTCCCGCTGCGCATCCTCGTCAGATGGATTCAGCTCAAACGCGCGCGAGTATTGGATGAACGCCCTCGTCCGAGCATTCATCTTGCTGTCCTGAACTCTTGCAATCTCTTTCAGTACTTCGCCGCGTTCCTCGTCGGTGACGAGCTGCGGGAGATACCGTTCCAGCAGCAATGCGTATGCAATCCAATCTTTGGCTTCCGCGTAAGCAGCTTTCGCTTTCTCGAAAGCCTCGCGGTTGGCCGGATCGATGTCGAGGATGGACTCGATCGCTCCACCGACCCTGTCCGGACGGTTGGCTTCGTTGCGCCACATCTCGGCGGCCTGGTAGCTCGTAGCGATGGCGCCAGCGCGATCCTCGGTGGCGCTGTAGGCCGCACTCTTTCTCTCCAGCGTGGTTACCGCGTCGGACCAAGCCGAGAGCCGCACAAAGACGACGTGAAGCCGGTCGAGATCCGCGATCGTATGCGGCTCTATTTCCATGGCCTTTCGGGCGTTGTCGAGTGCTTCCTCGCGCCGGCTACCAAGGAGAAGCTCCGCCAAGTGGATGTGCGTTCCTTGGATTTGTTGGGGTTCTTCTTGAAGTGGCAGAAGCCGGCGAAGGAGGGCCACCGCGTCGTCACCTTTGCCGAGCATCAGAAGTCCATCGCGCATGCCCTCAAGCGCCTCTTTATTTCGTGGGTCGCGATCGAGGACAGCCTTGAATGCGGTAACAGCTTGCTCAGGGTTGTCGAGATGCTTGAGACGCGCAGCGCCGGAACGTGCGGACAAGCGCATCTGTTCTTGCGGGTCAACGGTGAAGTCAAGTCTCCAATTCAGCAGCTGGTCGAGTTCTTCAAAAAGTTCAGCGCCCTCCAGCGTCGCCGCGAGGCCATCAAAGCTATCGGTGTTGCGTCCGTTTTCGGCGAGCACTTCGCGATAGAGAGAAATCGCTCGCTCGGTCTCGCCTTGGCGCGAAAGCACGTCGGCGAGTTTTACCGTGACCGCTTCCTGCTCGGTTCCGCTGAGGGCTTTTCGGAGATTTTCAAGGACGCCGGTAAGCTTCGTCCATGCTTTCCCGTTCTCGTACAATGTGGCGAGCGCTTTAAGCGCTGGAATCGAACCCGGCGCAGCAGCGACCACCGCCTCATAGGCCGCAGTAGCGCGATCCGGTTGGTTGAGATGCGCCATGGCGACATTGCCAAGGAGTTGCTCAAAACTCGTCCTCTCGGCCCCTTCCGGTAGCAGTGGAATCAGATCCTCAAGTGCGCTCGCCTGCTTCTCAGCATCGCCGTTTCTTTCGTAGAGGCGAACCAATGCGGTGAGCGCTCGACGTCGAAGCTCGGGCTGGTGGCGCGCAGATTCGTAGTGCGCCATCGCATCCGCAGGGCGCCCAAGCCGTTCCTCAAAAAGGGTTCCGAGGATGAGCTGGACCTCGCCAGAATCGGATCCTTCGCCGATTCTGGGCAGCGCGCCTTCCAGGACTTCGGCGAGTTCCTCAAAGCTTCCTGTTGCGGTGGCGGTGGCCACGAGTTTCTCGCGAATTTCACGGTGGGCGGGCGCGTCTTGAAATGCCCGCACGTAGGCGAGATAAGCCATTTCCGTTTCGCCGTTCGCTTCCCGCAACTCGGCGAGTTCGAAGAGCAGCGCGGTGCGTGCTTCCCCTTGCGGAACGACTTCTACCTGAGAAGCGAGGAGAGGTACCAGGCGCAAGCGATCGTTCGTTCGTCGGTAGGCTTCATGCAGCGCCTCCGCGGCAGCACTGCTTTTCGGCTCTTTCCGGATAATCTCTTCCAGCCTATCGATGGCCGGCTCGTTTCGCGGATCCTCGGCGAGCACTTGCGCATAGATGGCCATCGCGGCGGCCCCGTCGTTGAGCTTGAGTTCTTGGACGATTCCAAGGCGAACGAGGAGCGAAACCCGCTCTCCTGGCGTGCGCGAAAGTTCCGCTCGCCGCTGCAACACTTCCGCAAGTGCGGGCCAACGCTGAAGCTCGGATGTCAGTCCATCGAGGGCTTCGAGGGCCTTCGCATCTTGCGGGTCGATGCCAATGGCCTTCTGGAACGTATCGAGAGCGGAGGCCGACTCGCCGAGCTCCTTCGCTTCGATCGTACCGATTTCGAGAAGCACCGGAAGTTGCCGTTCTGGATCCTGGTCCGAATCAAGCTTTCTCCGCAGTACTTCCAACAGCTGCGGAAAGGCACGATGGCGCTTGAGCGTCCCACTGAGCGCATCGAGTGCTTCCTCGTCGTAGGGACTCTCGGCGAGCACTGCCTGCCAGGCCGCCACCGCTGCTTCATCGTCGCCAGCTGCTGATTTTACCCTTCCGAGCGCAAGGTGCATCGCTCGCCGCGACTTGCCGTCTTGGACCCTTGGGATCAACCGGCTGATGAGCTCGCCCAGGCGCTCCGATGCTGCCGCAGGCTGCGCCGCGGCCGTCGCCGCATCCAAGTTCCTCCCATCCGACGGGTCCTCTTCGAGCGCGCGAGCAGCGGCAGCAAAGGCCAATTCGGGGTTATTCAATTGCTCCGCATACAGGTTGCTAATCCGCCGGAGGACTTCGGAGCGCGCCTTCGGATCGGCTTCGCTTGAGACGCGCGCCTCGAGCATCTGAACCTGCTTGAGATGATCGCCCTCCCGAGCAAAAATTGGAGCCAAGAGACTCGCCGCCTCTCCCTTAAGAGCGCTGTCGGAACGCGCCATCTCCTCGAGCGCGCCAATAGCGCCCACGTGATTTGGCCGCAGCGCAAGCACTTGCTGGTAACAAACCAGTGCGCCGGCGGAGTCGCCGAG
>JBGSMZ010000079.1:0-6209 GCA_041739845.1 Myxococcaceae bacterium
CTCTGAGGACGCGCAGAGGTAGCGGAAGGACCGCTTCACCATGCGGTCTTCCAAGGAATGGAAGCTGATCACCGCGGCGCGCCCGCCAATCTTGAGTGCACGTGGCACGGCGGCGAGTCCGCTGGAGAGCGCTTCCAACTCTCGGTTCACGGCGATGCGCAGCGCCTGAAAGGTTCGCGTGGCGACGTGGTGGTGCTTTGGCCAGGCCGCCCGGGAGACTCCGGATTTGACGGCGTCGACGAGTTGCTGGGTCGTCGTCGGTTGGCGACGCTTGAGCGCCGCCGCGATGCGGCGCGAATGGCGCTCCTCGCCAAAAGCGAAAATGATGTCCGCGAGGTCGCCTTCGCTGGTTTCTGCAATCAAGTCCGCGGCAGTGGGGCCAGTGTCGCCCATGCGCATGTCCAGAGGTCCATCGGCGCGGATACTGAATCCTCGCTCCGGAACATCGAACTGGAGACTGCTGACTCCCAAATCGAGGAGGATTCCATCGACCGGCTCACGGTCGCCGGAGAGGAAGTCGGCATAATTGCCAACTTCCGCGGAGAAACGCTCTCCGAAAGAGTGGAGTCTGTCACGTGCGAGTTCGAGCGCGCTGGGATCGCGGTCGCAGCCGATCACGCGCGCACCGGCAGCAAGGAGGGCCTCTGCGTGGCCACCCAAACCGAGCGTGCCATCCAAAAACACTTTGCCCGACCCTGGTTGAAGAACCTCGACAACCTCAGCGAGCAGTACCGGGCGATGCAGCGCATCCTCACCCAAGCGGCCCTACGGACTTGTTAAAGCTTGCTACTGCGAGATCCACCGACGCGTAGGTGTCGAAATTTCCGTGTGCACCCCCACTGCGAAGGATTGCTTTCAAGAAGCTACTGAGCCCTGAGAGTTTGAGGTCTCCATCCAAGGCCCGGAGTGTTTCGGCGCGCGCCACCAAGATACCAACGGCTCGATAGTCGATATGGTGGGCCTGAGAAAAGTCGATGACTACGCGGGTGACTCCGGTTCCCGCGAGTTGATCCAAGAGCGCGTCGAGTTCGACCACGAGCTCTCGCCCAACTTCGCCTTCCACCGCCAGCTTGAGAACGCCGCCATCGTCCACTGGGACATGCGGCGCAAAGGCCAAAGCCTGCAACTCTTCCATGAATCCATCGGCGACCAAATCAATCATCATGACTACCTCCTTGGAAATTTTTCGTTAGGACTGGCGAAGCTCCGTGAGCACGCGCATCACATCCACCGAATCGGCGCCCTCTCTGGCTTCGGCCTGCGCGGAGGCCCAACCGTCCTTGGACCAAAGCTCGATGACCTTCACCATCCCGACCCAAACACCTTCGCGCTCGAGGTTGGCGTGGGTACGAAGGTTCTCGGGGATGAGAACGCGACCGATCTTGTCAGGGACAACCTCCTGCGCCGGTGCGACATAGAGGCGGAGGAGGGATTTCACACCTGGCTCCATGGGATTGCGCTTTGCGAGCGCCGTCTCAAGTTGTTCCCATTCGCGGATCGGATACCAGTGAAGGCAGGGATCGAGAGACGTGGTCACCACGAGCCGCTCATCACCAGTGAGCGCCAGCGGTTCGCGGAGCTTCGCCGGGAAGGTCGTTCTTCCCTTCGCGTCAATCTGGTGGTCGTAGAGGCCTCGAAACACGGTCCGTCCGTCTGATCAGGTTCAGACACATTACGCTCGGCTTCCCTGTTGATCCACTTATTCCCACTTATTGCCACTTTCGGTGGTGAATTTAGCGACTCAAGCAAAGGCCCCAGCCGCGCGCCCGACCGTGCGGAGCGCCTCGCTGAATTAGACCCAGAGATTGGGGGCTGATATGTTCCGAAAAGAATTTTTCACGCACAAACGAGGCTGCGGGCCACCAATTGGGCGGAGTCAATCTTCGTGGAACCGATACGACTCAGAGTGAATTACCGCACCCCGCAAGGGCTCATCAGTCAGCTGACGCGAGGGGTCGGGAAAGGTGGCGTCCAACTCGAAGCGGCGCGTCCCGTCGCCGAGGGAACCACATTCATCATCGAACTCGCTGCGAATGAAGTTGAACCGCTCGTGAAAGTGAGCGGAACGGTCGTTTCTGTCAATCAGGTTGCACCCGACCGCTGGCTGTTGCGCATCCGCTACGCACCTCCCGACGACCGCGCTGGAATCGACGCGATGCTGGACCGCATCTTCGATGACGCAGCGATGAACCGAGCCAACCACCGCATTCCGCTTCAGCTGCGCGTCGTCGACCAGGAGCGTCCCCATTCCCCGATTCGTTTGCGCGACCTCTCCATCGGAGGATTGGGGCTCGATTTTGCCGGCGAAGCGATCCCGGAAGCGTACGGAATTGGAGCGCACTTCGTGTTTCAACTCCGGAAAGCCCATGGGAGCTTGTTGCTTCACAGCGAAGTGAGTTGGCGCATGGATTCCGATGATCAGAGCATCCCCCACCGGTTGGGGGCCCACTTCAACGCGCCGAGCCAGGAAGTCAGCGCGGCCCTTGAACGAATCCTGCGGTTGGAAGGACTGCCTGCGCCGCCGTGGGTCGCGCGCATCAGTTTTCCGAAGAGTCTCTAGTCGCTCGCGTGTCCACTGCGCGTTGTGCGAGCTATCCGGAGAGCGCGCGGGCTAATATCGCTTCCGTGCCTTTGGCTGAGCCAGAAGTCTCCCAAGCTGTGCAAGCGCTGCGCGCAGGTGCACTCGTCGCATTTCCGACAGAGACAGTCTACGGCATTGGGGCCGACGCCTCGAACGACGTCGCGGTGCGGCGCATTTTCGAAATCAAGGGGCGTCCCCACGGCCACCCACTCATCGTCCACATCGCCGATGCAAGCGCGGCTCGCGAATGGTGTGACGACTTTCCGAAAGCCGCCCAAGTCCTTGCAGACGCGTTCTGGCCCGGACCGCTCACGCTGGTTCTTCGTCGAAACCACCGAGCCAGTGACGGCGTAACTGGCGGCTTATCGACAGTCGCTCTTCGGGTTCCAGGCCACCCTACGGCGCTGGCGCTCCTCAAAGCCTTTGAAGGCGGAATCGCAGCACCTTCCGCCAATCGATTCGGCGCCGTGAGCCCGACGACAGCGCAACATGTCATCGATGACTTTGGAGGCGAAGGACTTACGGTTCTGGACGGTGGTCCATGTTCGGTGGGTGTTGAGTCCACCATCGTGGACCTCTCCACTGGTTCTGCTCGTCTCTTGCGCTCGGGCGGGGTTTCCATAGAGGCGTTGGAAGCCGCGCTTCGCCAATCGCTCCACGGCGCAACCGATGGCCCACGGGTGCCGGGGATGTGCACTTCACACTATGCTCCGCGCGCGCGCGTTCGCATCGTCGCCGCTTTGGACCTCCCGAGCGCACTTCGATTGGAACCGCTTGAGACCGCTGTGATTGCGCCACTCGGCACTGTGATTCCGCCCCGCACGTCAGCCATTTTTTTGGGGCCCGCGCCAGAGGACTACGCGCGCGGTCTCTACGGAGCGCTTCGCAGAGCTGATGCGGTGGCATCCGTGCTCATGGTAGTGCCGCCGCCGCTCTCTGGTGTTGGATTAGCGGTCTTTGACCGCCTCACGAAAGCGGCTGCACCCCGTGACCAGCCGGTGCTGGAGGCGGCGACAGATGGTTGACACCTTCTACTTCCTCAGGTGTCTTGCTGAAGAGCATGCGAGATGAAATCGGTGACTGAATCCACAGAGCAGCGACCACTTCCGACAGGCGACGCACCGCGTCGGCGGGCGTGGCAGCGATTGGCTGCGCTTCTCTACCGGACGCGAGGGATCGCTCCTATTCCCGTTGGGTTGGTAGCGCTGGTTCTTACCTGGCGATACCAGGCCCTTCCGGGAATCGGTGGACCGCGCATCGATCTGAGCCTCGACGTCATCGGCGTTCTCCTCGGGTTCCTCGGGGAAGGATTGCGCTTCTACGCTGCCGCTTCATCACCGACGCTGGATTCCCAAGGCCGTGCCTTTCGCGCCTCCCAACTCTCGACGGAGGGAGCCTACGCCTGGATTCGCCATCCCAGGTATGCGGGAAATGCGCTGCTGATACTTGGACTTCTCTGCATCACGAATCAACCTCCCACCTGGATTATCGGCGTCCCTTACTTCATCTTTCACACCTGGATTGTCGCCGGCGCCGAGTCCATTTTTCTTCGCCGTCGGTTCGGAGCCGCCTATGATACCTGGGCATGCAAGGTCCCAGCATTCGTCCCTCGCACCTTGTCCCTGCCGGCACCGAGCTTTCGATTCGACCTCCGGGGTCCGCTGCGGCGGGAGATACCGCCGCTGGCAGCATGGGCAACGGCAGCGATCGCGTTCTTGGCGTGGGAGCGGTGGGCCAAAGGTACGCTCACGAACGATGCATGGTTAAGCGCAAAAATCGGCTTCGGTATCATTTTCGGTATGCTCTTCGCGCGCAAGGTTCTGAAATGGAGAAGTTCATCCAGGCATGAAGCGAGACGCGCCGGGGTTCTAATAGCCGAGCCGCACACCCCAGAAAAGCGTGTGCAGAGCGCAACACCTCCCCAGAATGTGCGATGATAGCTAGGAATCCAATGCCTCGTGAAAGGATTTGCAGGGATGGGTAGCGGCAGCAAGGACGACGACAGCACAGGATTTACGGGAAAGCGTCGAAAGTCGTACCGGGAACTCGACGCACAACGCGGGCGTTCCAAGTACCAGTCCCGTCAAGACGACCCGGCGCAGCAGCGCATTGAACGCAGCGCGAGCTACGAAAAATACAAGAAAGCCGCGGACGCAATATTTGATGGGGGAGCGCTTCCTCAAGGACTTGCCACAACCTTCGATCCCGGAGGGAAGCGCGGGGAGCAAAAGCTTGCGATGGCCGCAATCGCAGAAGCCAGCGACCGCAAGGAATGGGTGCGACTCGTCGATGACTACATCGATAAGCATTCCATACCTGACGACCCCTTCTTCCTAGACGCACTGCTCGACCATCCCAAGGATCGGGTGGTCGAGGCCGCGTTGACGCAACTCGAGACGCTCGTCGACCAGGGCAAACTCCTGCCCTCCAAGGCACCGCGATCTCTTGAGCAGCGCCTTCGATCCATTGAGATGACTTCTTTGGATTCCGACGTCCAAGCGCGCGCCAACGCATTGCGGCAACGCGTCGCCTAGACCTGCCTGAAAGCGACGCGAGAACGACACTTCGATGCGGTCGGAACCTTTCGAAGCTGGAGGCTGATCGAGAATGGTTGGGTGAGTCCTCAACCTCGTGAATTTCAGGACAGCAAAGGCGTCCAATCGGCGTCCGGAGTCAATCGAAGACTCCTCACCCGCTCGGATTTCCCGGCGCGAATGCAGTCGAAGGAACGCCTATGAAGAACCTCTTGATCACCGCTGTTGCGCTTTCTGCTTCCCTTGCCTTTGCAGACCTTCCTACTCCTTCAGCAGCGGGAGAAGCCGCCAAGGCCACCGCTGCCGAAGTGAAGGAAGCAGCCTCTGCAAAAGCCGCTGAAGTGAAGGAAGAAGCGTCCGAGAAGGCAATGGACGCGAAGGAAGCGGTCTCTGCCAAGGCGAAGGAGAGCAAGGACAAGGCCGCCCGCAAGGTCCACCACGGTATGAAGCATGCAGAAAAGAAGGTTGACGCAGCAATAAAGTAAGCTGCCGAAGCCGCTAAAGCCCAAAGGCCGTTTCGCCAATAGCTAAGCGGCCTTTGGCGTTTCCTCACGAGTTCAGCCGACGTTTCTCTTTTCTCGCAAGTTCGTCGCCGATACCCTCAAAATGTGGTAGCGACAGGCAGTTTGGTAAATATTGGCGGGGGGCTTGGCGTCTAATGCGGGCCACAAACCTCCCAGGAGGCTTCCGGCCCGTTGGAATTTTCCCTCGTGAACATCTTCGAAAGTACTCTCATGAAGCAGATTTCTATAGCCGCTCTTGCATGCGCGGCCATCCTTGGTTGCACCGAGAAACAGGCCGATACGGCCAATGCGGTAAAAGACGAAGCAGCGATGAAGGCAGCCGAAGCCGCCAAAGCTACCGGCAACGAGATGGACAAAGCGGCACAAGCGACTGGCGAGGCAGTGCAGAATGCTGCAGACGCAACCGGGGAAGCAGTCGATGCGACCGGCAAAGCGATCGGCGATGCTGCCGCCAAAGCTGCTGACGCGACCGCAAATGCTGTTGGAACAGCGGTAGGAGCCGTCGGAAGCGCCGCCGGCAAGGCCGCTGACGCCACCGGCAAGGCTGTCGGAACTGCGACCGGTGCCGTC
>JBGSMZ010000115.1:0-3082 GCA_041739845.1 Myxococcaceae bacterium
AAGCCGACGACCGCGAGGACCGCAGCACTCGTGTAGCCAGAGAGCGCGTAAACGCGGCCGGTCCCGAAAGCAAACTGCGAAGCCCCAGCCCGCGTCCGAGCGTACCAGTAGGCGAGCGCGGTCAGTCCGAGCGCCCCGACATGGGTGGCCATGTGCCACCCGTCAGCAGTGAGCGCGAGAGAGTGCGTCGAATACCCGACGACGAGCTCCACCACCATCATACCGGCGGTGACCATGGTCACCGCGCGAGCTCGCCGCTCCCGAAGAACCTGCCCCTGGTGGAGCTTCGCAGGAGAGGCGCAAGGCGCGTTCATTGGTGTTGCTTCGTCCATCGTTGCGTTTCTCCCGCGACTGCGCTGCATCGCCATGGCACGACAATGCAGGAGAGGACCAAGGTTAGACAACCCATGACTGGGTTCTACGGAGCGCCCATCGAGGGGTAGCTGTGCAATGTCGGAGGTGACATCGTTTCTTTCACCGTCCGCGGACTCGTCCACCGAAGGAGATTGAAAATCGATCCCGCCTTGTCGTTGGTGCCGGAGGCCCTCCCACCTCCAAAGGGTTGCTGACCCACCACAGCCCCTGAGCACTTATCATTGATGTAGAAGTTCCCGGCTGCACCTCGCAACTCGGCTGCGGCAAGGCGAATCGCTTCTCGATCCCGCGCAAAAATGCTTCCGGTCAGAGCGTATGGCGCCGCCCTATCGGCTTCGCGAAGCGTATCCAGGTACTTGCCGTCGGGGTAGGCAAACAGCGCAACGATCGGCCCGAAAATCTCTTCGGTCATCAATGGGTGTCGCGGATTGGAAACTGCGACCAGCGTCGGCTTCACAAACCAGCCGACCGAACGGTCAGCAGTGCCTCCCGCGAGGACCGTCGCTTCATTGCCCTGTGCTAACGCGAGGTACTTCCCGATCCGCGCATACGAGCGTTCGTCGATCACCGCTGAAAGAAAATTTCGAAAGTCCGTCGGCGGACCCATCGCCAGACTGGCCGTCGTTTCCACGAGTCGCTCCTTCAGTCGCTTCCAGAGCGACTCAGGGACGTACACCCGCGAACAGGCGCTGCATTTTTGCCCCTGGTATTCGAAGCCGCCCCGGATGATCGCAGTGGCGACCGCTTCCAGATCCCCTTCCGCCGAAGTGTGAATGAAAATGAAGTACTTCCCGCCAGTTTCACCGACGAGCCTTGGGTACTGGCGGTACGTTGAAAGATTCTCCGCGGCTGCCTTCCATAGGCTGCGAAAAGTCTGCGTGGAGCCGGTGAAATGGAGGCCACCAAAGTCCGGGTGTTTGAGCGCGACGGCGCTGATCGCCGCGCCGGATCCAGGAAGGAAATTGATGACCCCCGGTGGAAGTCCGGCCTCGACGAGCACCTTGTGAACGAGCCAGGCGGAAAGCGTCGCGGTTTCTGAGGGCTTGAGAAGCACGACATTGCCCATCAACGCCGGCGCCGTCGCGAGGTTCAATCCGATGGCAGTAAAATTAAAGGGCGCAATCGCAAGGACGAATCCGTCCAGAGGACGGTAGTCGAGCTGATTCCAAATTCCAGGAGTGGAGAGCGGCTGGATGTCAGCGATCTGCTGCGCATAGGCCGCGTTGAAGCGCAAAAAGTCCGCCCCTTCGCACACCGCGTCGACCTCCGATTGAACGACCGTCTTGCCTTGCCCCCACATCGTCGCCGCATTGATCGCCGCGCGATACTTTCCCGCGATGAGTTCGGCGGCGCGAAGGAATACTGCCGCACGGTCGCGCAGCGGAGTGGCCGCCCAACTGCGGCGCACGTCCATGGCTGCGCCAATTGCCGCTGCCACCCATTCAGGGCTTGAATGGACTGCATTCGCGAGGAGATGCGCGTGCGCAAAGGGAGCCCTGATTTCGAAAGTCGTCTTTGATCGAAGTTCCTCGCCCCCGACGACCGCAGGGATGTCCTCGATGATCTGCCCCACCCGCTCAAGCTCACGCTTCAAGATTCCGCGTTCTTGACTGCTCGGGCTGTAGTCCTTCGCAGGCTCGTTCCGCGCTTCGGGTATCCTCGCCATTCAAATCCTTTCGTTCTGCGCTGCTTATCCTTAAAAAGCGGAGCTGGTGGGGTGCAATTCAGTCTGTTAGGCCCTCGCCGCTGATGCCGCGCACAAGGCCTCTCGACAACTCGGTGACTATCGCATTGGACGGAGTGCCCGTCGAAGCCCGCGCCGGCGAACCCGTAGCCGCGGCCCTTGTTGCCGCGGGCCAGCTCCTGTTCGCCCGAAGCCCGAAGTACCACCGCCCTCGGGGACCCTACTGCTTTTCTGGCGATTGCTCCCAGTGCTTGCTTCGCATCGATGGCGCTCCAAACGTTGCGAGCTGTCGCGTCACGGTGCGATCGGGAATGTCCATCGAACGCCAGAATGGCATGCCGTCCACGCGCTTCGACCTCCTGCGCGCGAACGATGTTGTCTTTCCATCGTTCTTCAATCACAACGAATTTCTGGCGGGCATTCCCCTCGCGGAGGGTGCCATGCGGAAACTCGCTCGGAAGCTTTCCGGACTTGGAAGGCTTCCGGAAGTGGCCGGGAGACCTCTTGAACCGGCGCGCGTCGTGCGCGTAGAAACAGCCATTGTAGGAGCCGGGCCGGCGGGAATAGCGGCGGCCCAGTGCCTTCTCGCATCCGGGCGCGCAGTGCTGCTCCTAGAGCGCGACGACAAGATAGGCGGGTCTCTTCGATGGGGCACGGAGGTCGAGGGCGGTGAAATTCCGACACTTCCGAACGCCCTGCTTCACCTGGGGGCCAACGTCGTTGGCCTCTACGCAGATGCGGGCGTCCCCTTTTTGGTCGTTGAATCCTCGGGAACGCTGGAAATCGTTGCCTTCCAGAAGCTGCTCCTCGCCCACGGTGGCCACCCCCACTTTGTGGCGTTCCCGAACAGCGACCTCCCCGGCGTGATGGCCGGGAGTGCGGTGAGCAGACTCTTGCGGAGTCACGGGATTCTTGGCGGATCGCAAATCGCATGCGTCGGCGACGCCAGGTCCACCGCACCCTTGCTTGAATTGATCCGCAACCACGGAGGCGCCGGGTTTGCGGTGGAGGGACAGCCGCTGC
>JBGSMZ010000173.1:0-21997 GCA_041739845.1 Myxococcaceae bacterium
TCAAGGGTGTCGGCGGCTTCGAGCGTATGGAGTTGCAACTGCGCAGTCTCCAGTCGAAGTGCTAAGTCTTCGGAATCAGCGCGCTGGGCGACGATCGCTTGTTCAAGCCCGTGCGCGTGGGATTGCGCTGCCTGCGCTTCCGAAGTGAGCGGCGCCACCTCTTCGGTAAGGGCGACGAGGCGGGCGCGAAGGTCGAGCCAGCGGTGCGAAGCGCTGTGGAGTTCAATCCCTCTTATTTCGCTTTTGAGCGCGCGATGTTTTTCGGCTTTCTTCGCCTGCCGCTCCAGGGAATCAAGGCGTTTCGTCAGCTCTCGTCCGATGTCGCTGATCCGGAGAAGATTTTGGCGCGTGTATTCCATCTTCCGCTCGGCAACGCGGCGACGCGCCTTGTACTTGCTGACACCGGCAGCTTCTTCGATGAAGCCGCGGCGGTCTTCTGGGCGGGCGGATACGATTTGTCCCACTCGGCCTTGTTCGATGACCGAGTAGGCACCGCGACCGACTCCGGTTCCGTAAAACAGGTCGCTGACGTCGAGCAATCGGCACGGCGTCATGTTGAGTTGGTACTCTGAATCACCTCCGCGGAAGAGGCGTCTGGTCACCGATACCTCTGGCAAACCCTTGAGTGTCGCCGGGAGATTGTCGTGCTCCTCGACGGAAAAGGTAAGCGTGACTTCGGCCATCGACAGTGGCGCGTGGGCTTCGGAGCCTTTGAAGATCACGTCTTCCATGCCGCGGCCGCGTAGGCTCTTGGCGGACTGTTCGCCCATGACCCACCGGATCGCATCCACGACGTTTGATTTGCCGCAACCGTTCGGCCCGACAACGGCGGTAATTCCGTCGTCGAAAGTAAACACCACGCGCTCCATGAACGATTTGAAGCCGGTGATGTCGATCCGCTGGATCCGCACGAATACCTCCGTCCCGCCGAAGAATTTGGGACGGATCTACTACACTCCCGCGCGGATCACGGCAAGCGTGACACTACGTTACGCTGCCCTATGTGCGCCGCAGGAAAATTATGATTTTCGTGGATCAACCATCGTCCCGTTCGGGGATCGCCATGCGCGGATTGGACTCTGGCTCAAGGGAGTTCCACGGCCACCAAAGAACGCGCGCTATCTCGGTTGGTGTCGATAACTTTAAGGAGCATTGGAACTCCAGCCGCTTGTCCTCGAATCGCCTTGACCAGGTCATCCTTGGACTTCACCGCCTTGCGATTGACTTCTATGACCACCATTCCGCGTTGAAGGCCAGCGCGCTCCGCCGCCGAACCCGGAGTCACCGACACGACGAGTGCTCCACCTGGCCGAAGCCCAATTTCGCGGGCTGTCGCGTCGTCAAAATTGCGTACTCCCAGCCCGAGGCGTTGTTGGCTTTTCCTCTCCTCCTGGGAACTCTCCGGCATCTGGAGGTCGCCAACTCTCTCAAGATCTGGACGCGCCCCAAGCTTCACTTGGGCCTCTCGAACTGCCTTGCCTCGCGCCACCTTCAGGCTGACCATCGATTCCGGTGGCGTCATCGCCACGATTCGCGTGAGCGCTATCGCCGTCACAATCTTTTCCCCATTGATGCCGGTGATCACGTCGTCCTCCTTCAGTCCCGCGTGCGCGGCCGGTGAATCCGGTGCCACCGAAAGGACCACCGCTCCCTGGGGGGTCTCGAGAACTCGCGCAATCGCTGGCGTGGCATCCTGAATGGAGACGCCAAGGTAGCCGCGGTTGACGCGCCCGGTGCGCTGCAACTGCGGGAGCAGAGATTTGATCACGTTGGAGGGAACTGCAAATCCAATCCCCGTACCTCCTCCCAGGATCGCAGTATTCATTCCTACGACCTCTCCCTTGAGATTGAAGAGTGGCCCGCCGGAGTTCCCAGGATTGATCGCTGCATCGGTCTGAAGAAATTGGTCGTAGCGCGACATCGAAATCGATCGGTCCATCGCCGAGACTATTCCCGCGGAAACGCTCTGGGACAAGCCAAACGGATTTCCTATCGCCATCACCCAATCCCCAGGTCGCAGTGCCTCGCTGTCTCCCAAGGTTACGCTCGGCAAGGTGCCTTTGACCCCCTTCAACTGAACGAGGGCTACGTCCGTGAGCGGATCCCGACCGATCACCTCGCCGGCGAATTCGCTCCCGTCTGAGAGGCGGACGCTGATGACCAGGGCATTGGAGATGACATGGTTGTTGGTGACCACAAGTCCCTTGGGATCAATGAGAAAGCCGGATCCTGATCCCTGGTTCAGCGGCGCCTCTCCTCGGAAGTGTTCGATGATTGCTCTTCGCCCTTCCCCTTGCCTTTTTTCGACATCCACATTGACCACCGCTGCTTTCACCGAGTCGACGAGCGGGGCGAGACTTGGAATTGCGACTTCGCGACTCTGGGCAACGGCGGATCCGCTGGCCATCGCAATGCCAGCAGCCAATGTGACCAGGACGCATCGTGATTTGCTATTCATGAGAATTTCTCCAGGCAGGCAAGAACCGAACTGCTAACCCGCCAACGCCCTGACGCATTCCGCAAATGAAATGCGGCGCGTCGTTCGAGACTGCGTTCTAGGTGCTTCCGTATTTCCGCGAGGGCCTCCGAGCGCCGAGGGATCAACGCACGCTTGCCATTTGCGTTCGAACCTCGAGAAAATCTTGAATTCCATCCGCGATCGCTTTCGCCACCAAGTCTTGGTACCGGGCAGATCTGAGCCGCTGCTCTTCTTCGGGGTTCGAAAGGAAAGCAGTCTCGATGAGAATGGAAGGCATCTTGGCACCGAGGAGGACAAAGAACAGCGCCTCCTTTGTTCCGTGGTCTACGATGTTTGGGTACGCATTCCGGGCTGTCCTCACAAGGGAGCGCTGAACTCCTTTTGCGAGTTGTACCGACTCACTTGTGTTGGCCTTCGCCGTAAGGTCTGCAAGGATGTATTGCAAATCGCTCACACCCGCCTCGCTCGTCGCGTTTTCCTGAGCCGCGAGGCGAATCGAGTAGCGATTGGCAGATGTATTGAGGGTATACGTCTCGATTCCCTGAAGCTTCTTTGACGGCGCTGCGTTGCAGTGAATCGATACGAAGAGGTCGCCCTTCACACTGTTTGCCTTCCGGGTGCGATCCTCTAATTTTACATAGCTGTCATCGTCTCGGGTGAGTACCACTTGGAGGCCCCTCGCTTCGAGGCGAGCCGCAAGCTTCTTGGCGATCGCCAAAGTGACGGTACTCTCACGCGTTCCCTTGCGCCCAATTGAACCTGGGTCGTGGCCACCGTGACCAGGATCAAGAACGACTCGGCGGATTTTGAGACCAAGCTGCTGCCCGATGGGGACCAGGTCATTGACCGATTTCATGTCGACGCGCGGGGACTTGCCTTTAGGAACTGCCCCTAGCTCCTCCTCCCCCGGGAGATCATCGCGAGCAACGGTGGCGGCACCGGAGATTGGAGGCGCTTCTGCGAGGGTGCGTGCGGGAAACCGCCAGGATTCCGGAGTCGTGGCAAGAGCCAACTCTGCCACTTCAGGCGCAGCGTGCGTAGAGCGCACTCCCACTTTGGCGATGGCCTCTTGGAGACTCATTGGCATGGCCGTCGATTTTGGCGCCTTGGGTTTTGTTGCCACCGCCTTTGGCTTTGGTGGAGGCAACAAAAGCAACATGCGGCGCATCGCAACCGCTTCGCTCCCAGGACTAGAGAGCGCCTTCTCGAGTACCTCCCTCGCCTTCTGCGGTTGGTCCTGACGATCAGCATACAGCTTGGCAAGCGCCAATGCAGCCTTCGGGGCAAGCGTATGACGGGGCCAGCGCGCGAGGAACGTTTCGAAATTACCGACCGCCTTGCCGAGGTCTTCGTCGCGATCCGAGAATCGGGATAGTTCCCCGTTCAATTGGGCCGAGGAATAGGTGGCCTCTGCGGCCCGCGGGCTCTTGGGAAACTCCTTCGCGACATCCTCGAGGTTGCGGGCAATTCGCTGCCAGTTGTGACGGTATTTTCGGCGGTTCTTGTCGACGCGGAGCCGTTGGTACGCATTCTTTGCCTGCGCGTAGGCCACGTCCGCCGAATTGGCTGCATTCGACGGGCCTGCTGCGAGGAGCTGTGAGAGGAGGAGGATCGCTACCATCGGACGCGTGAACCTGACCACGCATGAACACCGTTGGCAAAAAAACCGCCGCGCGCTGATCAAGCGCCTTTCTTGACCTGCGCTTGCCAACGAGCGATTGCGGCCAAGGCATCCAACGGCGTCGTCCGGTCTAAGTCGAGCGCCCCCAATTCCTCCAACACCGCTGCGGCAGGTGTAGCGACCGCGCTCGCTGCACCTTCTTCGCCGTTGCTTCTCGTGCCATCAGAGCCAGCTTCTACGGTCGCCGCGTGGAGCGCATGGCGATGCGGATGGTCAGCGCCATCAGCGGACTCCAAGGTGGCAAGCAACGTTCTGGCCCGCGCGAGAACCTCCGCTGGAACGCCCGCTAGGCGCGCGACCTCGATGCCGTAGCTCTTGTTCGCCGCACCCGCTTCGAGGGTCCTCAAGAAGCGAATCGTCCCTTGCGTCTCCGCGACAGCGATGCAGGCATTGGCGACTAACGGCTGCTCCTGTGCGAGCTGCGTAAGCTCGTGGTAGTGCGTAGCGAATAGGCAACGCGCACCGATCGAAAGCACGAGGTGCTCGGCGATGGCCCAGGCCAGTGACAGGCCGTCGAAGGTCGAGGTTCCTCGACCGATTTCATCAAGAATGACCAGGCTGGTTGCTGTCGCGCGGTGGAGAATGGCCGCCGTTTCCGTCATTTCCACCATGAAAGTCGATTGCCCACGAGCGAGGTTGTCGGAGGCACCAACCCGCGCAAAAACTTGGTCGCAAAGACCGATGTGCGCACGGCTCGCGGCGACGAAGCTGCCAGCCTGCGCCATGATCACCGCGAGGGCTGTCTCGCGCATCACGGTGCTCTTTCCCGACATGTTAGGGCCCGTGATCACCGTCAGCAGAGCGCCAGTGCGATTCAGCTGGATATCGTTGGGGACAAATACCTCGGGTGCAATCGCAAGTTCGACGACCGGGTGCCTCGCCCCTGCGAGGTCGATAGTGCCAGACCCATCAAAGGTTGGGCGCACATAGCGCTGAACCACCGCCACCGTCGCCAACGACACCAATGCATCGATGGTTGCGATTGCGGAAGCGACCGCGCGAATGGAACGCGAATGTGCCATCGCCGAATCACGAAGGGAAGAGAACAAGGCGCGTTCTATCTCGATGCGGCGCTCCTCCGCGGTGAGGACGCGCTCCTCGTATTCCTTGAGCTGGGCTGTCACATAGCGCTCGCCTCCCACGGTCGTTTGCTTGCGCGTCCATTCCTTTGGCACCAGGTGGAGGTTGGCCTTGGTGACCTCGATGAAGTACCCAAACACTTTGTTGTAGCGAACCTTCAGAGACGCAATTCCGGTGCGCTCCCGCTCCTCCACTTCGAGGCTCAGGAGAAAGGATTTTCCAGAAGTCGAAGCAGCCGTCACCTCGTCGAGTTCTTCTGAATATCCGGCGCGGATGAAGCCACCATCTGCAATGCCCACCGGTGGGACGGGGACGAGTGCTCGCTCCAGCACCTGGGCGAACAGCGCGAGCTTGGGATCGGCGGCAGCCGCTACCTGTTCTTTCAGGAGCGACGAGGCAGTGCCTTCTAGGGCCCGCTTGAGATCGGCGATAGCGCGCAAGGACCCTCCGATTGCCTGGAGATCGCGGGGGCCCCCAACCGCGAGGATGAGGCGTGCGTTTAGCCGTTCGAGGTCGCCGATTGGCTTGAGTGCTGCAATGGTGGCGTTGCGCACGGTCGGCGATCGCACGAGTTCTTCGACGGCGTCGAGGCGCTCGTCGATCCGCTGGAGATCACGCAATGGATTCAAAATCCACTGGCGGAGAGCGCGCGCGCCCATCGGCGTTTTGGTGCTGTCCAGGACCTTCACCAGTGAGCCCTCGGCGCCTCGGTTTCGAAGCGAGCGGACGAGTTCTAAATTGACGCGCGTCGTTTCATCGATCCCGAGGCGCTCGGCGCGCCGAACGACGCGAAGCCTGTCGACATGCCGCGCGTCGCTCTTCTGGGTGACCTTGAGGAACGTGAGCGCGGCGGCCGCGGCGCCGACAGATTGGAACTCCTCTTCCTCGACTCCAAATCCTTCGAGGGTGGAAACCCCAAAGTGCGCTTTCAGCATCGCGATCCCTCCGCGCGGAGAAAAAGCCGAATCAGGGAGGCGAGACAGCACCGGCGGATCGCCATTGGCGAGCTGGCTTGGAAGTTCGCTAAGGCTTTCTGGAAGCAACACTTCACGGGGTGCAAGTGCTGCGAGTGCGTCAGCGAGATCTTCCATGGAACTCGCCGGATAGAGAAGCAGCTCGCCGGTAGAAGCATCGAGCGCCGCAGCAGCCCAGGAGCTTCGCTCTCCCCCTGGAGGGGAGAGCGAGAGCAAGAAGTTGTTGGTGCCCGCCTCCAGGAGATCTTCGTCCACGACCATTCCGGGACTCACCACCCGAACGACTTCCCGGCGAACGAGATTTCGGCCGTCCGGCGGCTCCATTTGATCGCAGATCGCGACCGTTTGGCCAGCTTGAATGAGTCGCGAAATGTAGCGCTGCGCCGCGTGGTAGGGCACGCCTGCCATCGGGATCGGATCCGCCGATTTCGAACGAGACGTCAGCGTCAGTTGAAGCAACTCCGAAGCTTTCACCGCGTCTTCGAAGAACAGCTCGAAGAAGTCTCCCATACGAAAGAAGAGGAGTGCCCCCGGATGCTGCGCCTTGGCATCGAGATACTGGCGCATCATCGGCGTATGCGCTGCTTCGTCGATCGCCGCCACAAGCGCTCCATACATCGCTTTGCCGGTTCCCGGGCGTATGTCGGGATTTGCGGGGGAACCCCAGGCGTGCGAGGGTCCCTCCAGTGATCCGAGACGCCTTCGCAGACCTCAATCGCGTCCGCCAAGTGGCGGTCATCGCAGGCAAATTCGGCTTTGGGGAACTTTTGGAGAAGGTCGGCTTCAAGCACACAGCCCCGCCGGGAGACGGGGACTTGCGCCTCCGCAATCCAGCGGCGCGACGATTTCGTTTGATGCTCGAAGAGCTGGGCCCAACTTTTGTAAAGCTCGGCCAAATCATGTCGACGCGCTCGGATTTACTTCCCGCCGACCTCGTCGAAGAATTAGCAGCCCTCCAAGATCAAGCCCCACCCTTCCCCTTTGAGGTCGCCAAAGCAGAAATTGAAAGTGGCTTGGGCCAGCCGATTTCCAGAGTGTTTTCCCAAATCCAAGAGACCCCTCTGGCGGCCGCGTCCATTGCCCAAGTGCACTGCGCAACGACGCTGGATGGCAACCGCGTCATCGTCAAAGTGCAACGTCCGACGGTCGCTGCGCAACTCAAGGCTGATCTCTCCGCGCTGCGCTCTCTCGCTCGGATGCTTGAGGCCGTCGTCGAGGAATTTGCCGTGTACCGGCCCACGATACTCCTCGACGAGTTCGAACAAGCGATTGAGGACGAACTCAATTTCTTGACGGAGGCTTCCAACGTCCATGCCTTTGCGGAAGCGTTCTCTGGTCAGCCGACGCTCAAGATTCCCAAGGTGTACGACGCGCTCACGGCGCGCACAGTGCTTACGCTGGAACACATCGATGCACCCAAGCTCTCGGTCGCTTCGCTGGATGAAACGACGCGCAAGAAGCTCGCCTTGATTATTGTTGAATGCGCCTTTCAGCAAGTCTTCGAGAAAGGGCTATTTCACGCTGACCCGCACCCAGGAAATCTGTTGGTGCTCGAAGGGCCAATCCTCGGCCTCATCGACTATGGGCTCGTCGGTCGCATCACCCGAGCTATGCAGGACACGCTGGTGTCTCTTGCGTTGGCCATTTCGTTTAAGGATGCGCATTCGGTAGCGCGCATCCTGATGCGCGTGAGCGCCACTGATACACACGCGAACTCCCCCGCATTTCGGCAGGATATTGCAAACCTTTTGGCGTCGCGCATCGAGGGCTCGCTCAGCGATCACGACGCCAAGTATATCCTTCGCGAACTCCTCGACCTGGCAGTGCGCCATCGCCTGCGGCTGCCCAAAGAATACGCCCTCTTGGCGCGGTCAGCGGTCGCTGCGGAAGGCGTGATCCGAATGCTGTATCCCAAGATGCCGATCGCTCAGACAATCCTTCCCTATACCAAGCGCATTCTTGCGGAGCGCTTCGATCTGAGCCTCCTTCCGAGTGAGCTGATGAAGACGGCGCTTCGCCTGCAGTCGGCGGCCTATGAAGTTCCCCAGCAGTTGAGCCAAATCCTCCTCGACATCGAATCCGGCCAATTCGCGATGAATGTCCGCAGCGATCAGATAAGCGATCTCAATGCGAGCATACGCTCCCTCGCCCTCGTCGCCTTTTCGGGCCTCTGTGCCTGCGGGTTCATTATCGGCACATTTATCGCGTTCAGTTCGAAAACCTGGAACGTCGACGGAATCCCAACTTTAGGACTCCTAGGAATTGCCTCTTCCATAGCGCTGATAGCGGTCGTAGCGATCCGTTCGAGCTTTGGACCCTTTCGAAAAATATCGTTGAGGAAGCTGTTGCGCTCGCCGACAAAGCGCATTCTCTGAGCGCGCTCGCCGAGCAACAGGTGAGACGCGAGCGTGCAAAATCGGGTCGCACGAGGAACGAGCGACGCCTCGTCGTTCCCCGTGCTTCCCGCGCCGACCCCACGCCCACCTCCTCCACCTCGCGGAGTCAGCAGCTTAGGAGCTGCACTTCGTGGGCCAACTCATTTCAATCAAAGCCCGGGACCCAGTCACCAAGGCTCGAGAGCGTGCGTCCACAATCGAGAACGCGTCCTGCCTGCGCTCAACGACCGGACCAGTCCAGTGCACGTTCAATTTTTCGATCGACCTCGAATTCCCTGAGAGAGTAAACCGCCCAAATTGCGGCCGGAAGCCAACCGATGATGGTGACTTGAAGTACGAGGCAGATAACCCCGGCGATGGGCCTTCCAATCGTAAAAAACGTGAACCACGGCACCAACAACGCGATGATGATTCGAATCATGGCTACCTCCTATGAAACCTTACGAACCAGCGAGCAAACGCTTTCCGGATCATTTTGCCGCTGCATAGCGACGCGCGAGGCTTTGCGGAGGCCATACCTTTTCTGTGTCATAGTACGCACGAAACGCCTTGGCGCCATCCGGGATTTGCACCCATGGCAGCTTTGAGCGCAGGTAGATATGCACATCGGGCGGAAACTGGGTGGCGTCATCGAGCGTGGTCAGCCGCAAGAAGCGCAAATGCGGTCGCCGACCATAGTTGCTCCACAGCGGAACGAGGCAATCCGAGCAGCGGAATATCTCGTGCCCGCGGCCGGATTCAGTGGGCATTTGGGTCGTCGCCAGCGTCCCTGATTCTAGCTCAATCATTCCGGTCTCGACGATTCCGTTGATCACAAAGGCGCTCCCCGTCTGCCTTTGGCAGTCCTTGCAGTAGCAACAATGGACGAACATCGGCGGAGCCTTCAACGAGTAGCGCACCGCACCGCATGCGCAGCCTCCAGGCATAGAAATCGATTCCATCACGGCCTCCTCTTCGAAAGGGCACCGTGGAAATGACGCTAAGGGGGCCCCGGTGTCAACAGTGACTGCGCGCCTTTGAGCCGCATTTTTTATGCTGGCGTGACCCCTGCTCGCCCCGCTCCCCGCTCGCTCGCGCCCACCGAGCCTGGAGTCCGGCGTCGGGCAGGTCCGTAAACTCCTCGTAGGCACGTACGAAGCGGAACTCGAGTCGCCCGTTCCAATGGACTCGTTCAGAGTCGGACCTCCCACTCCGCCAAGAAGCAATCGGAGATGCGCACGACCGAGAACTGCTCGGCTCGGGGAACGGATTTGCCCGATTGAGAACTGGAAACCACGCAGTCGGCGCCCGCCCCTGCAAACGCAGTGGAACAGGCCCCGATGATCTGCGAAACGCAACCTTCTTGCGACGACCTCTCGAACTCAAGTAGGTTCGCCCCGAAACCGCCACGATTTAGAGCGGCAACTTTGATGCCGATTCGCTCTACATAGCTGAGGGCATCAATGCCCGTGGATTGGCCTTCGGCCTCAACCGAGAACGCGACTTTTTGGCGGCCATCGATGGCTTTACAGTAATTGCGCCAGGTTGGGAGAAATGCAGTACATGCCTCAAAGCGCTTGGGGAGATTGATATGTTTGCTGACTTGCCAAGAGCTTTGACAGCACGAGATCGCTTGGTGTTCAGCAGGGACAATTCTGGCACTCAGTACCTCGCCAACGGATGGGCAACATCAGAAGACTGGGGTACTTGGTCTGAGGGCAAGGATGCGGCGTTGTTTCTCCCGCTAGAGAGCGAAGAGGTAGCCAGTATTCTGGTGGAGGCGAGAACGCTGGTGAGCCCCTTTCATCCCAAGCAGACCGTCGAGGTGAGGATCAACGGAATACCGACCGAGTCGTTGACGCTCACAGCAAACTCAGCGGAGCAGTTTACAATTAAAATTCCGCCGGAGCTTCGACAGCAAAGGAAGCTTCAAAACCGCCTTCTTAAAATTCAACTTTATTTCCCGGACGCGGTGAGCCCCGGGGACCTTGGAATGAGCGGCGACGGTCGGATGCTCGCTCTTGGATTGATTGCGCTCACCGTGCAATAGCATCATTGGGGTACACGGACTGACGTGCCACCTTTTGACTTGGGCAGCCCCTGTTGAACTCTGGGGTTAACGCAGCTGGACCCTGGGAAGTCAGTGTTCGTGCCCACGTGGAGGAAAGACTTCCGGAGGAATTGCATAGACATTGTGCGGCGGTCCATTTCCCGGAAGCGGTGAAAAGAGCAGCGCCGCACCCAAAGCTTCGCGCACCAGCTGCTCTTGTCTCGATCCCGCACGCATACTCACCCATGTTGGCCGAAGCTTCACGAGTGCATCAAGGTAGGCGAGGTCATCTCCCTGGTAGAGAACTTCGTGAACACTGTTATCAAAGTTGTAATCCCAGTACTCTCCAAAGAAAAAGTCGTCCCCATCGGTGACGATCACGGCGCCGCGAGGAAGGCGCTCCCGAAGGTCTACCCACGGTTGATCCCAAAGCCAATTCTCAGACCGCACATGCGCTTCTTCCAACGCTCGCTCTTCTGAGGTCCCGAAGACTGCAGGGATCCAGTGGTATCCTACAACCGCGTTCACGTACCCATGGATGGCGAGGAGTACGACGATCGCAGATGCAACCTGTCGAAGGGGACGCCGCATCATTGTCATCAGCGTCGCCATGGCGACGAGCCCCGCGCCGGAGAGCGGAAGCGTGAAGCGCCCCCACCATGCTTGTGGGCTCATGAAATTCACCAGGCCTACCAAGGGGAGAAGCGCCCATTGGAACTCCCATCGCCTTCTTCGCAGCCCTCGCGCGAGAAACGCCAAGAGCATAGCGCCCAGTGCCGGCGCAAGCACGTAGGGCATCAGAGGACCCAAACCTCCGGGTCGGATGTCGGTCCAAATCTCCCCAGGAACGCGGAAGGTGTAGTCCATCCAGTTGGTTCCGATTCGTTTGATCGCTCCTGGCGCCTGCAAAAAAGGAACGTCGCGCGCTACTGTGAAGTCCGCCGCCTCGCCGGTCCCAGGCAGCGTGATTCCTAGGATTGGAACGTGCACACGAACTGGATACATCGGGTTGCCAAATACATAGGCATTGCGAATCCAAATGTGGCCACCGATGAGAACGATCAGCGCGAGGGCGAAAGAGAGCGCTTTGACGGCACCGGCGCGGTGCACAGGAGAGCGAAACACGCGTACCGTTTGATAGATGAACAGTGGAGAATACATCGCGAGGAAAAATGGAGACCCAGCCTTCGTTCCCAGATACATGCCCCCGGCGACGCCCATGAGTACCAAGTCGCTCCCGCGCACTTGCGGGCTCGACAAGAAATAGACCATCGCCAACAACAACGCGCCATCAGAGACGTTGGATTGCGTCGTATGAAGTTGCAGGTAGACGCTGGGAAGGAGGACGAACAGCGCCCCCGCGGCGAGGCTCAGCGGGCGGCTGGCCCCCAACCGGCGCGACCAGGCCGACAGCACCAACAGCCCCAAGATCCCAAAAGGGATTTGGCTCAATCCATCCCAACGCTTCTGCTGGAGAAGCACCATGATCCAAGCGGCGATATTCTCGAGGTTTCTGGGGAAGGTGGCCACGGGCCAGTTACCAGTCGCAATGACGTGCGACCCGTGGTCCTGTACCAGATAGGTCGCCATCGGGATGTGGTACCAAACGGAATCCCAAGCCCATTGAGGCAGCCACAGCGCAATCCAGATCGAAGTTGCTATGGCTATGACTGCGATTGGGAGAACGTACGCTGTGAACTCCTGCTCATGGAACACTTCCCTCCAGAGCTTTGCTGGCGCATGGCGAAGTGCGGCCATTCGCTCTCGAAGCGCAGCGCGTCGCGGGGACTGCAGCGCGTACCAACATCCCAATATCGCAAGCAAGAGAGTGAGCGCCGCGGTGGTGGATGCGTAGAAGGTATTCGCTATCGCCAAATAGGTGACGATCGTCGATGCCGTCGCGCAGGTGAGGAGCACCGTCACCGCCAAGACTTCGAATAACCCCTTTTCAGGCAGCGTAGAGGCAGAAATCAGAAGCGCCGCCCCAGTGAGCGCGACCGTTGCGGCGACAAAGAGGAGAACGAAACCCACCTGCTAGCCCTATCCTGTTGTGGAAAGATGCTCGATATTCACTCCACGGCAGACTGCCACAGCACGTGATGATTTGCTAGAAGCGTGCGCACCGATGCCCAGCCGAACCCTGCGATCCACTGCCCCACCCGGAGTACCTTTGGCGGAGCGCCTCCTTGGAGTTGCGATGCAAAGAGGAGCCGACTTCGCAGAAGTCTATGGAGAGCGAACAGAGTTCACTGCTGTGACCCTGGATGAAAACAAGATCAAGAGCATCCAGTATGGCATCTCCATGGGAGTTGGCATCCGCGTCATCGCTGGCTCCAAGATAGGCTATGCCTATTCCGACGACCTCGATGAAGAGGCGCTGTGTCGCACCGCAGAAGCGGCTTCGCGCATCGCGCACCAGGGCGGCAGTGCGAAGCCTTTTTCCGTAAGCCCAGTCGCCCTCCCTTCTTTTTACCGCGTCGAGGAACCCTTGGCCGCAGTGGCCGTGGACGCGAAGCGCGATCTCCTCGCGCGCGCAAATCGCTCCGCGCGGGCCTTTGATCCCCGCGTACGCCAAGTCGTCGCGAGCTATGCGGACTCCACCAAGCAGATATTCATTGCCAACACGGATGGGCGCTGTGCCCAGGATACGCAGGACCTTTGCAGGATTTCGACGGTCGTGGTCTCTGAGGGCAAGCGAGGAGAGCGCCGCAATGGCTTTTTTGGTGGCGGCGGCAGGGTTCCATTCTCCCACTTTGATACCTTCACGCCGGAATCCGTTGGCGAGGAGGCCGCACGCCAAGCGATCGCCACACTCGGAGCGAAAGACGCAGAAGCGGGTCAGCAGACGGTTGTATTGGCTCCTGGTTGGAGCGGCATCCTCCTCCATGAAGCCGTCGGGCACGGACTCGAAGCGGACTTCATTCGCAAAGGCACTTCGCTCTACGCTGGGAAATTTGGGGAACGGGTCGCCAGCGATTTGGTGACAGTTATCGACGACGGCACCTATGCCAACGCTCGCGGTTCCTTGAACGTCGACGACGAAGGCGAACTTCCGCGATTCAAAGTCTTGATCGAACGAGGGATACTCAAGGACTACATGTACGATTCCTACAACGCTCGCTTGATGGGGAAAACCTCTTCGGGAAGCGGTCGGCGGGAATCCTTTCGGCACCTCCCGATGCCTCGCATGACGAACACCTATTTGGCGCCGGGAATGGATGACCCACAAGATATCGTGCGCAGCGTAGACAAGGGTGTCTACTGCGCGACATTCGGCGGAGGGCAAGTCGACATCACCAACGGAAACTTCGTGTTTGAGGTCACAGAGGCCTACGAAATTCGAAAAGGCAGAATCGGTCGACCCTTGAAAGGTGTCACCCTCATGGGGGTTGGACCCGAGGCTCTCAAGAATGTGTCACGGGTGGGAAATGATCCCATGCCGGACCCAGGACTTGGAACCTGTGGCAAGGACGGTCAAAGCGTTCCCGTCGGCGTTGGCCTCCCTACACTGCGCATCGACCACATGACCGTGGGCGGCACCAAGGTAGGCGGTGTGACGTGACCCACGCTTATGAGAAGCTTGCGAGCGATCTGGTCTCGAAAGCGACGCGCTCCGGAGCCGACGCGGCCGAAGTATTCCTCGAAGTCGGTCGCAGTGGAGACGTCCGCGTGCGCGATGGCGAAATAGAAGACCTGACGCAGGCGGCGTCCAAGGGATTAGGGCTCCGAGTCTTCGTGAAGGGGCGCATGGGCTTCGCCTGGACGAGCGACTTCGCACCAAACTCACTGAAGGCATTTGTTGCCCGGGCGATTGCTATTGCCCGGGCGAGCGCGGCCCATGCATCGAACGGACTCCCGAGCCGAAAGGAGCAGGGAAATTGGCCGGTGGTCAACGACATGTACGACCCCAAAGTCGCGGCCTTGAGTCCCGATTGGAAGGTTGACGTCGCCCTTGAGGTTGAAAAGCACGTCCGCTCGAACCCGCGCATAAAGGCGATTGAAAGTGTCGGCGCGGGAGAATCCGTCAGCGAAGTCTTCCTTGCATCGAGCACCGGCGTTCGCGGGAGCTACCGCGGTAGCACCGCCTATTTGTATGCGGCTCCGGTGGCCTCGGATGGAAAGCAACTCCAGACGAGTTCCTGGTACGACGCCAAGCGCTTCTTGGATGACCTAGAATCCCCTGAACAGGTTGCGGAAGAAGCAGTGCGCCGCGCCGTGCGCCTTCTGGGAGCCAAACAGGTGAAGTCTGTCCGCGTTCCCGTGGTATTTGAGCCAGCGGTAGCCGCAAGCTTCGTCGCTGCAGTCGCCAATGCCTGCAATGGCGATGCGGTCTTCAAGAATTCTTCCTTTCTTGCTGGCAGGTTGGGCGAGAAGGTCGCCCCTGCGGGCGTTGCGATCATCGACGACGGCCTCCTGCCAAAGGGGATGCGCACGGCCCCCTTCGACGGCGAAGGCGTTGCGTCCCGGCGCACCGCACTCGTCGAGCGTGGATGCCTTTCCGCGTTTCTCTACGACGCTTTCACCGCCCGAAAGGCGAAGAAGGCTCCCACCGGCAGCGCATCCCGAGGATACCGAAGTCTCCCTGCGATCGGCCACACCAACTTGTACCTCGCCGCCGGAGACTGCGATCCCAAGGCGATCATCGCCGGCGTTCGAAAAGGATTCTACGTCACTTCGATGCTTGGCCACGGAGTGAACCAAGTCACCGGCGACTTCTCCCAAGGAGCCAATGGACTTTGGATTGAAAATGGCGAATTGACGCACGCTGTCCACGAAGTGACGGTAGCTGGCAATTTGCTTTCGCTCCTTGCGTCCATCGACGCTGTTGGAAATGACTTGGACTTTCGCAGCTCCACTGCAGCGCCTACCATTCGCGTGCGAGAACTCACCGTGGCGGGAGGTTGACCAGTTCCGGCCGTCGCGATCGGGAAGAGAGCTCCTTCCAAAAGAGATTGGACTCGCATAGCGGCGATGGGCGAATCTGGCGGCGGCGATGAGGAGTAGCGCGTGACGAAACCAGGCGCCACCGTACTCGTCGTGGACGACGACGACGAGAACTTGGCTTCCGTATGTCGCATTTTTCAGCGCGAGGGAATCGAGACGCTCGCGGCGAGCAACGGCAAAGACGCGCTCGACTTGCTTCGACGCCCGGAAATTTGCGTCCTCGTCACTGATCTCATGATGCCTGGGGTGGACGGACAGGAGCTTCTCAAAGCGTCGCGCGCGCTGCGCCCGGACGTCGAAGTGATTCTGATGACCGCCTTTGGAACCGTCGAAATCGCGGTCGGTGCAATGCGCGACGGCGCCTACGACTTCGTCACCAAGCCACTCAAGCGACACTCCCTCGTGCGCGCCGTGGAAAAGGCCATGGAACGCCGGTCGCTCCTTGAAGAAAATGCGGACTTGCGGATCAAGCTCGCGGATGCGGGCGAGCGGACGCTCATTGGGCAATCACCGTCCTTCCGCGCCTTTATGGAGCTGCTGCGTCAAGCCGCTCCTTCCACTGCAACGGTGCTGCTCGTCGGGGAGTCTGGAACCGGCAAAGAACTCGCTGCCCGCTTCCTGCATGACAATTCCCTGCGCGCGCGCCAGCCGTTTGTGGCGGTTAACTGCGGTGCACTTCCCGAATCTATTCTCGAAGCGGAGCTCTTCGGGGTTGAGCGCGGTGCATTCACTGGTGCCATGCAGCGGCGAGAAGGACGCTTCAAGCGCGCCGACGGGGGAACGCTGTTCCTCGACGAAGTTGCCGAAATGAGCTTGCAGGCACAAGTCCGACTGCTGCGCGCGTTGCAAGAGGGAGAAATCGAGCGGCTCGGTGGAACCCAAACCATAAAAGTCGACGTTCGCGTCGTGGCCGCGACCAACAAGGACCTTCAAACGGAGACGCAGGAGGGGCGCTTTCGCGAAGACCTCTATTACAGGTTGAACGTCGTCGAGGTACGCATACCAGCCCTCGCTGAGCGCCAAGAAGACATTGCACTCCTCGCAGAAGCGTTCCTTCTTCGCTTCGCTGACAAGAACAAGAAGCCGCTGCGCGGCTTTGATGACGAAACTATGGCTACCCTCGAGCGCTACGCCTGGCCGGGAAATGTCCGCGAACTGGAGCACGCAATGGAGCGGGCCGTCGTGCTCTCGCGTGGGGAATTTGTTCGCCCTGAAGACCTTCCGGAATCCGTCCGTTCTGGACCCATGGGTTCGTCTTCCCAAATAGTCATCCCTATTGGGACGCCAATGGAAGAAGTCGAGCGCCGCGTCATTGCAGAGACGCTGCGACATACCAAGAACGACAAGAACCTCGCGGCAAGAATGCTCGGCATAGCAGCGCGAACCATCTACCGAAAGTTGGCTGCCGAAGAGGCCTCAACCTCTTCCCAGCTGGGACCGGAGGCATCGGTGCGCGCAGGACCCCCCGATGAACCGCCATCGCAATAGCGAATGCCCTCTGGCATTCGCGCTTGGACATGCGTGGTTGCGATGAGGGAAGTCCCAATGACTTCGCGGGAAGGGCCTCGAATGTTATTGACTTTTTTTCAAGGTGGAGCAGTCGGGGGCGCTATGATTAAAGTACTCTTCACTTCAGCGCTGTTGCTCGCTTCTTGTGCGTCTATGAAGCCGCTCGTCTTTGCGCCCAGCGCAATTACACCCGCTGCAACTGGGACGGTCGAGAGGCTCGCCGCACCGAACGGCAACACGCGCCTTCTTATTTCCGTTGCCAATCTGGCACCCCCTTCTCGCGTGGGTGCTGGCGCCACATCTTACGTTGTTTGGGCAACCGAAATCAGCAGCGATTCCTCCAGGACCATGTCCCCTCGAAATATTGGCGCACTTCAGGTTGACAAGAAGCTCAGTGCAACGCTCGAGACATTGACGCCGCTTCGGGATTTTGACTTGATGATCACTGCGGAAGCGCTGGCGACTGCGGAAGTGCCAAGCGGGGCGCCTGTGTTGAGCCTTCGCGTTGCCGCGCCCTGACCTTTTGCGCTAGCGTTCCTCGACAACACGCGTTGTCGAGTGTCACTTCCTCTCGAACGAAGCGGTGAAGTCCAGTCCTTGCTGGACCGGCGCATTTGAGAGCAATTTCGCGAGAGAGGCTCTTCAAGAGCCTTTCGTGCGACTGGGAAACCCTCCCGAGCCTTCCTAAAGGGACTTCTGCATCTCGACGTGAGGCATACCTGCTTCTTCGAAGACTGGCCCCTGCGCTCGGTAGCCCTGGCGAATGTAGAACTCCATTACCGCCGTTTGCGCATGGAGGAGAATTCCCTGATAGCCGCGGCGACGCGCTTCGCCTTCGAGGCCGCTTAAGAGCATCGTCCCGAGGCCGTTCCGCCTATGCGAGGAGACCACGGCCATCCGCCCTACGCGACCCCAGTTTCCTGGCTCGCCTTCGGGAGGGGGAGAAGCAACCAGTCGCCCCGTGCCAACGGCGTGTTTTCCGGCGCTTACGAGCAGGTGGTAGGCGGCAGAGTCCTCTTCATCGCGCTCGAGTGACTCTGGGACTCCCTGCTCTTCAATGAAGACGACCTCGCGTATCGCGAGCGCCTGAAAGAGCTCCCCTTCGCCCTCGACGGCCTTCACGCTAATTTCACTGTTCGGCGTCGCGGCTGGGTTGGTCTGGGTTGCTCTGGGTTTCATCATAGGACTCGAAGGCGGCGCAGCTACGTTCTGGCACACCCAATGCCTACCAGTGGATGGAAATGGAACCGATGAAAGTGGACGAAACATGTAGCGATGTACCTGTCCAGCGCAATCGATTCGATGCTTTTTTGCGGAATATTTCGTTCAAAGATCTCCGCGCTGGATCGGCCACAATCGCGGGCAAGAAGGAATCCGCGACCGCGAAAGCCCACGTGGCATTGAACCAAGATCTGACGCTCCTACGCGCTGCTGGGCAACGCTATGCGGTGCGCCTGCAAGAATTGAGAGAACAAGCGCACACGCAAACTGCACAGGCTGCGATCGTGCGCGAGGCAAACCCTCCTGCCGCCGGCGATTCAAAGGTTCGCAAGCTCGGGGATGCACTTCTCAAAGTGATTGAACAGGAAGTCCGCCAGTCACGAGAATCGCCACGCTCCGAGCAGATGCAGCTTCAGGGGGAACTCTCCCCTTCGGCTGCGGACCTCTCGCTCGGCGCGGCGGCGAGACCTCAAATCGATCGCATGCTGGCCTTGGTTCGGCGAGTCACCCTGCACGCTCGAGCGTCTGGCCCTGGGCTCTCGCTTGAACTCTCCAACGGCATCAGCGCCGATATTCGCCTTCAGGATGGTCGCGCGGTGTGCATTGCACTCCGTGGCGCGCATGGATTCGACGCCCGGTCCACCGAGCGTCTCGCGAAGGCCATCGCTTCCCTTGGACTCCGGCTCGCAGGCTTGACGCTTGGATGAAGCGCCTCCGAGTCATCCCCCTGGATTGGGGTCGAGCAACGGTCGTTTGCCGGGTGTGTCCTTGAGCGCATCTGCGTCTGGGAGCGGCTCGCGCTTGTCGGTGATGTTTGGCCACTTCTGCGCGTACTCCGCATTCACGCCGATGAAGTCCCGGAACTTTTCGGGGAGATCGCTCTCAGGGTAAATCGCTTTGCTGGGGCAAACGGGCTCGCAGGCGCCACAATCGATGCATTCGTCAGGGTGAATCACGAGGAAGTTCGCTCCCTCGTAAAAGCAATTGACGGGACAAACTTCGACACAATCGGTGAACTTGCACTTGATGCATGGCTCGGTAACGACGTAGGGCATGCTGCCTCCTTAAAGGAAAAACCACCTACCGTGGGCTTCGATCCCGTTCACCAATGAATCTTTGTGCAACGAGTAATTCTGCTACGAGAAGCGCTCCCTGCGCCGCGCCAAAACGGGTGTTGTGAGAAACCAAGACGTACTTGAAGCCGTTTGGAAGAACCACATCGGTCCGAAGTCTCCCAACGGTCGTGGCCATTCCGCCATGCGTGTCCCGGTCCAGGCGAGGTTGCGGACGATAGGGGTCCTCGAGAACGACAATCCACTGGGGCGGCGACGACGGTAGCTTCCGCGCGCCCTCGTCTCCGCGCCAAGCGCGGAAGCAGGCAGCCACGTCGCCCTCGCTCGCCTTCTTCTTGAGACTGACCGCCACGACTTCCGTATGGCCGTCGAGTACGGGAACTCTGGTGCACGTTGCTGAAATCCGCAAATCCGCGGGCCGGCCAAGCTTTCCAAGGATTTTCTGCGTCTCCCTCTCCACCTTTTCCTCTTCATTGGGGATGTACGGAACAACGTTGTCAATCAAGTCGAGCGCAGGCACTCCCGGGCTTCGCCCGGCTCCGGAAGCTGCTTGCAGTGAAGTGACCATCACCGCTTTCAAGCCAAACGCCTCTTCGAGGGGAGCCAGCGTCATGGCGAGGCCAGTCGTCGTGCAGTTTGGAATCGGAAGAATAAATCCGCGCCAGCCACGCTGCGCTTGTTTTCGAACGAGTGGGAGGTGACTTGCGTTGATCGGAGGAATGAGGAGCGGAACGTCTGCCTCTCCTCGGAATGCGCTCGCCGTCGAAACGACCGGCAATGCTTCCGCGTACAACGGCTCGAGGATCCGGGCGACGTCTGTCTCGACGGCAGAAAACACCAGGTCCAGGGCCTCAATATCGAAGCGATCTGGAGCAGCAAGCCGCATCTTGGCGATCCGCGCATCCGGAGACCGAGGCAAACACCACCCTGCACTTCCCCCGCCTCGAGAAAGGGCTTCTCGATAGGTTTGGCCTGCGCGCTGCGGGGATGCTGCCAACGCAACGAGATCGAACAAAGGATGCGCTGCAAGGGCATCGACGAACTGTTGCCCAGCGATTCCCGTGGCACCGAGGAGTCCGCAACGAAGCTTTCTCATGAAGGAGACTCTATCGGCTCTAGGAGTTCGAGCAAGTCGTCACGGGTCAGCCCTGCGGCGACACCGCTCCCCTCGAGGGCAGCATCAAAGAGTGCGCGCTTTCGCTCTTGGAGCTTCAGAATTCTCTCTTCGACAGTGCCTAAGGAAATCAAACGACAGAGAAGAACCGGCCGCTCCTGACCGATTCGGTGCACCCGATCTGCGGCTTGTGCCTCCACCGCAGGATTCCACCACGGATCGCAAAGAAAGACCGTATCCGCTGCAGTCAAGGTGAGTCCCACGCCGCCCGCCTTCAGGGAAATCAGCATGACCGGCGGGCCGTCGGGCCTCTGGAAGTCAGCGACGACAGCGCCGCGATCCGGCGTCGATCCATCGAGACGCACAAAGGAGAGGTCCGCAGTCCGTAACTCCGGTTCGATGAGATCGAGGAATCCGGTCCATTGACTGAAGACGAGCGCCCGGTGTCCTTCCTCGGAAGCGACACTGAGTGCCTCGACGAGACTCGTCACTTTGGAGGATCGCTTCGCCGCTTGCCCTGGAACCAAATCCGAATGGCAGGCAGCTTGGCGCAATCGCAAGAGCGCTTCCAGCGCCCCCAGGTAGTTGCGGGTCTTCCCTTCAGAAGTTTGCAGGACTTGGCCGCGCGCCGCTGCGTACAGCGCATCGTAGAGGGCGCGTTCGCGTGAATCGAGAGTGACGTATCGGACCATCTCCGTGCGCGGTGGAAGTTCCGTGGCGACATCGCGCTTCAGGCGACGCAAGACAAACGGGGCGATTCGCTTCCGCAGCTCACGCAGCGGTTGCTCGCGGCCGCTTTCGATCGGTGCGACAAACTTTGTCTCGAATTTCTTCCGCCCTCCCAAGAGTCCCGGATTGGCAAAATGCATCAAACTCCACAGCTCGCCGAGGCGATTCTCGATGGGTGTTCCGGTCAGCGCAAGGCGGCATGGTGCGCGCAACTTGAATGCGCACGCGGCGGTTTGGCTTTCGGGATTCTTGATGCCTTGCGCCTCATCCAGGACCGCAATATCCCACTGCACTGCGCACAGCGATTCGCTGTCCCGCCGCAGCAGCGCATAGGTTGTGAGCGTCACGTCTGCTTCGACGAGTTGTCTGCGCTCGCCGTGGTAGGTGAGCACCCGAAGGTCTGGACGGAACCGTGCAAGCTCCTGCTGCCATGTCGGCACCAGGCTCGCGGGGCAGACGACCAGTGCGCGACCCGAAAGCCCAGCGATGGTCTGGAGCGTCTTTCCGAGACCCATGTCGTCGGCGAGTAGCCCACCGAGGCCGGCGCGCCGGAGAAACGAAATCCAGCGCACTCCTTGGAGCTGATACCCACGCAATTGCGCCTCCAATTCCGGGGCGAGTTCTGCGCGCGGCAGCCCTTCAAATCCCTCGACCAGGGGCCGCAGTTTGTCGACGCCCAGCGGTGCTGGTTGATCGAGTGCCGCTGCCAACGAAGCCGCGATTGGAAGCGCGAAATTGCCGAGGCGCCGATCGCCGTCGCGCGCCTCG
>JBGSMZ010000015.1:0-4743 GCA_041739845.1 Myxococcaceae bacterium
CTGCGCGCTGCTTGGCCTCTAGTTTGGGGGCGTTGAAGGACATGTCGCGAGCGCAAATACGCTGGTCACCCTCGAACCGTCAAGGACGACAGTGCGGTTCCAACCCCGAGGTGGTTGGAAAATGCAAGCGCGATCATTGCAAGTGGCACGTCGGCAGGCCTCTCCTCGGATCGTAGCGCTTGCATTGATAGCCAAGTCAGTCGATTCTCAAGAGCATGATTAATCACCTGACCCTGAGCGTCAGCAATCTCGGAGACAATTTCAATTTCTTCGAACGTGTCCTCGCGCCGTTGGGATACCGCGTCGTTCAATCGTTCGAAGGAGTTTATGGATTCGGGCGTTCCGGGAAGCCAGCGTTTTGGATCAAGGAATCGGCAACACCTACCCAGTCGCTGCACATTGCTTTTGATGCCGCGGATCATGCGGCGGTACGGGCGTTCCACCATGCGGCGCTCGCCGCTGGAGCGTCCGATGATGGTCCCCCGGGGAATTCGAGCCCATTACGATCCCAAGTACTACGCAGCGTATGTCATTGGCCCGGGCGGACACCACTTGGAGGCAGTTGCCTTCCACGAACACAAGGAAGAGGTTTCTCACGTGCCAGCCGTCCTGAAGAAGATGAAGCGATCGATAAAATCCCAAATCACCAAAGGCAAAAAGAAGATCGGTCGCGCCGCAAAGTCAGCGTCCATTCGCGTTTCGAAGACAGCCAAGGCGGCCAAGAGCAAGGTTGCCCCATCGAAGGGACGCCCGGCGAAGGCGGCTCCCAAAAAGGCGGCTTCAAAAAAGGCGGCTCCCAAAAAGGCAGCGCCTCGGCGCACGAAGCGAAAGTAGTCGTCAGGAATTTGGATAGGGGCACGCAACCCTCTATCTTCGGTACGATTCTGGAGCGCCTAGGGTCCCTTAGGGAGGGGGACCTAGGCGCTCCGACGCTGAGTTGAGGAAGACCTTCTCAGGCGTTCTCACCTTCAGGATCCGGTGGGCCGGCGGGGTCGAGATATGCGGCAAGCTTTCGCGACAAGTATTTCTTCGCTTGGCCCCGGAGCAGCAATCCCGGGTCCGAGGCTTGGCAGCGAACGGAACCATCGCAAATCTCTACGTGACCGTCGAGGGCGATGCCCATGGCACTTCCTTGAAGGGTCGCTTTCCTCCCACTCCATGTGGCAACGATCCCGTACTTGCTGTGCCAGTGTTCGAGGAGTGACGCCAAGCGGTTCTTGGTGTCAGCGAGAGAAAGCGGATTCGGGATTTCTAGCGAGAGCTTGGCCATAGTGCGACCTCCTGGTTTCTGTTCAATTGCGTCTCGCATTTTGGTGTAGCTCCAAGACGATTCCACCTTCCTTGAACATGCGAACGGCGCCTGACGTTTGGCTAACGACCAATGCCACGCAATTCGTCGAGGCAGTAATTCCGGCTCCCGCCGCATGCCTCGCCCCCAGACCGAGCGGAATCTTGACCCCGTCGTCCGTCGGCGAGAGGTAGCGGCCCGCGGCGAGGACGACTCCATCGCCGCGGATTACAAACGCCCCATCGAGGACAGAGAAATTCTTGATGGCTTCTCGGATACGCGGGTCGAGGACGTTGCGCTCCGCTTCCGAAAGGCCCTGGAATGGATTGATGGTGAGTTGTCGACTGACCTCGAGAACCTGGTTGTGGTCCCCTATGCAGAGAATCGTACCGATCGGATGGCCTTCAAAGCCTTCTTGGCCGATCTGGAGAGCGAGCTGGAGGAGCGCGTCGACTACCTGGGAGTTGAACTCTTCACCGAGCTTGATTCCCTCAAGAGCACCTTTGTCGTCAATCGATCCGCCAATGCGCATCGACATCAGCGTGTCGATGGCATGCCCGATTCTGCCCGTCGCGCAGAGGACCGACTCGCCTTTCTTGAAGTGTCCTTGCGCAAGCGCGGAAAGCACGGCCATCTTCACGCGCTCGGTACGCGAATAATCGTAGGCCGGGATGAGGACGACCCGTTCGTGACGCGACGTAAGTTCAGTGGCCGCTCCTTCGCTGGTCACGGCATAGACGAGCTTTTTTCGACAACGGCGCCCACGCAAATCCGGCGGAGCGATCCGGACGTCCGAGATATAGAGGAAGTGGTCGACTTCCGCATGGCTTGCGAGAGTGAGCGCGCTTTTTAAGAACTCGCGATCCATGCGGGGAGTATCCGTCATTGCGTCAGCCAATCTACGCGCAACTGCTGCTCGCGGAAACTCTTCAGTCTACCTTGACATGACAGAGGAGCACCCCATATTCTGAAGGTTCGTAGCTTTTGAGGGCCACCATGTCCGAAAATCTGACCCAGCGGGATTTAAAGCGCTTCAAGAAGACCTTGGAAGAAAGCCGTCGCGTTCTCCTTGAGAGCGCTCGCAAGACAGTTGCCGAAGAATCGAATTTCGATACGGATGACCTGCCCGATGAGATCGATCAGGCCTCGAGCGAATACGCCCAATCCATGGTGTTCCGCCTGCGCGACCGCGAGAAGTTCTTGCTCCGGAAAATCGAGAAGGCCCTCGCTCGGATTGAAGAGGGCATGTTCGGGACATGCGAGCGCTGCGAAGAAGCGATCAGCGTGAAGCGCCTCGATGCTCGGCCGGTAACGACGCTGTGCATTCGGTGCAAGGAAGAGCAGGAAAAGAAAGAGAACTCCTACGGCTAAGAGCCGGAGGCGAACCCGGTCAAGAAACTTCGACGCGAAGGAGTTCGCTGCCGACTAAGAATTGGTCATTGTTTTCCACAAATGCCGGTGCGGTGAGGCGCGCAAAGGTCCCGTTCGCCGAACCCAAATCTCGGATCGATATGCGGTCGCCATTGACGGTGATAATCGCGTGCTTTCCTGAAACAAAGCCATCGTTGGGGAAGGTGATGTCACCCTTCTCGCGGCCCAAGTGATTTTCTCCTTGTTTCAGGAGAAACGCGCTCCCAATCGCGCCCCCTTCGAATTGCTGAACGAGGCGGAAGCGGCAATCAGGGTCTGTACTTCCCCAGCTGAGCGTCCCATCGGACTCGGTCATGGGGAGCTTGATTTCTTCCACGACGAGGCGCTCTCTTCCAACGCGGATCTCGCTCTTTCCGGAAAGTTGGCGCTCCTGGCGCAGTCGAGAGAACACGCCATTGTGGGCACCGACGTCCTCGACGGCGAGCTTTCCCCCCGAGTAAAAGAGCCGAAACTGTGTCTCGGCAACAAAAGGGTCGTTTGGAAGAGGTAGGTCGCCGGTGCGCCCGCAGAGGAGCTGACTCCCTGACATGAAAACCTGAGATTCCGCTCCACCATCGGCGCGGACGACGCGAATCGATACCTGGGGGCGCGCAGTAGCCATAGGTGACATCCTAAGCATTTGCTTGCGCGACGGCAACATCCCTGGGTGGAGCTATGGCTCGAAATTGGTCTCCATGGCAGAATCGCCTCGGTGCCCAACTGGACGCGAAGCGAGCTCATTGCAGGAAAGTTTCGCATCGAGCGTGTCGTAGCGAAAGGGGCCACCTCGGACGTCATGCTGGCAACGGATGTTCCATTGCAGCGCTTGGTGGTCATCAAAGCCCTTGGTGTCGAGCATACAGGAAATCCCCGCGCGATCGCGCGCTTCGCAGCGGAAGCGATCGCACTGCGGCGCGTTCGGCATCCCAACGCGGTGCGGATTTTCGAAATCGGCACCGACGACGACGGGCGTCCCTTCTTCGCGATGGAACACGTGACCGGATACGACCTCCGCCGCGTACTTCAAGCCGAAGGGCCACTTACGGAACGGCGTGCGGTTGCGATTGTCTGCCAAGTGTTATCCGCGCTGCAAGCGGCCCACGCCGTTGGTGTCATCCACCGCGATCTCAAACCTGAGAACGTCATGCTGATCCAAGGAAGAAAAGACCTCGTCAAGGTGGTCGATTTTGGAATCGCCCTCGTCGACGTTGGAGCGGACGGAGCGGAAGCAGATGGCTTTGGGACTCGGAAGTATATGGCTCCGGAGCAGCGAAGTGGATCTTCCATCGATTCGCGAGCCGACGTCTACGCGACGGGCGTCATGGCCTATGAGCTGGTCACTGGGCGCCTACCGTTTGGCCCCCTCGGTCGCATCCGATGCTCCCAGGAATTGCTGCGGGTACTTCGGATCGCGCTGGCAGACGTTCCCGCGGACCGCTACGCGAGCGCGGAGGACTTTCGTGAAGCGCTCTTGCAGATGGGTTCGCGAATCAGCATGGTCTATTGAAGAATTCTAGCTGCCAATTGCTTCAAGTACGTTGTTCCCGATGCGAATCTTATCGCCGCTTCTGAGCGAGCGCTCGCTCCTGATGCGAACCATGGTTCCAATTCCTTCTGAGCGATCGGTGAGCGTCGCACCGTGAGGATGAAAGGTGAGTTCGCAGTGCGTTCCTGCCAACCCCTCATCCTGCGGGTAGGAAAAGTCCGTATCTCCGGTGCCGATGGTCAACTTACCAGCGGTGGTAGAGATGATGCGCCCGGAGCGGTTCCCCGAAAGAATTTCTTCCACTGAATGGTAGATTTGTTTTTCGCCGATTGGCGCGCCATGAATCAAGACGTCGAAGCGATTCCAAGGCGTTGGGGCAGAAACAGCCCCAACGTAGCGAAAGAGACGATTTCCGGCGCTAAAAGCGTCGCCGGTACTGAGCTGTTCCGAGCGTCGAATGCTGACGAAGACTCCAGAAACGCTTCCTTCATCGCGAACGACGAGCGATCCCTCGCGATCCGTGAGGCTCGCGTGAAGCGGAGATACCGTTGGGTCCGTC
>JBGSMZ010000026.1:0-8841 GCA_041739845.1 Myxococcaceae bacterium
GGCGTCATCACCACCAGCGGGAGTTGCCACTGCCCGGCAGATGCCCAGCACGTATTGCCTGCGAGCTTCAAGAGGTCAATCGCATTGAAGATGTAATCGCAGAACTGAATTTCGGCGACCGGATGCCCACCGGCGGCGGCGATGCCCATCGCCATTCCAATGATTCCGCGTTCATCGAGTGGTGAGTTCCAGGAGGTTTTGAGTCCTTGGGTGCAAGTGAATACTCCCCCTAAGGGAGGCCCAACGTCTTCGCCAAAAACGTCAGTGATGCCCAAATGCTCTTCGGCGTAATGGAGTCCCAGTCGTACGGCTTGCGCGATGGTCGCCATAGCGTCTCTCCCTATTCCTCGCGCCCGAACGGGTCGTGAGGCTCCTCACCGCCGTACACATGGTCCCAAATGGAGTCTCCGCTCGGCAGCGATTCATCGCGCACCTGCCGGGCGAGATTCGCAAGCGCATGGCTGTGTTGCTCGCGGCGCTGCGCAGCTTCTTTTTGCGTCAATACGCCGAGTGCCGCCAGCTTGGTTTCAAAGAGCGCAATGGTGTCGGGCTCGTCGGTGACGAGATTCGCCCCGTTTGCTGAGCTATGCCCATACAAGCGCGAAACGCGGGCCTCCACGAAAAAGGGGCTGCGTTCGCGACGCACGTATGCAAATGCTTCGGAAAGGCATTGGTAGCTTGCGATGGGGTCATTCCCATCGACCGATTGCGTTGGAATCCCAAATGCAGCGGCGCGGTGGCAGAGCGACTGTGGCCCTTGAACTTCCTTAGAGGGGGTGGAGATTCCCCATTGGTTGTGGGTGACGATGATGAGCACTGGGAGCTGCTGGCCAGGGCGGGTGCACCAGTTCAGGCAGGTTGCAAAATCGCCTTCGGCGGTTCCCGCGTCGCCACCGGTGACCACGGTGATGCCCTCTCCGCCAAAGCGTTTTTGGACGAGCGCGGTGCCCGGAGCCATGGCGTACTGCACCTCGATGGGGGAGCTTGCGGGGAGAATGTTCCAGGCGCGCTTGGCGATATGGCCGACGAAATTGCGCCCTGCCGAGTAGGGATCGCTGGCGGTGTTCTTCATCTGTCGCAGCGAGCCCAGCGGTGCCTCCCCCATGGCGATGAGGGTCGCAAGTTGCCGGTAGTGAAAGTGAAGGTAGTCAAATGCTGGGCCCGCGCCCTTGCGAATCAAAAGGCCGAGCGGGACGTTGAAGCCCTCCTCGCCGGGGCCGCCAATCCAAAAGTAGCCATGCCCTGACTTGTACATCGCAATCAAGCGCTCCTCCAGGCAGCGCGCGAGGACCATGGCGTCGTGCATCGTGCGGAGCAGTTCGCGTTCCAATGGAAGTGCTTGTCCATCTCCAATGGCTGGTGAATCGGGGCGCGAAGCCAAAGGCGGCGACGCTCTCTTCCCTGGTGGCTGCCCATTGGTCCGCATGTCCATCCAATACACCGCCCTGGCGCCTGGTGCTACGATCGATGCGCGGTGCTGGTGGCTCCCAATTGCCCACAGGCCGCCGCGATGGCGCGGCCTTTGGGCGCACGAATGAGGCAGCGGATTCCCTGGGATGCGACGCCCGCTTGAAAGGCGCGGGTCCTGGAAAGATTCGGCGGTATAAATGCACTCCCCGGGTAGGCATTGTAGGGAATGAGGTTGACGCGCACAGCGAGTCCGCGAAGAAGTTCGCCGAGTCGCTCGATATCTCCATCGGAATCATTGATTCCCGCCAACAAAACGTACTCGACGAAACAGATCCGCGACTGCCGGTCCGACCGCAAGGCATCGAGGAGCGCTGCAATGGGCCAGGTTCGGGTCTGCGGCATTATTTGCGCGCGCACCGCGTCGGTTGTCGCGTTGAGCGAAAGCGCGAGGGACGCGTCGGATTCTTTTAGGAAGCGCCGAAGTCCCGGAAGGACTCCAGAGGTGGAAACTATGATTGAGCGACGAGCGAGCTGCGGAGCTGGCGCTTGGGTGAGGACTTCAATGGCGCGCAGCACGTTGTCCAAGTTGTCGAATGGCTCACCCATGCCCATGAACACGACGTTGCTGGCTGGTCGGTCAGTGGTACCTGCCGTGCGCGCAATCTGAAACTGCGCCACGATTTCAGCGGCGGTCAAGTTGCGGACAAATCCCAAGTCTTTGGTGGCACAAAAGGCGCACCTCCGCGTGCAACCGGCTTGGCTCGAAATGCAGACCGTCGTGCGGCGCGGCCCGGGAATTGCCACCGCCTCGACAATGGCGCCAGAAAGATTCACGGCGAATTTGGTCGTCCCGTCTTCGCTGGTCACCACCTGGGCGACAGCCGCCTGGGCAAGGCAATGGGTCTTGCAAAAGTTCTCCCAATGAGCGCGACTGATTCCCGGAATGGATTCCGGGAAGGCGGAGGGGAACTCCTTGGAGCCATACAACCACCGCAGCGACGACAGAGCGCGACTCCGACTGGCAAGCGCTCCAGCGAGCTGCGCCAGAGTCATCCCTTGAATCGCCGGTCGTTGCTGAAGGTGTTCCACGAATGGTGGCACAGAACAGAATCAGGGTGCGTCCGTCAACATCCAGGGCGCGCAAGCATTTGGCTGCGACCTTTCTTTCGCACTGGGAAGTTCCTCGACTACACTTGTTCGACCGATGAAGGCGCTTGGGTTTAAAAAAATGCACAGAAGCTGTTGCGCGCTCGCCTGCCTCTTGGTGGCTGGGCTTCCTTTGCGGAGCTTCGGTCGCGAACCAAACCGAGCCTCCAGGGAAGCGCTCGTCCAAACCATTCGCAACATCGTCGGCGCGCCTCCGCTCGCATCGGCCCGCGTAGGCGTGCTCGTCAAGAGCCTTGAAGATGGCTCCACCGTATTCGCAAAGAACGCCGATGAACTCTTGAATCCGGCGTCCAATGTCAAGCTGGTGACGGCGGCGGCGGCGCTGGTGAAGATGGGCGTCGATTACCGATTTGAGACCGAGTTCAGCACTGATGGCCCAGTTCGAAATGGACGCACAAAGACCCTCTACGTTCGCGGCAAGGGTGACCCGACCATCACCACCGAACGGCTCTACGGAATGGTCGGCGACCTCGTCCATGAGGGGCTCAACCGCGAAGTCGGTGACATCGTCCTCGATGACACTTGGTTCGACGAAGAGCCGATAGCTCCCGGCTACGACCAGGAAGATGGCGACCGGGCGTATCTGGCGCTTCCCGGGGCGCTGGCGCTCAATTGGAACGCCATCGCGGTCATCATTCGTCCTGGGGATGCACCCGGTGCAAAGGCCTCCGTCGAAGTCGAACCGCCCTCCAGCTATGTCACCGTCGACAACAAGGTCACCACCGGAGAGAGAACCCAGCGCCGGTTTGTCGTAGCCGCAACGTTTGACACCAAGACGCAGCGGCAGGTGATTTCCGCCACTGGCATGATTTCATCGAAGCGCGGCACTTGGACGGTCTACCGAAAGGTCGATCGCCCAACGCAGTACTTTGGCCAGACCCTGCAAGCGCTCCTCAAGGCGCGCGGCGTAAGAGTGCTCGGTCGCGTTCGCCTTGGGAAGGCACCAGCAAATGCCAAGCCCTACTACGTCGCTTCGTCGGAGACCTTGGACCTGGTCGTCAAGAAGCTCAACAAGCACTCCTCGAACTTCATCGCCGAGCAGCTCGTCGAAGCCTTGGGCGCCGTCGATCGCGATAGCACTGCCAATCGTGCCGCCGGGCTTCGCGCCGTCGAGAGTTTCCTTGAACGCGAGGTCCGAATGCCTCCTGGTTCCTACGTAATGAAGAACGGTTCTGGACTCAATGACGCCAATCGCTTCTCAGCGGCCCAGCTCGTCGCAGTATTGACAGCCATGTGGCATCGTTTTCCGACGATGCCCGAATACCTCTCGGCGTTGGGAATCGCCGGGAAAGACGGCACCATCCACTACCGATTCGACGGCACCGAGGCAGCTGGCATGTTGCGCGCGAAGACCGGAACCCTCGAAAACGTCAGCGCACTCTCCGGATTCGTCCAAGCGCAAGATGGGGAGCGATTTGTTTTTGCAATCATTGTCAATGACCTGACGGGCAGGGCGAGCGCCGCGACCCAAGCGATCGACGATATCGGTGTCTCCCTTGCGGCCGCCAACCCCCCTGCGGGGTTGTCCGTTCAGACCGTCGCCGGTCCTCCGGTGAGGGCGAGTGAGCCGATGCCGGGGGAAGTCCTCAAGACCAAAATGGCCACCTATGCGGCGATGGGGCAACGCGCCGATCCTCGCAACCTTCCGTTCCTCCGTTCCGCTTGGCGCGCCGAACGCAACCCACTGTTGCGCGCGGCGATTGCGGATGCGGCCTACCAATCGGATCCGCGGGAGAGTTCGACAGTCCATTTGGTGTTGGAAAGCGCCCAAGCGGAAGCGCTGCTCCCGGCAGCGCGGGTTGCGCGCAGTTTGGCGCTCGAACCCCCACTGCTCGGACCGTTGAGCGAATTGGCCTCGAATGGAAGCACCGAGGCCGCGCAGCGACTGGTGGCCTTTGGAGCGGCGTCTTCAGGCGACCTCGGGCTCGCAGGACAAATCGGAACGCAACTCGCCTGGGCATCGGAGTTGGCTCCCAATGGATTGATTCAAGCTTTTGCTGCCCTGTCCGATGAAGCGCGGCCTGCCGGTATCGAAGTTTTGGGACTGGGATTTAGCAATGCGCCAAAGCTTCGCACCGCCTTTCAGTCCGCACTCGATTCAGCGAGCGCGAACGGCGACGCGGGAGCTGGCGCCATTTCAAATGGGCTAGGACGGCGGCTCGGGCCTGCCCAAACGCTCGGAGTGGGGGGCGCGAGGCCTCTCCAAACGCCAGCGGCCGTGAGCACTCTCCCTCCTGGTTGATCCGTCGTTCCGCGCGGCACCGTTCATGCAGCTCGTTTGCAAGCGCTGGCGCTTGCGTCGGCGCATCGTCAGTCCGGCGTGGTAGTGTCTTCCTCTAACTTGACCGGCCCGCAAAGGGGCGGTCCTCGCAAGGAGCCGTTGTCATGGCAGGTGGCGTGAACAAGGTGATGCTCATCGGTAATCTCGGGAATGATCCTGAAATGCGCGTCACACCGAGTGGCCAAACGGTGGCCAATTTCAGAATTGCGACCAACGAATCATGGACGGACAAGAGCGGGGCCAAGCAGGAGCGAACCGAGTGGCATCGCATCGTGGTGTGGGGGAAGCAGGCAGAAAACTGCGGGAAGTACCTCAAGAAAGGGCGCCGCGCTTACGTCGAGGGTCGCCTTCAGACGCGGGAATGGAACGACAAAGAGGGAAAGAAGAATTGGACGACGGAAATCGTCGCCCAAAGCGTTCAATTCTTGGATAGCGCTCGCTCCGACGGCCCGCGCAACGATGACATGGATGCCCCACCGAGCGAGGAGGCTCCTGGGAATGGCGGAGATTTTGGAGCACCGGCGCGCGACGACGACGTCCCTTTTTGACCCGCGCTGTTGAAATGAACGACGCTGTCGTGCGCGGGCTCCTAGGAGATTGGGGTCATGCCACCGTCGTCGTTGCGACCAAGGCTGCGAGGGCAGCGCGCGCCGCCCATGGCCTCGCTCCGGGGTCAGCTTCGATGCTGGCACAGGGATTGGTGGGGGCGCTCCTCCTCGCCAGTCCTGAGAAATCTTCAACCCGCATCAATCTCCAGGTCTCCTGCGACGGCCCCTTGGGCAGCTTGTTCGTCGACGCTTCGGGAGTCGGAAACGTTCGCGGATACGTGGGAAACCCCGCGCTCGGTCTCGAAGGGGCGCCCGGCGCCTACCGTTGGCGAGCACTCCTTGGCAACACAGGAACCTTGTCGGTGCTGCGCGACCTTTCTGGGCGGTTCTATCGCTCGACGGTCGCGCTCGCGGCGTTTGACTTGGGCCAAGACCTCAACAACTATTTCGCAACGTCGGACCAACTCCCCACTTGGATCGCCATCACCGTAGAGCCGACCGCTGAGGATGCTCTCGGTCGCGTCGGGGGCCTCCTCGTTCAGTGCTTCCCGGAAGGGGACCGGGATGCCTTGGGTCCCGTCGCGAACGCGGCTTCAGAAATGCTTGCGAGGGCGCTGGAAACCGCGAATTCAGCGGGCGACTTCGCCGTGAAGCTTCTGCCAGGAATCCAGGTTCTTGCAGAACACCTAGCGAAGTTTGTTTGCGAATGTTCTCTCGAAAGAATCCTAGCGGCGCTGGCGACGCTTCCGGCAAGCGACATTTCCGACATCATCGACAAGCAAGGTCACGCTGTCGTCACCTGCCAATTTTGTGCGCGTCGCCACGAAGTATCGCGAGAGGCTCTGGAAAGGCTCCTGCTACCGTCATAGCGACCGATTTTCCGCCAAACGCTTCATCGTTCCTTTGCGGCGGCCCAGTGGCTGCTAGAGTACTGCGCCGATGGCTGCCACCTGGGAGCAACTCGACCTCTTTGGAAATCCACACCAGGACTCGTTCGATGCGCAAGTCGCGGCGAGGCTGAGCAGCGCCATCGCGCAGCACCTCGGCGGTGCCACGCGGATCGACGTACAATTCAACGACAATCGAAGCACGATGGTCAGCTTCCGTCGGTCCCACGGCATGATTCGATTGCGCCTTCACGCGATGTTTCGCGATGCGCCGTCCGAGGTCGTTTCCGCCATCGCTGAGTATGCGGGGCGCGGTCGCCGAGAAGCGAGCGCCACACTCGATGCGTATATTGCGTCGAAGCATTCACAGATTCTTAAGCGCCGCCAACCCGCCACCCGACTTCGGACGCGAGGGAGGTACTTCGACCTCAGTGCGCTTTTCGATGCCGTTAATCAGGAGCATTTCCAAGGAGGGATTCGCGCGCGGATTGGATGGAGCAAGGGGCGACTTCCCAAGCGGCGCAGAAGGTCGATCCGCCTAGGAGTGTACGATCATCGCGCTCGGGAAATCCGCATTCATCCGGCGCTCGACCGCCATGACGTTCCCGGGTACTTCGTAGAATTCATTGTCTTTCACGAGATGCTTCACCAACTCTTTCCGTCCGAACGCAGCGATGGCCGCAACGTTCATCATCCGAAAGCCTACCGGGATCGAGAGCGCGCCTTTCCGCGTTACCTCGAGGCGCGCGCGTGGGAGAAGGCGAACCTCCACCTCTTGCTGCGAAGTGAACGTCGCTGAAAGCCAAGTCTCATGAGACGAGCAAAAATCGTATGCACCCTAGGCCCAGCCACGGCGAGCCGGGAAATGCTCGAACAGCTCGTTGAATCTGGAATGGACGTCGCGAGGCTCAATTTTAGCCACGGAACCCATGCCGAGCACCGAGTGACCATCGATAACCTCCGGGCCGTGCAGAGCCAACTTCGCGTTCCGGTAGCGATTCTCGCGGATCTCCAAGGGCCCAAGATTCGAACGGGAAACGTGGAGAATGGCGGCGTCGAAATCCACGACGGTGATGAGCTCTCAATCACCACCGAAGAGGCAGTGCTCGGGACGGCAGCACTCGTTTCGACGACCTATTCGCATCTTGCAGAGGATGTGCGGCCCGGAAACAGGATCCTCCTCGATGACGGACTTCTCGAACTCAAGGTCCTCTCGACGGATCGAAAGGGTCTCGTGCGGACCCAGGTCGTGGTGGGCGGCATGCTCAAAGACCATAAGGGAATCAACCTTCCAGGAGTGCAACTCCAAACGGCGGCGTTGACAGAAAAAGACCGCGAGGACCTCCTCTTTGCGCTCGACGCCAATGTGGAACTGGTGGCGCTTTCGTTTGTCCGCACCGCAAAAGACATCCTCACGTGCCGCAACGCGATGGTAGCCCACGGGCGGGTCGTCCCGATTATCGCTAAGCTTGAGAAACCCGAAGCCATCGCAGCGCTTGAGGAAATACTCGAGGTAGCCGATGGAGTCATGGTTGCGCGTGGAGACTTGGGCGTTGAAATTCCCCCAGAGGAAGTTCCGGCAATTCAAAAGAGAATAATTCACGAGGCCAATACGAGAGGTCTACCGGTCATCGTGGCGACGCAAATGCTGAACTCTATGATCGACCATCCGCGGCCGACGCGCGCCGAAGCGAGCGACGTTGCAAACGCGGTGTACGACAACGCAGACGCGGTGATGCTTTCTGGAGAGACGGCCGCCGGGAAGTATCCGCTCGAAGCCGTGAAGATGATGGTTCGAATCGTGGAAGCGGCAGAGGCGTCGATGCCAAGACGGCACATCGTTGAACACCCAGTGCCAATGGATTTCTCCGATGCGGTGAGCAGCATCGCCTGTCAGGCGGCGCGAGAGACTGGAGCCTCTGCAATCGTTGCCTTTACCCAATCGGGGACGACCGCCCGATTGCTCTCGCGCTATCGCCCGGAAGTTCCAATCATCGCCTTCAGTCCGCAACAAGAGACGCGCCGCAGGCTCAACTTGCTGTGGGGCGTAACCCCTCGGATGGTCGAGCTTCTGCAAGAGGCAGATCACATGGTCGCGCGCGTCGAAGAGGAACTTCTCGCCAATAACGTAGCGAAGCGCGGCGATCGCATCGTCATCGTCTTTGGAGCGCCGATCATGCGGCAAGGAAAGACCAATTCGGTGCGCCTGCACGTCATCGGGGGCTAGCGCAACAGCAATGCGCTACGGTGCCTGTTCGGACTCGAGAAGCACCTTGAGGCGGTCGGAGTCGACGCGCAACCCGAGTACCTTTTCTTGCGTCACCTGAACGGCACCAGGAGCACCTGCGCGTCGAAGATTCTTCACTTGCGTGTAGGTAATTTCGACGCTGGACTCGCCCCGAGCGTTCGAAAAATGGGCGGCTAAGTGCGCCGCGTCGACCAAGGTGTCTTGGGAAAGCGCCTTTCCGCGCGGGCCTGGTACCAGCACATGCGCTCCTGGAACTCCGCGCGCGTGGAGCCACCAATGGTGCGGGCTCGCAACGCGAAA
>JBGSMZ010000034.1:0-2438 GCA_041739845.1 Myxococcaceae bacterium
AATAAAATTGGCGAGGGCCCATCCGAAACTTCAACTCGCGGGGCAGCGCGCAAAGCTTCAATCGGAGGGGGCGCGTCTGTTTACGCTGCCGCGAAATTTGTTCTCCCGGGAGGTGCTACGCATTCGCCACACGCAAAGGGCGCTAGAGCGCTGTCATCTCGGTGCGCGTGTCCAACGCTCCCTCGAAACCGTGTCGCAACTGCACGCCCGCCTCATCGCTGGGGAGCGCGCGAGGCTTCAAGCCGCGCGCGACTACCGTGCACGCCTCGCCGCGGAGATCGAGGCGATGAGTCCACTCAAGGTGCTCAAGCGGGGCTATGCGGTGGTGCGGGGAACCAAGGGACAGATCTTAAGCGACGTATCCGAACTTGCGCTTGGCACTTCCGTCGAAGTTCTGTTGCGCGATCGGATCCGTTTTGAGGCTGCGGTCACCAAACTTTTTCCGAAGGATATTTCAAGCGTGGAGGATCAGTGAGCGAAGAGCAGAATTCGAAGCCCCAGTATGCGCAGGTCGTTCAACAGCTCGAGGGCGTCGTGAAGGCACTGGAAGGCGGAAACTTGTCCCTGGAAGAATCCCTGGCGCAGTTTGAGAAAGGCGTTGGCCTGGTGAAGCAAGCGGAGAGCTTGCTAAACGCCGCCGAAAAACGCGTAGAGCAACTGTCCGCAGGGGTGGAAATCCCTCTGGCGACGGGAACCAACTCGGGAGCCTGATGCCGTTCCAATTCGCCCCATGGTTCGATGCGCATCGAGCGAAGGTAGTCGCACTTTTGAATGCCCAGATCGTCGCCCTGGGTGGGCCTCCACGGCTTCAAGAGGCAATCGCCTACGCTGTTTTGGGAGGAGGGAAGCGCATCCGACCAATCCTTGTGCTTTCTATTGCCGAGTGCTTAGGGAGTTCCAAGGGCTATGCGACCGCTGAGGACGCAGCAGTCGCTGTAGAACTCCTGCATGCGTACTCGCTCATTCACGACGACTTGCCAGCGATGGATGATGCGGCAACCAGGCACGGTCGGCCCGCCTGTCACCGGGTCTTTGGTGATGCGCTTGCAATTCTTGCCGGGGACGCACTCCTCACCGAGGCCTTCGCGTCGCTCTCCCGCGGAGATGAGCCCGCACTTCGGTGCAAACTCGTCTACGAACTGGCGAGCGCCTGCGGATGTCGTGGAATGGTCGGTGGCCAACAGCTGGATACAGCGGGAGATGTGCCGGCCGTCGCTTCAGCGCTGATCGCGATGCACAGCATGAAGACCGGGGCCCTATTGCGGGCAGCTTGTCGCATGGGGGCGCTGAGCGCGGGGGCCTCGGAAGCACAAATGTCCGCCGCGACCGCGTATGGGGAGTCCCTGGGATTGGCATTTCAAGTCACCGACGATGTGCTCGATGTTACGCACAGCAGCGAACAGCTCGGGAAGCCCTCCGGTGCAGATTCAGTGAAGGGCAAGGTTACTTTCGCGTCGCTCCTCGGGATCGCCGGCGCTCGCCAATTCGCCTCGGAGAAGGCAAACGAGGCACTCGCCGCGGTCAGCCAACTGGAGATCGTCCCTGGCCCGCTGCGCGCTCTTGCGGAATACGCGGTCGCAAGAGAAATGTAGGTGGAGAGGTGGGGGCACATTTTCGTGAAGCGCGTCCGCGCAGACCAACTCCTCGTCCGCTTGGGCCTCGCGGCAACACGCACCAAGGCCCAAGCGCTCATCATGGCTGGAGATGTCATCGCCGGTGCGCACCGGGTTGATAAACCCGGGGCCCTCCTCGCCGAGGACATGCAGGTCAGAATCAAAGGCGCAAACCAGAGATTTGTCTCGCGCGGAGGCTTGAAGTTGGAACACGCGCTCGAAACCTTCAAACTCGATGTGCAGGGTCTCGTATGCGCGGACATTGGAGCGAGCACCGGCGGGTTCACCCATTGCCTTCTCCTTCGGGGAGCTGCCAAAGTGTACGCGATTGATGTTGGACATGGGCAGCTCCATGAGACTTTGCGTGGCGACCCTCGGGTGGTTGCAATCGAGGGCTGCAACGCGCGCAACCTTTCGGAGCGCGAGATTCCGGTTCCCATCGATTTTGCGGTCGTCGATGTCAGCTTCATTTCTTTACGTTTGGTGTTGCCTCCACTCCTGGCTCGCCTCCGTGACCCAGGGACGTTGGTAGTACTCGTCAAACCGCAATTCGAAGTCGAACGCGGCGAAGTGGGAAAGAATGGCGTTGTTCGCGATCCAATCGCTCGTGAACGAGCGATTGCGGGCATTCGCAGTTTCATTGAAACCAGACTGCGGATGGAGGTCCTGGGACTTGTCGATGCGCCCATCCGCGGTAAGGCCGGGAACTTGGAGGCTTTGCTGGCGGCGCGGCGAGTTCCAGCTGGCACAGGGCGTTGAAGAAAGCTTGGCAAAAGAGTTTACAATCTCTCCGAGGGCGTTCAGTCTCTTCGCGTCGACGGGTCG
>JBGSMZ010000003.1:0-2864 GCA_041739845.1 Myxococcaceae bacterium
CGGCAGCAAGGCGCACCACATTCGCTTGCGGACGATGGCTCTCGAGCGCGGGCTGACGATATCCGAGTGGGGTGTTTTTCGGCTAGCGCCTGGAGAACGCGCCGGAATCGACGCCCATCAACAGAATCGAAGCCGCACGCAAGGAAAGCTGGAAGTTGGAAGTGAAGCTGAACTCTACGACCTGTTGGGTCTTCCCTTCATTCCGCCGGAACTTCGCGAAGACCAAGGAGAAATAGAAGCCGCTCTGGCCGGAGACCTTCCCGCGGACTTGGTGACGCTCGAGGCCGTACAGGGAAATATCCACGTCCACAGCACCTACAGCGACGGGCGCGCTACCTTGCGGGAAGTGGTGGACGCCGCGAAGGCCCAGGGCTTCAGCTATGCGACCGCCACGGACCACTCTCGGTCGGCCGGATACGCTGGAGGGTTGAGCATCGAGAGGCTCGCGCAACAGTGGAAAGAGATTGAAGCGCTGAATGCAGAGGACGCAAGCTTTCGGCTCCTCAAAGGCACGGAAAGCGAAATCCTTCAAGATGGCACGCTCGACTATCCGAGCGAGGTGCTGGACAAACTGGAAGTCGTCATCGGCTCAATCCATCAGCGCTACGGACAAGGCGAGGCCGCAATGACGGAGCGAATTTGCAAAGCCCTCGATAACCCTCGGATGATGATTCTGGGCCATCTCACCGGACGCTTGCTGCTCAAGCGCGAGCCGGCGGCGATGGACGTCGATAGAATTTTTGAAAAAGCGGCGCGGCTCGGCGTTGCCATCGAAGTGAACGGGAGTCCGCAGCGGCTGGACTTGAGCGCTGATCTCGTGCGCCGCGCGCTCCGCCATGGCGTGAAGTTGGTCCTATCGACGGACGCACACGGGGTAGAGGAAGTGAAACGCAACATGCCTTATGCGGCGTGGACGGCGCGTCGCGGCTGGGCCAGGCGGACAGACGTTTTGAACACGCGCGATTGCGCCGGTTTTTTGGCAGCACTGCGCCGAGCGCACTAGCGGCACTGCACGGAATGCAAAATCGGCTGCTTTTCCATTACCCGGCGATGGCCAAGCAGTTACAGTTCACCCAGATGTCCAGGGACTCCTCCGAAGCACTCGTCGGAACGACCATTGGGTCATTCCGAATCACCAAAGTTCTCGGTCGCGGTGGCATGGGCACCGTCTACCTGGGTGAGCACGCGATTATTCGCAGCCGCGTCGCCATCAAAATACTTCAAGAGCGCCTCGCCTCCGACGAAAGCTTGGTGGCGCGCTTTTACGCCGAAGCGCGCGCGGTGAACATGATTGGACACGACAACATCGTGAGCGTGTTCGACATGAACGTGATTCCGCCCAATCGCTACTACCTGGTGATGGAGTACCTCGATGGAAATCAGCTCAACTCGCTCCTCACCGGACCGGTAGCGGCGGAGATTGCAATCCCGATTCTTCTGCAAGTGTGCGACGCACTGCAAGCGGCGCACGACGCTGGAGTGGTGCACCGAGACCTCAAACCGGAGAACATCTTCCTGCTCAAGCGCAACAAGCGGGAAAACTTCGTCAAGGTTCTAGACTTTGGACTGGCCAAGCTTCTCGACACGAACAACCGTGGGACCGAGACAGCCGCCGGGCTGATTGTGGGAACGCCTGAATTCATGTCGCCGGAACAGGCGAACTCGCAACCCGTCGATGGGCGTTCCGACATCTATTCGCTCGGATGCATCGCCTGGCTGATGGCCGTTGGGCAGCTTCCTTTCAATGACCGTGGATTGACGGATTTGTTGGTGGCGCATCGCAGTACGACTCCCAAAGCACCCCACCAAATCAACGCCAAAGTCCCAGTCCCATGGAGCCAAGCGATCATGCGGGCGATGGAGAAGGATCCCAGCAAGCGCTTCCAAACAGCGCGCGAGTTTGCGGAAGCTCTCGATGGGACCTCCGGCACCGATGTCACGCCAACCCCTATTTTGCTCTCTTCGGTCAAGCCCGATTCGCGCGACCTCTTGCGCTCCAGCGAATTCAATCCCTATCGGCCTCCGGAAGTTCGCTTCACCTCGCGATTCCTCGCCCGCGTCGATGATTTGAGCGGTCGCTCTTTTGGAACGCTTGAGTGCCACGACATTTCCAAAGGCGGAATGTTCCTGGCTTCGTCGCGCCCGGTCCCTGCAATTTTTTCACGCGTCGCGGTCACGATTCCCTCCGCCAACAATCTCACCGTGCTCGCCGAGGTCGTTCGCCACGTTCCACAAGAACAAGCAAAGGCCTGGAACATGACCGCGGGATTTGGCGTCCGCTTCGTCGAGGTGACGCCCGAAGTCCGAGAGGCACTGGCGAGGCTGATCGAGGGCCTTCCGTCAGACACCAAGACGCAGCCGCCCGAGATGAACCAAGCCGTCTTTGCAGATGCGATGGCCAAGTGGCGCGACCTGATGAACGGCGACCACTACGTCGTGCTGGATGCACGGCATGACGCGGAAATGGCTGAAATCCAGGCCAAGGCCACCGCGCGACGGCAGGAACTCGACCACCTCAAGATGGGAGTGCAGCCGCGCCAGCGGGTGCAGATAGAGGCGGCGAGAGCACGGGTCGAAGCGGCTATCGGAATTTTGGGAGACCCTATTTCGCGGGCGCGGTTTGACGCGAATCGAGGCAATTACCAGGGCGTGGCCAAATGCGTCGTCGTGGGTCTTGGGCCGCTCGAACTCGAAGGATTGCGCCAAGAGCAACAGCGGAACCACCCCAACACAGCCGGCGCCGCACACGTGAAGTTCCTGGCCTCAAAAGGATTCGAAGCCCAAGGACAGCTCGCCGCCGCCCGTGATGCTTGTGAAGCGGCGCTGCGGCTAGACCCGCTCAATCTTCAACTCCACGATCGCCT
>JBGSMZ010000071.1:0-4954 GCA_041739845.1 Myxococcaceae bacterium
CTTCGCGGAACGCCGCGGCGCGCTGGCGGAGCTTCTCTTCGGCAGTCGCCAGCATACGCTGGGCCTCGCGAAGTCGCAGGCGCGCGACGCTTTCGGCGTGCCTTCGCACATTTGCAATCGCGTCGAGACCGTAAAGTGTCCTCACCGAGCAGGTCCGGCACTTGAAATTTCGCGAGCTGCGATGCGCGCCAGCTGGCGAACGGTTTCCTCCATCGGGGTTGCCTCCCGAGAGCGCTGGAGAAGGAACTGCGAAATCGCTTCGCGCGCATCGAGCGCCCGATCGATGCGCGCATCGGATCCACGGGTGTAGGCTCCGAGCGTAATCAGATCGCGATTTGCTTCGTACGAGGAAACCAGTGCGCGAAGGAAAGCCGCGTCCTCTTGGTGCTCCGCCGAGGTCACCCGCTCCATCACTCGCGACACGGATGCGAGAATGTCGATCGCGGGCCAGTGGTTCCGCAAACCCAGAGCGCGATCGAGGACAACGTGACCATCGAGAATACCGCGAACCTCATCGGCTATCGGCTCTTCCATGTCGCCGCCGGCGACGAGGCAGGCGTAGATCGCCGTGCAAGTGCCTCGCTGGGAATTGCCCGCGCGCTCCAACAGACGTGGGAGCATCGCAAATACCGAGGGAGGGTAGCCTTGCCGCGCTGGCGGTTCCCCAATCGCGAGGCCGACCTCTCTTTGGGCACGTGCAAGTCGGGTGACACTATCCATGATGAACAACACCTTGGCCCCGCATTCGCGAAAGTATTCCGCAATTGCCGTTGCGACCGAGCCTGCTTTGAGTCTCGTCATCGGTGGTTTGTCACTCGTCGCACAGATGACGACGGAACGCCGCAATCCAGCGTCGCCGAGCGATTCAGCAATGAATTCTTGACCCTCGCGACCCCGCTCCCCAATGAGTCCGACGACGACGACCTCGGCCGCCGCATTGCGGGCGATCTGTCCAAGCAACGTCGATTTGCCGACTCCAGATCCGGCAAACAGACCCAACCGCTGACCCTCCCCCATCGTCAGCAAACCATCGATCGCTCGAATCCCCGTTGCCATAGGCTTTGCGATCGGCAGCCGGGTCAATGGATTGGGACAGGGGTTGTCCACTGGCCAAGCAACGAGGCGAGGAGCGGGTGCGCGACCGTCGATGGGATTGCCGAGACCATCGAGTATCCGACCGAGGAGAGCCTCCCCAACTTGCACATGCAGGCGCTGGTGAAGTCCAACGACGCGCGATCCTGGTCCAATGCCAGCGAGGTCGCCGAGGGGCATCAGGGAAGCAAGGCCACCCCCAAATCCAACGACTTCTGCAAGTACCGATGCGCTCTCCCCTTCTATGCAGCACAGTTCACCGGTTCGGACACCAGGGACGGTCGCCTTGATTGTCAACCCGACGGCTTCGACCAACGTGCCATGCGATTGCACCGAGGGCGCGCCTTGGAGCGCGCGATGGTACTTGGAAAGGTCCATTTTCAACCTCCTTCGTCGCCCGTTTTGGCGGCCGCGAGCGCACTGCGAAGGAGGTTGAGGCGAACTTCCAGGCGACCGTCGAGCGTTCCTAGAGAGCTCTCGACGATGCAATCACCACGAGAAAGCGAAGTATCGGCGACCACGGACAGAGGGAGGGAACGGTCCAGACGTGCCAGGAGCTGGGATTTCTCTCGCGTGAGCGCCTCGAAATCTCTTGGGTGAACGCGGAGCGTGATTCGAGATGCTTCTCGCACTGGGAGGGTGACTTCTGCACAAAGCGCGACCAAAGCACCCGCTTCGCGATCCAAAACCTTCCCGACGAGTTTGGCGGAAATAGCGAGGGCGAGCTCCAACGCCGACCCTTCGATGGAAGCGAGCCGTTGGTTAGAGAGCGCCGAGGCGCGAAGAAAGAGCGCGTGGGCGCGCTCGATTCCTTGCGCATGGCCTTGGGCAATTGCTCGCTCCTGGAGGCGCTCGCTTTCGACGGCAGCGCTTCGCTTGATACGAAGCGCCTCTTGATTTGCAGCACTGCGAATGCGCAAGGCCTCTAAGCGCGCCTCGTACACCTCCCGAAATATCACATGCCGCTGTGACCGAACCTGCCGCTTGGCGGCTAACGCTACCGCAAGAACGCTATTGGGCTGATCGCCCGGTATTACCTCTGAGGAGGTTGGGCTCGTCTTCGGAGTTTTGGCGACAGCCGTAGAGCCGTCTGACGATTCGACCAGCGCTCCCATCCCCATGTCGGGCAAGCAGAAGCAAATGCAATGCCGACTCTAGCGAACCGACTTTTGGGTGAAATCCGAGAGCAACGAAGCCGCTTGACTGCGGACTCGGTTCCGAATGAACGGCGTCCATCCGAGGACAAAGCCAACCGGTCCCAACGCCTGCCGCGACCATTTCCAAAAGCCGAAATGGTCGCGATGTTCGACGATCAGTCCGTCTTGAATTCGAAATCTTGCATTGACTTCGTTGACAACCTTGCGCCGTTGCGCCCCGAATTCATAATGCGCCGTCCAATGAGCGCTCGCGCCAGATTCGGTCGCATGGACGTCCCGAAACGCGACCGAGATGCCCTTGGATCGGCCGACGAGCATTTTCCACATCGCTCCAATTTGCGGACCCACGAGGTGGGGAAATACGGCGTCGGAAAAGACCGCGGTGGGCGCATAGCATTGCGCCATGCTTTCGGCGTCGAGGCGCTGGAATGCCTCATAGAAGCGCTGAATGAGTGCTCCGTTGGCGTGCATCCAAGGCCCTTACCACGACGCTATTGCCTTCGTAGAAAAGCAGTTTCGCATTGGCGCTGGAAACATTTTCCAACTCCCGCTGAAACTCTGGACTTCTCTGGGTCATTTGTGGACATTGCGAATGAAGAAGGGGCCTGATAGGCGGCCCGGATCGACCGAACCACTTAAGGGAAGAACATCCATGGAAACAGGAATGCGTAGGAATGTATCGCTCATCATCACTTTGATCGTGGGAATTGCAGCCGGATTCGGACTGAGTCGAATGATGAAGGGAACAAATCCCCTCGCCGGGGCCGCCGCAGTTCCGGCACCGACGGGTGGAAACGTCCCTGAAGGCGATCCAGCACTGTACAAAGTACCGCTAGGAGACGCGCCGATCTTAGGATCCGCCGATGCTCCTGTAACCATCGTCGAGTTCTCAGACTACCAGTGCCCGTTCTGCTCGCGCGGTCATGCAACGATTCAGGACATTCGAAAAGAATACGGGAACAAGGTTCGCGTCGCAATGAAGCAGCATCCGCTCGCGATGCACCCGAGAGCACGTCCGGCCTCCCTCGCGGCGCTCGCCGCCGGCCTCCAAGGCAAATATTGGGAAATGCACGAGAAGCTCTTTGCAAACCAAACAAAACTCGAAGACTCGGATCTCGAGAGCTATGCGCGCGACATCGGACTCGACGTGGCCAAGTGGAAGTCGGCGATGGCGAACCCGGAATTGGGTGCGCGCATCGACAGGGATACGGCTCAGGCAGAGCAGCTCGGCGCAAACGGGACTCCGGCCTTTTTCATCAATGGAAGGAAGCTTGTGGGCGCGCAGCCCGTCGGCGCATTCAAGACGGTGATAGACGCGGAATTGGCGAAAGCCGATGCCCTGATTGCGTCGGGCACACCGCGCGATCAGGTATACGAAAAGACGATCGCCGCAGGTATCATCCCGCCGCTGGCACCGCCTCCTCCGGCCGCACCATCAGCTCCAACCTACACCAAAGTGACTTTCCCCCCGGACGCACCGATTCGCGGGCCAAAGCTTGCCAAAGTCACAATCGTCGAGTGGTCAGACTTCCAATGTCCGTTCTGCTCGCGTGTCGAGCCGACACTCAAGGCGGTGATGGCCAAGTACAAAGATTCGGTTCGAATTGTATTCCGAAACCAGCCGCTGCCCTTTCACAACAACGCCAATATTGCGGCGCAAGCAGGATTTGCCGCCAACGCCCAGGGAAAGTTCTGGCAGATGCACGACAAGATGTTTGAGAATCAGCAAATGCTCGATCGGGCCTCCCTCGACAAGTTCGCACAGGAAATCGGCTTGAATGTTTCAAAGTTCAAAGCCGACATGGATTCCCAAAAGTATGCGGCGCGCGTTTCCGAAGATGCGGAAGCAGGCAACAAGGTGGGCGCGGCAGGTACGCCAACCTTCTTTGTGAACGGACGCCTGATCGTTGGCGCCGAACCATTGCCGACGTTTGAAGCGGCGATCGACGCGGAATTGGCGCGTGCTAACGCCCTCCTTGCGAAGGGAGTGAAGCTCGACAAGCTCTACGAGGAGCTCCAGAAAGAAGCCGCAGCAGCTCCCGCCGCACCAGCCGCGCAAGCGCCAGCGCCTGCGAAAGTATTTACGGACATCAACATCAAGGGCGCCCCCTCCAAGGGACCGGCCAACGCACCGGTGACGATCGTCGCTTTCTCGGACTTTCAGTGCCCTTTCTGTGGACGAGCAGAATCGACGCTCTCAGAGCTTGAAAAGGAATACCCAGGGAAACTGAGAATGGTCTTCATGAACCAGCCGCTGCCATTCCACGAGAATGCACGCCCCGCGGCCAATGCAGCGCTCGCGGCGAACGAGCAGGGCAAGTTTTGGCAAATGCACGCCAAGCTCTTCGCCAACCAAACGAATCTGGACCGCGCGTCCCTCGATCGCTACGCCAAAGAAATCGGTCTCGACACGAGCAAATTCGCGGCAGCCATGGACGCAAAGAAATTCGATGCGCAGATCAGCGCGGAATCAACTGAAGGAAGTCGCGTCGGTGCCGACGGAACGCCCACCTTCTACATCAATGGTCGCCAACTCGTGGGGGCGCAACCGATCGGAGCCTTCAAGGCGATTATCGACGAGGAGATCAACAAGGGCAGCAAGCGTTGATCGAGGCGCCGAAGCCAGCACGTCGAGGCGCCCCGCGCAGTGGAGCCTCGACGTGTTGGGTCGGCGCGTGCGTTCTGGCCTCAGCGCTCACGGCGTT
>JBGSMZ010000006.1:0-50066 GCA_041739845.1 Myxococcaceae bacterium
TGCCCCGGCTGGTGGCGTAGCAAAACGGTGGTTTCATTGGCACCGACCGCGAGGCGCCCGGTTGCGGCCATTTCCGCGGCAACGCCTTCGGGGCCTTGCGCAATCTCAGCCTCCGCTTCCCGAGGACGGTTCATGACCTCCGCGCGAAGCGAAGCAATGAATCGCACCAGGTCGACACCCTCTCCGGGGGTATCTGCATGGAGGCGCGACGAATCGAGGAGGGAAGCGAGCAGTTGCTGTTGATCGAGGCGAAGTGCACGGTTGACTTCGAGCGCATGATCGCGCTCGGCGCGCGTTGCGTTCAAATCGACTTCAAGCTCAGCCAGATGTTGGCGAAGTCCTATTTCTCTCTCCTGTGCAGCCTTGAGGGCCACATGAAGGCGCGCAGATGCCTCGTTCGCAAAAGTGGCTTCCCGTTCAGATTGACCGGAGCGCGCTTCCAAGTAGAGGATTCTCTCAAGCGCGCCCTTGAGCGTTGGCTGAGGCGAATCGGGGCTCATTCGCGCTCTCCCGGGTGAGCGAAGCGTTCGAACCTGCAGAGGTAGAACGTGTATAGGAGAAATGTATGTGAGGAAAACCGTCGTGTAAAGTGTTGGAATAACTAAAGAACTCTCCGATTGCCGTGGGTTGCCGCGCAAACGCCGATTTATTGCGGGCTGGAGCGTTTGTTCAGTATCTACACATTGAAGCGAAAATGGAGGCAATCTCCATCCTGGACAACATAATCCTTGCCTTCGATGCGCAGCAATCCGCGTTCCCGAACCGCGGCTTCGCTCCCATTTGCCAGCAGCGCTTCGCACGTCATGACTTCTGCTTTGATGAATCCGCGTTCAAAATCGGTGTGAATAACGGCCGCGCAACGGGGCGCTGTCCACCCGCGATGAAAGGTCCATGCGCGGCACTCCTTTTCACCAACCGTGAAGTAGGTCTGAAGCCCCAGCAGTTGGTAGCCGGCGCGCACCACCCGATTGAGCCCTGGCTCTTCGAGGCCCGCCTCGCTCAGGAATGACTCCCGCTCTCCCTCTGGCAACTGCTGGATTTCCGCCTCCAGCGCCGCGGCGATTACAACCGCCTCGGCGCCCTCGCTTGCGGCGAGCTCGCGAACTGCTCTCACCTGGACATCTTGGGCGGCGCTCGCCAGCTGAGATTCTCCAACGTTTGCGACATAGAGCACCGGCTTGGCGGTGAGGAGGAAGAGGTCCCGTAGAATAGCCAAGGCCGCTTCGTCCAAGGACTGGGCGCGCACTGGAATTCCTGCGTCGATTTTTGCGCGGACTTGGTCGAGGACGAGGAGTTCCGCCTTGGCTGATTCTCCCTCTTTTCCACCGGCCTTTGAGGAACGCAGCGCCTTTTCGCGGCGCTTGTCGATGGACTCCAGGTCCTTGAGACAGAGTTCGGTATCGACCACTTCCTTGTCCCGAACGGGGTCTACCGAACCTTCCACATGGGTCACATTGTCATCGGCAAAGCACCGGAGCACGTAGAGAACTGCGTCGACTTGCCGGATGTTCGCGAGGAATTGGTTTCCCAGTCCCTCCCCTGTGGACGCACCTCTGACCAAGCCCGCAATGTCGACGAACTCGAGCGTCGCGAATGTCGTCTTCTCAGGATGCACTTGCTCCGCGAGTCTCTCGAGCCGCGCATCTGGGACCGGGACCACGCCGATGTTCGGCTCGATCGTCGCAAACGGGTAGTTAGCCGCAAGTGCCCCGGCGTTGGAGAGGGCATTGAACAAGGTAGACTTCCCGACATTCGGGAGGCCCACGATTCCTATAGAGAGGCCCATGGCGATGCGCCTGTAGCGGACAATAGCGCGTCAGGAAAGCCGCGCGAGCCTACTTTCCCGGATATCGCGCGAGCAGCCGGGCAGCGTTGACTGCGTTCCCATACCCTTTGACGTCGTCTCGCCAGAATCCCCGCAGCTGTCCGCGGCGGTCCACCAAGATGATCGCCGGAAGCTTTGCAAAGTCTTGAGGCGTCGCGCCGGCGTCTGTCTTCGCCCATTGGTTCCACCCTTCTCGAAGGGCTTCTACGAGCCCTTCGACTTGTGCTGCAGAGCCGCCGGCGATGTACCAGCGACCATGTTTCTCCTTTGACAACGGTGCGACGTCTGGCTCGGCTCCCGGCATGACAAGGGTCAGCAGGACAATCGCATCCCCAAAGTCATCGGTGTGTTCGAGCATCCTACCGAATGCGTGCTGCTGCTCGAGGCAGGCGGCGTCACATGGAGAGGACGCCAATCGAAGGAGCAGAACATGCTGGGCCACCGTTTCAGAAGTCACCGAACTTCCATCGCTCAACTCCACAAGCGCCCAGCGGGGCAACATGGAAATCGGCGCAGGTGCGCTTAGGAACAATCGGGATAGAAATGGCATCGCCGTGAGCGCAATCGCCCCCAGCACAAACGCAATGACAAACGGACTTCGATACCAACGCGCCTGTGGCGTTGGCGTCCCCAGACCTTCCAGCGTCAAGGGTGTTGCTCGCCCCGAGGCGAAATGGCGCTGTGACGACGAGCCCGAAGCATTACCAAGCCGAGGATGCCACCGATTCCAATCAGCGCGACGCCTACCAGCATGATGCTCATCGCCTTGTAAGCACCCTGCCCGGCGGAATTTCCACCGAGACCACATACCGGGCAGGCCAGCGCCCTACCTCCGGCGAGGAGAAGAGCTACCGCAAAGGATCGGAATGTAGATTTCACAGGTACACGACTACGTAAATCACCGGCCAGGCGAGCACCACAAAATACCACAATCCGTGCGCGACCACGTTCAGTCCCTGGGTACGAATTTTCTGCAGTCCCAGCGCAGCCAGCAGGCCAAGCGCAATGATGGCGTGGAGCCCATGGGTTCCCACGATCAGGTAGAAAAAGGAGCCGATCGTCGACGAGCGCATCGTGAGCCCCTGCGCGATGAGCGCGAACCACTCCCGTCCTTGGAGCACCACGAAGGCCGCACCGAGTACAAATGCAGTCCAGATGAGCGCCCTACGCGGTCGACCGCTCTTCCAATTTGATGCGAGGAGCATCGCCCCGCTGAGAATGAGCGCAACCGTATTGATCCGCGTCTCCTCGAACGGGAGCCTCGGTTGCCCGGGAGGCGGCCAGTTTCCTGGAAGCTGATTGGCGCGGGTGATGGTCAGCGCCGAGATCATTCCCGCAAACAACATCGCCTCGGTAAACAAAAATATCAGCGTTCCCAGGAGCGCGTTGGAGATGACTGAAGTCCGCCGAAGCGGACGGGAGGTGATAGCGTCCATTGGGCTCAGTGCGCAGCTCCCTCGTGTGCCTTGCCGTCGCCTGCATGCTTCGCTCCCGCAGACAGAGCGCGTTTAATCTCTTCTTTGGCAGAAATGTTGTCCCAATTAACCCCTTGGTGTCTCTGCACATCGGGTGCGACCCCAGCCCAAAGCAAGACCATGCAGCCGAGCATCACCGCTACGATGAACATGACAATCTTTGGTTCGACCCGAACGTGCATGAAATTGACGGCGACAAGGTACGCTTTGACCAGCGCAATGCCAAAAGCTGTGATCAGCACAAAGGCCGTCTTGACGTGTCCGCTCATGGTGGCGCTGGCGATCATCGGCCCGGCTACCGAGGCGATGAGCAAGACTACGAGAACGCCCCAGATTTTGACGTAGTTTGGGTGGCTTGCGTGCGTCGCCTCGGGAGGGTTGTTACCGGCCATGGGGGGCGTCTTTCACTTTGCAATGTAGAGAAGCGGGAACAGGAATATCCATACGAGGTCTACAAAGTGCCAGTAGATTCCGGCGTTCTCAACGCGATGTAGATTCTTGTTCTTCGCAGCGTCAGCGGCCACGAACAGCATCACGACCATTCCCGCAAGGACGTGCAGCCCATGGAGGCCAGTCGCTGTATAGTAAAAGCTCCAGAACATGCCGGAGGAAATCGTGAGACCCGCATTAATTTCGGTGGTCCACTCGATCGCTTTTACGACCAAAAACACAGAGCCTCCGAGCACTGTGAAGCGAAGAAAACGCGCTGCCTTCTTCCCGTTGCCGGCTTGTGCGGCCTGGTGCGCAAGCACCGCCGAGAGCGAGCTGGTAAGGAGCACCAAGGTGTTGAAGGCGCCGGCCCAGGTGTTGGTATGCGCCGACTGGTCTGCCCATTCCTGGTGCGCGACACGAAACATGAGGTAGGAGACGATGAGCCCGCCGAAGATCACGACTTCGGAAGCGATGAGCCACCAAACCCCAAGGCGCCCGGTGGGCAGTCCAGCGGTATTTCTCGTCAATGAAAGGGGTTGCTCCATGGGGCTACCTCGTAATTGGGGAGAGAGTGATCATCCGAGGTAGGCTAACTCGGAGCGCTTTGGGGCCAGTAGTCATCGGAGCGGTTAGGACTGCTGTACTCATAGGGTCCTCGATAGACCGCTGGAAAGCCCTCGGGGAAATTGCCGTGCGGGGGCGGCGAGGCCGTGTCCCACTCGAGCGTATTTGCCTTCCAAGGATTCTTCGCTGCTTTAGGCCCTTTGAACATACTGTAGAAGAAGTTGGCGACGAAGATGAACTGGAACGCTAGCAACACAAGCATTGCTATCGTCGCGAATTCACGCAGGCCTTGCATTCCCGGCTGCATTTGGTCCGGGAAGCGGGTGTAGTCGTAGATGCGGCGATGATCTCCGCGGACTCCCAACATGAAGAGCGGAATGAAAATGAAGTTGAAGGAAATGACGGTGCCCCAGAAGTGCACCTTCCCAAACGTTTCGTTCATCATCCTGCCAAACATCTTTGGAAACCAGTAGGTGATGCCTGCAAAGACCGCGATGATCGCGATCGGAAAGAACGTGTAGTGAAAGTGCGCAAGCACAAAAAACGTGTCGTGAAAGTACACGTCTGTTCCAACAGCGCCCAGGTAGATTCCAGTGACGCCTCCTAGCAGAAACTCAGCCATGAACGAGAGCGCCCAGAGCATTGGGACCGGGAAGGTGATGCTCCCCCCGTAGAGCGTGGCGATGTAGACAAAGAGCATCTCGGCGACAGGAATGGAGATCAACATCGTGGTGATGCTGAAAATATTTGCCATCCTTGGGTCGATACCGGCGACAAACTGGTGGTGCGCCCAGACGAAGAGGGAGAGCACACCGACTCCAGCGGCCGTATAGATGACGGTCTTATAGGCAAAGAGCTTCTTGCGCGCGAACACGGTGATGACCTCCGCGACTATTCCCATCGCGGGAAGGAGCACAATGTAAACTTCTGGATGCCCAAAGAACCAAAACAGGTGTTGCCAGAGGACCGGATCTCCGCCTTTCGCGGGGTCATAGAAACCCGTTCCAAGGAGTTGGTCGAACAGCAACATGACCGCGCCTGCAACGAGCGGCCCTACCGATGCCATGAATAGAACAGACGCCACGACGATCATCCACACGATTATTGGAATGTCGAGGAGTCCCATTCCTTTGGTGCGGTTGTTCATCGCGGTGACGACGAAGTTGATACCACCTAAGAGAAATGCCACGATTTCAAGCGCTACTGCTATCAGCCACAGCGGCGCCGCCAGCGGCGTCAAGTTGTATTCCGCTTTGGCCGAGAGTGGCGGGTAGGAGGTCCAGGAGCCACCGTAGCCACCGCCCTGCACGAACCAACTCGCTACCAGGACCAGCGCGCTCACCAGGAAGATTTGGAAGCTCAGCCGATTGAGCTTCGGGAAAGCCATATCATCGGCGCCGACCATCAGGGGAATGAGGAAGTTGCCGAATGCCGCCATCAACAATGGCATTGCCACCCAGAAGATCATGATCGAGCCGTGGTTGGTAACCAAGGCGTTGTAGTCCGTTGCTGTTACCAATCCCCAACCAGGGACTTTGGTTCCCGGATAGGCAACCTGCATCCTGAACACATAGGCCGCATAGCCCCCGAGGATGGCCATGACGAGTCCGGTCATCAAGTACTGCTTTGCGATCATCTTGTGGTCCGTTGACCACAAGTATTTGCGTACAAAGCCTTCTTGGTGAACGTGCTCGACTGGGATCGCGGTTTCGGCGGTCGTACTCATGGTCATTACCCTCCTTCAGCAACCGGGGAATGCTCCTTCACCCAGGCTTCGTGAGAATCGTGGTCTTCAACGAAGAGTCGAGCTGGCATCAGCGCGTGCCCAATCCCGCAGATTTCAGCGCATTGGATATCAAAGGCCCCGGTCATGGTCGGCTTGAACCAACCGGTAATGACGCGCCCGGGTACGGCGTCTTGCTTCAAGCGGAAGGCGGGGACGGAGAAGCTGTGGACGACATCGCGGCTCGCCAATTCGTAGTGATACGTCTTGCCCTTTTCGACATGGAGTTCGTCGACGATTCGAATGTCGTCAGGGGTTCCAAGCTTTCCATCGAGCCCCGGGTGCACAAACGTCCAGGCCCACTGCTGGGCGATAATGCGCACCGTTTCGTCCGCCTGCGGCATCTTCACCTTCATTTCGTTCCAGACGCGGAGCGCTGAGACCAAGATGAGCGCGTCGAATACCAAGGTCGCGAAGTGCGGGTAGGACACCCAGCGTTTTTCCTTCTTCAAGTCGCCGCTGATGTATTTAGCCTTCACCCCTGGCCGCTTCGCGAACCGAAAGATTAGCCAAAACAATACAATCTCCGCCACTACGAACCAAAAGCCTACGCAGAGCGTGATCAGGACGATGAGGTTGTCCACTTCTCCCGAGAACGATGCGGCCTGTGCGACGTATTTTCCGAGCATGAAAGGTTCCCTTCTACAGAAGTACGTAGAAGACGACTACGAACAAGAAGACCGCGATGTAGACGACGCTGCCATAGAAGACCGTGGATGAAAGCTGCGGCAGGGTTCTGAGCGGGAGGTCGTTCGGCTCTGTTGGGCTAGTGGTCATGACGTCATTCTTGGCGTTCGTTGTTGAGAGTCCCAATGTATGCGACAACGTTCTTGATTGCCTGATCATCCTGAAGCAGCATCGACATGGGCCGCATCTGCGCTCCAGTCACATCTCCCGGCGCGGTGCCACGAATGCCTGATTTGAATTTTTGGATTGATTCGAAGATGTACCAGTCCGATTGATACACGAGTGGGGGCCCGTTCAGTGCAACCAGCCCTTTGCCGTCGACTCCATGGCAGGCAACGCACGGTGCGTACGCGACCTTGCCGGCCTCCGCGTCTCCGCCAGGCAGTGTGGAGACGGGGCGATGCGCAGGGAGCGTTGCGATGTAGGTCGCGACGGCTGCCACTTCGGCTTTGTTGATGAGCTGCCGAGACATGGGCCGCATCTTGAGGCCGTTGAGGTCGTCCGGATGTGCCCCGCGAGCGCTCGTTTGAAATTTTGCAATCTGGGCCTCAATGTACCATGCTGGAAGCCCTGCCAGTGCAGGCGCTGCGAGTGTCACATCGCCTTCTCCATTGACCTTATGGCAGGCGACACAGGTTGCGTAGAGTTGCGCTCCGGTGAGTTGCTTGGAGGAGGACTCTGGGTGCGTACAGGCGGCTAGCAGTGTCAGCGCGGATGCCACTCCCGCTGCCGTCCAAAGTCTCCCTGCGAAGCGTCGATCGGTGTGCATCGTGGATCCTAGAAAGTGGACTTGCTTTGAGGGGCGCATTGCATGGATCGAGGGAGGCGGCAAGGGAATTTCGGCGGGGGTGGGCGAGTTTGCGTTCTTGGTGAGTATGGCGGGTCGCCAGCGTGATGGGCAGGTGTGGGTTCAGCGCATAGAGACGACGGACACACATCTGTTGCTTGAGCGGTCGGAGGGGCCTTCTGCGACCATGTCGTTCGCGGTGACTTCCCCCTCGTGCTAGGGGGAGCGCTCATGGCAAAAAGGAGGCATCAGCCAGCGAAACCAGCGCTCAGACTTCGCTCCCGGTGGTAGGCCCACAGAGAGCGAGCGTTGATGATGAATCTCGATTTGTCCCGCTTCCTATCGTCGCAAGCAGCACCTTCATCGCACTCCCATGCGTTCCCAGCGTCAAGCCCATGCATTGATGCACCTCACGGTCCTGACTTGGGGGTTTACCGCTATCCTCGGGCGATTGATCTCTATGCCGGCGATTTCGTTGGTTTGGTACCGACTTTTGATCGTCGTGGCGGTGATGGCGGGCATCGTTCAAGTTCGGGGCATTCGCTTCTTCGTCCCGAGGTCTGCGCTTCGCCTCTACGCTCTCGTCGGGGTGCTGATTTCTTGCCACTGGCTCCTGTTTTACGGCTGCATCAAATACGCGGGGATTGCGGTTGCGGTACTCTGCCTCGCATCCGCAACGCTCTTCACCGCCTTCATTGAGCCATTCCTCTTTCGGCGCAGTATTCGCCCGAGCGAAATCGCCATTGGGCTCCTGGTCGTCGCCGGAGTGAGCTTTCTCGTAAAAGTTGAAGCCAATTCGGACGCCTTGGGCCTGGCGATGGGCCTTGGGTCTGCGCTTCTTGCTGCGAGCTTTGGCACGCTCAATGGCAAGCTTGCCCGAGAAGCGCGAAGAGAGTTGGTGACATTCTACGAACTCTCCGTCGCGGCCTTTGCTACCGCGCTCTTCTTTGCATTTCGACCCGGAGACTTTGTCCCTTTTTGGGAAATCACCACCCGCGACTTGGCGCTGCTGGGAGCGTTGGCGATTTTCTGTACGGTGTTCCCCTGGCTGTGGAGTTTGCGCGTCTTGGAGACATTGAGCCCCTACACGTTCGCGTTGGCGGTCTCGCTAGAGCCAGTCTACGCAATGAGCTTCGCCTGGTTTCTCTTTCCCGGCGCCGAGCGGCTGAGCTACCGATTCTACCTAGGAACTGCGCTCCTTCTCGCGCTGGTGGTCGCCAACAATATCCTCAATCGTCCGCGCGCAGCCGGGTCCCACCGCGCAGCGGCCTCGCTGGATTCCTGAACCTGTTAGAAGGCCGCCCCGATTTGAAGACCAACGAAGGTACGAGACTCCAAAATCGATATTCCGTTCGGGTAGGTGGTTTCCTTCACGCGGTTGAAGCGCGCTCCCAATCGAACTGCGAGGACTTCAATGGGCCTCCAAATGAGCCAGGCCTCCAGGGAGAAGGCCCAGGTGTCAAACCCAAGGGCGCGAGTCGAAAAGAGGAAGTTCGGACCTCCCATGACTTCGACCGCAAGGGTTTCGCCAAGAATGGGTTGTTGGATCTGAACCAAGTACTCCATCGAAGTATTGGTGACATTGAGCGCTTGGGCGATGCAGCTCTTGGTCACTGTCGTCTCTTGATGGGTCACGCCTACGCTGGCCCCAATGCGGGTCTTGATGACAGGGACTTTGACCCGGTAGCCAATGCGACCGAGCGCTTCGTAATCCGAGGCAGGGCAAATCGTAGGGGATGCTTGGCCCGGCGATGTCACTTGGGTTTGGGCGAGGTTCAATCGGTACCACACTTCGATAAAGAGGTCCGTGTATGGGTTGTCACGCCATTCTGGTCGAATCAACCAAAGAGGCGTAAACCGCGCCTCGAAAGCGAAGGCACCGAACACCAGCGGCGCTGACGCGACGGGAGGGTTCTTGAGGTAGCTCAAGCCCTGGCCCGCAGACGCTACGCGAAGCGACGCACCTCCTCCTGCAAAGACTTGGACATAGGCAGGCTTGAGAGGAGGCTTTTCTTTGACCGGCTTAGCCCCTTCTGCGAACTCCTCGGGAGTTTCGTTGATCGTCGGCTCTGACGGTGAAGCGACAACGGGGGGGGCGCCAGCAACCGGTGTTGACGGCGCGGAGGGTGTCGAGGGCGCGGAAAGGTCTATCCCCCCCACTGCCGGCTCGAGGACCTCATGCCCCTTCGAGGCCAGCGACGCGACGGCTTCGTTGACTGCCGTTTGGGTGGCTTTGCGCCTCGGGGTCGTCAAAATTTCGGTCGCCGCCGGCGTGCTGGAGGGCGTTTGGTACAGCTTCCCAGTGAGGTCTTTCGCCGACTGTTCAAATACCATCGAAATGTCGGTCTTGAACTCGACGGCCAGGGCGCGGCGCGCCTCGGGAGAGTAAAGTTTCTTCATGAGACCCAAGCGGGCAGTAGCTTTGATGGTTTCCTCAGTCGAGACCATCCTTTTGCTGCCCACTTGTGCGCGAACCGCACTTGCAATTTGAGCATAGCGCTCTTTGTCGATGGCCCCTTTGGCGTCGAGAGGCGGAACGACGACCACCCGCTCTCCGGTTGGATAGGGGATCGGCCCTCGCTTCTTCGGCTTCACCGCCACCTTGGGTTTCGCTTCCGTCTTGGGCTTTGGCTTGTTGAGGCCCTCAAAGGTAAAGCCTTGCGCAGAGGCATTTGCGCTCAAGGCGACCGCGAGGATGACCGCAAGCTGTCGAACTATTGTGTGGAACATGCGTACCTGACCCTCGCGGTTCCCGTAGCACCGCCTATGAAATAGTCACAGGAACCTTTGCACAAGCGGATGACGTTCGATCCGCCATCGGCCGTTTGATTTGGATTGGTGAAATACCAACCGAATCCCCCATCCGCTGAACAGTCCATCTCGCTCGGAACTTCAGGAAACACGATTTCCTTCTGATTCTCCGTGAAGGTGAAGAACGCTCTGTTGATGTTGACGACTGCCGGATCGTAGTTTCGTGGAGGTGCAAAGTCGCAGCCGAGTGCGGAGCGCCGAATGCCATCGAGTGCGCGTACGAAGCTGTCCGAAGAGGTGTTCGCACCGACATCCACCAAGAGTGCGCTGCCACTGCCTCCAGCAGCGGCGACCTCGTTGAGGAATCCGAGGTTCGCGCCTACACCAATGACGAATGTCTGGATCGATGGCGCTCCGTTGTAGGCCTCCTCGGCGACTTTAACGATGTTGGCGACGTTGTTGGGCAGTGCACCACCATCCATTCCACTTGTACACGAGTAGTCTGGCAAACCGTCGGTTGCAAATACAAGAATGCCCTTGTGGTCGGCTCCGGCATCGGAAACGTAGGAGCGCAGATAATTGAGACTCCCGGTGACCGCAGGGACCGTCGGGCTGCCATTGCTCCCACTGACATTCTGCGATGCCAGCGACGATTGCAGGTTGAAGGAACTCTCTGGGAGCAGGCTGATGGGGACTGCAGGGGCTTCATACTCTGCCAGCGTGCAGTAGGCCGGGTAGCGACCAGGAAAGTATTGGAGGCCGACGCGGAGACCATTGCTCGTCGGTGCTGTCACAAACCCTTCTGCGGCCGACTTTACCGCTTGCCACTTGGAGTCAGCCAGCATCGATCCCGATTCATCCAAGAGCAGAAGAATATCAAGAGGAATCAACGCCACTTGTCGGTCGTCGGTCCTGCAAGGGAAGAACGGCGGGTCGACGCTTATACTTGCATCGCTCGGGTTGGCGTCTGGTGGGCAATTAGGCCCAGGGCATATGCTCGCATCTCGACCGCCATCGTCGACGAAATCGTAGACACCGCATGAACTGGCCGCCAAAGCGGCCACCAAGGTCGAAATGGGAGCAAATAAGCGCATAAGAATCCCTCGTTAGCTCGCGCAGTTGAACGAGCCGCCGCAACCGTCTGAAATGATGCCCGTAGAATTAGTCTGCGTACAATAAGCCTGGTTCCGCGGCACGCACTCGCACTTGTGGCTGGTCGTATTGCATACGTTGTTTGCAAAGTTGTTAGCGGTGCTGCAGGAGATACACGCGAGGGTTCCTCCGCAACTATTGGAGAAGTTGCCGCAGCTTGAACCCGGGGCTCCGGGAGTCCCAGTACAGGTCATTGGCGTGCAACAGGCCGCCTGATAACAAACCTGCGACGGCGGACAGCTAGAGCTGATGGTTCCCCCACAGCCATCGGACTGTCCATCTTGGCTGCAGTTGCCCGCAGTGGGCGTGCACTGGCAAATCCCCTCTTTGGAGGAACTCCATCCAACGCAGGTGTTGTTGTTGTAGCCTTTATTGTCGTAGCTCGTAGAACAATCGCAAACGATGCCTCCAAAAAATGCAGAGGTCGGTCCTGCCGAGCAAGGCTGACCCACGCGGCCGTTCGCCGCGTAAGAATCGCATGTACGCGACGCCATACACGTACCTCTTGTCGAACCGCTGACCGTTTGCCCATCGCGGGCACACACCAACCCCGAACCACAACCGCATGCGAGGTTCACGGTGCCGCCCCCGCTGTCGAAGGAAGGCCCATTGGAGCACGTACTATTGGGGCTTCCGTTGGCTCCGTAGGAAGCGCAGGTGAGCTGCGTCTGACAGGTACCATTGTTGCAGTAGAGGCCCGCCGCGCAGGTGGCCGTAACTGACCCTCCACAGCCATTGGAAACGTTGCTTCCGCATTGGGCACCTTGGCCCCTTCCCGATGAAGAAGTTGGCGTACAGCAATTGCCAGTGGCCGAGCCGCTGACGATGATTCCGTTGGACGTATAGCAATCACTCCCGTTCGCGCAGCCGCAGGTGGCGCCAACAGGGTCGCCTGGGTAGCGAGCGAATCCCGAGTTGCTGCCTTTTGAGCACGGGTTGCCTGATTGCCCGTTTGCTCCATAGGTAGAGCAGGAGGTGGGAAAGTTGGCACACTGGTTGTTGCCACCGCAATACTGCGAACTGCCGCAGCCGCCGCAAATAATGTTCCCACTGCACCCGTCGTAAATAGTGGCATTGCAGGTGCTTCCGCAGAGAGCGGGGAGACAGCAAGTTCCGATGTCGTCGCCTGTGACGCGCCCTCCACCATTAATGCATACGCCGCCCCCATTGCATCGACAGGTTAGACCGCCGGAGTTACCACCGCGAGGGAGTCGTGTACTGCCACCGGTAGACGTGCACGCATTATTAGGGCTCCCGTTCGCACCGTAGCTTGCGCACGTCAGAAACGGCGTACAAGTATTGCTGTTCGGGTCGCAGAAGTTGCCGCTTCCACATGTGCAACTGGTGACGTCTCCGGTACACGAATCCGTCACGGTAATGTTACAGCGGTTGCCGCAGGTACCACCGGTGTTCTCACAGCAGGTACCAATTTGACTTCCACTGACCGGTTGCCATCCATCTAGGTCTCCAGGGCTCTCAGCACGAGTTCGACAGGTATAGTTAGATAGGTTGCAGCGGCAGGTCAGAAGCGTTCCATTCCCCGAGTCGAACGCCGGGCCAACGGAGCACATGTCGTTGACATTCCCGTTCGCTGGGATCGTTGCGCAGGTCTTGAGGTTCAAGCAGTTTCCGTTATTGCAATACTGTCCTGGCGGGCAATTGGTGGGAGCTGTGAGGAGTGGCCCGCCGCACGTGTCTATATACGTCGTAGGGGAGCATTTTCCTACCGGGGGCGAATCGGGGACGCAGCAGATTCCCACTGCTGGGCTACCTATGGGAAGCTCGGCTTTGGGACCACTGGTGGAGTAGCATCGCGCATTCTGTTGGCTGCAGGAGCACGTGACCGGGGCCGTTCCAGCAGCGCCCTGGAATGCTGGGCCGTTGGAACACTGCGAGCCAGTTTGGCCGTTCGTAAAGGTACTGCACTGCGCAGCATTTACGCAAGTATTGCTAATGTTACTGCAAGTCGTTCCAGGGTTCGTGCAAGTGCAGTTTGTCGTCATTCCGGTGCAAGGATTGACTTTGGCCGTATTGCACTCGTTGGGGTCACAGGTTTGGGTGTTAAAGCAGCAGACTCCCGCGTCTGGACCTGAAACGCGGATTGGCCGGTCGGGGACGTTGCATTGGCCTCCCGGGTTGCAGTCACAGGTAAGATTTTGTGTCGCATTTTGCGGAAAGGAAGGGGATGGGCTGACCGAGCATGGAGCGCCGGCAACGCCAGTCGCTCCAAGATTTGCGCATGTACCGGTGACTTTGCACGTTTTAGTCATCGGGTCGCAGTATTTGCCGCTGTCGCAGTTGCACGAAATGGTCATTCCTGTACAGGTATCTACGACCGAAGTTTGGCAGGAATCCGGCGCGCACAAATTTTTGTTGAAGCAGCAGGTTCCGGTTTGGTCCCCAGTGGCGACGCCTGCGTCGTTGGCGAGTAGGCAAAGCCCGCTCCCATTGCAAGGACAGTGGAGGTTGATGCCACCTCCGCTGGGAAAGTCTGGACTGGGTCCGTTGGAGCAACGACGGCCGTCCGTGCCGTCGGTGAACCGAGAGCACTCCGCAGGCGCCTCGCAGGTTCCGGTGACACCGCGGACCGAGGTAGAGCAGACGAGTGGACTGGAGCAGCCGCAGTCGCGAACGAGACCGCACCCGGCATCGATGGCTATGCCGCATTTTCCTGCAAGTCCACCTTGGCCGCACTGGTCCGCGGTGCACGGAGGCCCACAGCGACCGTTCTCGTTGCAAACTTCCCCGGCAACCGTGCAGGTGCCGCAATTCAAGACTGGCGCGAGGCCGCCATCCATGCGGCAGGCGCTCGTCAAAGTGCCGCAATTGCGGTTCGCAACGAAACATTCGGTAGGTGTCGGCGCGGGTTCACAACGGTTGGTAATGCCGTTACAGCGTTGGTTGTTTGGACAGCTCTGACCACAGTTAACGGTAGGATTGGCTCCACCGCAGCCGCTCGGGATAAGGCCACATTGCGCGCCAGTCTTCGCGCAGAGGGCCGGAGCATCCGGAGTGCAGTCGGGTTCACATGCGTTGGTGATGGGATTGCAGGAGTACCCTTGGGCGCAGGTCCCGGCGTCGACTAAGTCGGTTTGGGGTCCACACCCAAGCCATACCATCCCGCACTGGAAACCGAGTTGGGCCGGCGTTGGGTTGCGGCACTGCACGCACTTGTTGGTTGAGGGGTTGCACTCCATGCCGGCGGAACAAGAGGGGCAGTTAACGAGGGTCCCACAGGAGTTCTGCGCCGTTCCACATTCAGCGCCGAGGTCGCTACACGTGACGAGCGTGGGGCCGCAGGTGTTGGTGACGAGGTTACAGCTTTGAGACCCTCCGTCGTCCAGCGCCGGACAGGCACCGCATTGGACCGTGTTGCCTGAGCAAAAATCGCGGATCGGTCCGCAGCGACCGGTGCAGTCGTAGGCAGGGCAAGCATCTGGCGCGATGCATCCGCCATCGGGGCCGCGCACGAGCCCCGCATTGCAGCCAGCATCGCCTCCAGAGCCAGAATCTGGCGACAGCGGCCCCGGCAGCGGCAGAGCTCCACAGGTGCAGCCAGGCAACGAGAGCCATCCCGCCATGACGAAGGCCGCCACTGCGGATGCTGTAAGGAATCGTTTGTTTGAACTCACCACTGCTGTTGCTCCTTCGTGCGCATCGTAGGGCCGTTCGGCCAGCCCCAAGTCTTACCAAGATGAATCGACATCAATGGGATTGCTTCCTGCCCTTGCTTTGCTTCGCAGCATTTTCTTGTCCATCATCACCTTGGGGCGCTTGCATCGCGGGACTCGTTGTTTGTTCCCGTTCAAGCTCACCGTTTAAAATCATCGCCCCTCGCGACAACCACCTGGGGTCGCCATTGCCCTCATAAGTGGCTGATAGTACCGCATCCATGTTTGCATAGCGATCTTCGAGGCGATCTTGGGTCATGGTCTCGAAGACCGCGTCTGTCCACTCGGGGAGGTCGCTCTGCACTTTTTTGAGCGAGGGGCTTCGCCGTCCAGGGACGTGCCCCGAAATCATCTCATAGAGAAGGATGCCAAGACCGTAGATGTCGCTTTCGGGTCCTATGGGCTTTGAACGCGCAAGCGCCTCTGGGCTGAGATAGGAGAACCCCTCGGTTCCAAGGAAAATTTGGGGGATACCTTGGGAGGGGTCGACGGAGATGATGCTCGAGAAGCCAAAGTCCGCCAGCTTGGCATTCCCCAAAGAATCGATGAGGACATTCTCCGGCTTCAAATTGCAATGGGAAACGCCCTTGGAGTGCGCTGCTTGAAGCCCGTACGCCAATTGGAGGAAGTAGCGGATTGCCGTCGAAGCTTGCAGTCCTTTTCCACCGCTTGCCTGAAGCGCTCCGCGGAGGTTGGTGGAGGCGAGTTCCATCACGATATAGGGGCGCTCCGCCTCTTCGTTTTGATCGAGGAGGGTGACGACGGACGGATGCCGGATTTGCGCCTGTGCGCAAATCCCTTGCTTGAAACGTCGAACGACTTCTCCGCGCTGCAGGAATGAAAAGAATCCGAAGACGTCTTTGATTTCCTTGATGCACACCTCGAGATCGAGGGCGTGATGTTTGGCCTTGTAGACATTGCCGAGCGGGCCGGATCCGAATTTTTGGGCTTTGCCATATCTTGGCCCAAAGTTGGCGACGCTCTCGTCGCCCCCACGTTTGCCTGAGAAAGCTGTAGAGCCTACTTGAAGGGGTGCTGAGGAAATCGGAGCTGACATCAAGAGTTCGGTCTTTTTCTCGGCCGGCGGATTGGTGCTTCTTCCCTCCGATGGATTGGAAGAAAAGAACTGGTTTACTTCATCTTCCAACTTCCCGGGCACGCTACCGTGGACAACTTCGCTGGCTCGGGGGAGAGGTTTGATGCGGTTGTCGCTCCCAACGGAAACATAGTCGTACTTTCGTAAGAAAAAAATATAGCTGTCGAAGTCCAGCGACACCGATTTCGACAGGGAGGTCCGCACATCGCCCAAGTCTCGGCTAGCTCCAGAGGAGGATTCGCCGAGGAGCGACTTGAGAATCTCGGTCGCCTCTTTGGCGATCGTTTCGGATGGAACCTGCAGTGCGGGGGTCATGCGCTCGCTTGTAGCCTCTTCCAGTGAATCTTCCGGCCTTTTTGGGGGGGGCCTTCGATGCCGCCCCAATGCAGATTACAGCCCCTCCGCAAACCTTACACGACCGCTCGTGCAGAGTGAAGCAGGATAGCGAATATACAGTTGCACCATAAAATTGGCATCGTCCGTATTGCACCTATGAGGTTAAGCCCCAATCGATTCAGGCGCTGCTCAACGAGCGCGTTTTCCTTCGCGGGTCAATTTTGCGAGCCAATCTGCGAGCTCTCGATACTTCCTCGAGGTCAGAAGCGACTCAGACTCCACATCCGCACGGCAAGTCCAATTCATAGGGCCCACCGTCCCTGGGAGATTGACCCTCTGTTCGATCCCTAGGAGATCTTGCCAAGGAAACACGCACCAGTCCGAGCTGGCATTCAATGCGGAGCGAAGGAGCGCTTCATGCACCTCAGAATTCCACTCGGCTTTTGGCGGAGAGAGCTTTTCCATTTCCGGCCAGGTACGGCAAACGGCTTCGCGCTCCCATGATTCTGCTTGAAGCCACCAGGTTTTCAACGGCTCGGTATCGTGCGTTCCGGTGGTGACCAGTGAGGTCTTGGGGTAGTGGTGCGGGTCCCGGTACACTCCGTCCTCGCGGCTCCAGCGCATCACTTGGTAGCCTGCTTGGCCGAGACGCGCCAAAGTATCGCGAACGAACCTGGGGATGACTCCAAGGTCCTCGGCGACGAGCGGAGCGTTGTGTGCCAGCAGCTTGAAGCTGCGCTCGCCGCGCGTCTGCTGGCTCGGTTCGTCCGCTGGCAGAAAAGTTCCCTGGGGATTTTTTTCGTCGCGGAGGTATTGGCGGAAGTACCCCACTGCGTGGTCGATCCGTCGCACATGAAAGTAGCTCGCCATCTTCGCAACGCGCGACGTGAGCCAAGAATCGCCGTCTGCTTCCAATGCCTGAAAGTCGATCCAGGGAAGACCCCAATCTTGACCCTCGGAGGAGAATTCGTCGGGAGGGACACCGAGGCGCGCATCGCGCCTCACAAACTGAGGCCACCACCAAGCGTCAGCAGAATCAGCAGACACTGCGAATGGATCGTCCCCACAGAGGAGGATTCCTGCTTCCCGCGCCTGCTCTTGAACGCGCTTCCACTGTTCCTCTGCAACCCACTGAATCCATGCATGGAAGCGAATAGGCCCGGCATGTCGCGTGCGCGCGAGCGCAACGGCTTCTGGCTTTCGAGCCGCCAAAGGAGCGGACCATTCCCACCAGGGAGCCCCACGGTACGCTTCTGAAAGGGCCGCGTAGGTGCTGTATGCGTCGATCCAATGGGCATTGTCCGCCTCCCAAGAGGCGAAGGCCTGTGCGCGCGCTTTGGAACCTTGCGCCTCGAAGCGGGCGAAGGCAGTCTCGAGCGCTGCCCGTTTCACCCGGTAGACCGCTTCGTACTGTACCGTTGGGCTCTCGCGGGCGGCGCTCACCGCTTGCATGGTCGCATCGTCGAAGGCCACGCCTTCGGGCAGCCAGTCCAAATGAATATAGAGAAGGCTCAACCCAAGGGAGCATCGCGAACCATACGGACTGGTGTCACCTCCTGAGGTCGGGGTGAGCGGGAGGAGCATCAGCAAGCGCTGCTCGGCGCGATGAAGCCAATCGAGAAGGCCGGACAACGAACCAAAGTCGCCGATGCCGATGTCGCTTCGGCTTCGCACTGAAAACAATGGTTGGACGACGCCCGAAAGTCTTCCCAATCCGTGCATGGATGTTTGCCCCGTAGAATCGAAAGAAGCGTGCGCCGTAATGACGCGAACGCTGGCGCGCAGCCTACATCGGCGCCGATACAGCTCTCAAAATATCGAGCGACTCAAGGGCCTTGCCAGCGCCGATGACGACGCTCGAAAGAGGATCCTCCGCCAGGAACACCGGGAGTCCCGTTTCTTCCCGAAGCAGGGTGTCGAGGTTCTTGAGGAGCGCGCCGCCGCCAGCGAGAACGATTCCGCGATCCGCAATGTCGCCAGCGAGCTCCGGTGGTGTTCGCTCCAGCGTCATCTTCACTGCCTCGACGATTCCATTGACTGGTTCTGCGAGTGCGTCGCGAATTTCGTCTCCAGTGACAGAGAGCGTGCGCGGCACGCCGGCGACGAGGTCGCGACCTTTGATCTCCATCGACATGGGTTCCTCGGTTGGATAGGCGGTGCCGATCCCCATTTTAATCATCTCTGCGGTGCGCTCGCCGATGAGCAGGTTGTACTTGCGTTTAACGTACTGAATGATCGCTTCGTCGAGTTTGTCGCCGCCAATGCGCACCGATTTCGAGTACACAATTCCCGCCAAGGAGATGACGGCGACGTCGGTGGTGCCTCCGCCAATGTCGACGATCATGTTTCCTGAAGGCTCGGTGACTGGAAGCCCGGCACCGATCGCCGCGGCCATCGGCTGTTCGATCAAGTGAACTTCGCGGGCGCCGGCACTCTCCGCCGCCTCCCGCACCGCACGCCGCTCGACTTCGGTAATACCAGAGGGAATCCCAATGACGATGCGCGGCCTGACGTTCCATTTGCGAGAGTGCGCTTGGTGAATGAAATATTTGAGCATCGCCGCGGTGATTTCAAAGTCGGCGATGACTCCGTCCTTCATTGGGCGAATCGCCGAAATGTACCCCGGAGTCCGACCCAGCATTTCCTTGGCTTCTTTCCCAACGGCGAGCACGCGTTTGATACCGCGCGCATCCTGCTGCACCGCCACCACCGAGGGCTCATTGGAAATGATTCCCAGCCCGCGCGCGTAGATCAAGGTATTGGCAGTCCCCAGATCGATCGCCAAGTCACGCGAGAAAATATTGTTGAACCAATCAAACATGCGCTTTGGTCACCTTCAGATTCCAGCAGGCCCTCGCGTGCACTTAGCGGAACCGTGCGGGTTGTCCATCGAATGGCGCGTTCCCGATCCTATCCGGGCGCGGGATTGAAGACGGTTTCCAATCGTTCCGAGGGCGCGCACGGCAGCCATGGCTTGCGCAACTTGCCGGCTGTGGCTATGGAATGAGCGGGCACCTTCGAGGAGCTTTCACGATGATCGGATTGATCATTGCATCACATGGTCGCCTTGCCGAAGAATTTCTCGCGACGGCGAAGGGTATTGTCGGCGAGGTAGCGCAAGTTGCGATCTGCGAAATCGATGCCGCTGGCGGACCCGAGGCTTTCAAGCGAAGTCTCCGGGAAGCGATTCAGCTCCTCGATAGCGGCCAGGGCGTATTGGTCCTCGCGGACCTGATGGGAGGTTCCCCATGCGTGCAAAGCCTCACCCTCTCTTCTCAGGAGCGGATTGAAGTTGTCACCGGAATGAACCTGCCGATGTTGATAAAGGCAAATACTTTGCGGCAGTCGGAGGCCGACCTGCACGCGCTCGCTACGGAACTCGTCTCTTATGGAAGGAAGCACATCGGCTGCGCGACAGACGCGATGCGCGCGCGCGCTAGCGCCGCGTAGGCACCCTGTGGATCGCAGACCTGCTGATATCTCGCGCCGCAGCGAAAACTGGCATATGAACGACGCTCAGAGAAGCGCCCAAGCGCTTGATTGCGTTGCGATGTGGATTCACGTGGGCGAGAATGGGATCCTTCGGTCGGGTTGGATTCCGGTGGGCACAGACATGGGGAGAATTCGCCCGGCTGAAAGAACCAAATGCTCTCCGCTTGAGGGCAAGGAGTTCCTCACGTGAGCCAAAGTGAAGCCGATAAGCTTCGCCCGATAGAGACGCTTCCATCTGACGGACGTGCGGAGCTTACCCTCGTCGAGTCAGCCCAGGGGCAATTCGTCCTCAAGGTTGCCCGCGCCGCCTCACCCAACGACTTTGTCGATCGGGTCGCAAGAATTTCGCAAGTCCTTCACCCCTCGCTGCTCCCGATTCGCGGCCAGGGGCTTATGGAGGATGGCCGCGTGTACGCGATCGTGGATCCAATCCGGGTCGCCCCGCTTGCAAAGACCGACGCGACGAACCCGGAGTTTGTCGTTCAATGGGGATTCGAGCTCGCCAACGCTCTCAAAGAACTTCACCGCGCGGGCGAATCCGCTTCAGGATTCTCGGCGGCGGACATCTATCCGACCTCTCCGGCGCTGCTCGATCCAACGCTCGGGCAGCTCACTTCCAAATCCATGCCGAGCGAAGACGTGGCGAATCTTTGCGCCCTCCTCGTAGAGCGAGCGCCGCGGCACGTCGGACTCCGAAACGCCATCACCGGCGTCGCTGACGCCTCGACGTTGGCAAGCCGCCTCGAAGCCATCCACGTCAACGCAGGAACTTTGAGCGGGGAACCGGGCACGACAGACTCGGACTCCGAGGACTCGCTGCTCGGCTCGGAGTTTGGCCCATGGATACTCGAGCGCCTCCTGGGGGAAGGTGCAATGGGCCAAGTGTACGTCGCCCGACACCGCAAAATTGGGAGGATTACGGCGGTCAAAGTCCTGAGGCCCGAGCACACGATGAACCAGGGCTTGGTGAAGCGCTTCATCGACGAAGCCCGCGCTGTCAACGCGATCAAGAACGAACACATCGTTGAGATCGTCGACTTTGGCGAAGACCGGCGGCCAGATGGCAGAGCGCTCGTCTACTGCATCATGGAATTGTTGGACGGCGAGTCGCTGGCGGAGCGCGAGCTACGCGCTCCGCTGACCATCGAGCGCTCCTCCCGCGTGTGCATCGAAGTAGCGCACGCCCTCCACGCCGCCCATGAATCGGGAATCATTCACCGCGATATCAAGCCGGACAATATCTTCCTCATCAAGCGTTCAGGAAATCCTGACTACGTCAAGGTCCTCGACTTTGGAGTCGCCAAGCTTCAGAAAAATTTGAGCGATTCGCCAAAATCCGAAACCGTCGCCGGGGTCGTTGTCGGAACGCCAGACTACATGTCCCCCGAGCAAGCGCTCGGCCAACGCATCGACCGTCGTAGCGACATCTATGCGCTGGGCCTCGTTCTCTACGAGCTGCTCGCTGGGAGAAAGGCCTTCATCGCCAACAGCTTCGGGGAGTTGCTCGTCAGCATCACGACCAAGCCAGCGCCCCCGCTCCCAGGAGTTTCGCGAACCAACGAAGCGATTCCCGCAAGCCTCGCGAACGTCGTCGCCAAGTGCCTCGTCAAGGACCCGGACTATCGCTACCAAACTGCGCAAGAACTTGCGAAAGACTTGGGTGCGGTGATCGCTGGCGACATCGTCCGCCATGCTGCACCCCCCAATGCGTACCTCGATGACGACGAGGAGAAGCCGCGGCGATCGCGATTGATGATCATTGCGATTGCCACCGCCGCAGCGGTGGCAATCGCGGCGGCGGCCATTTGGGGATTGAGCGGAAAGAAATCGGAAGCCCCAGTCGTCGAGACCGCCCCGCCAGTCGCTCAAAAGCCTCCCAAGCCTACGACGATCGCGCTCGACCTCTCCACCACTCCGGAGGGCGCTCTTGTCTCCCGTGAAGACACGGGGCAGCTCTTGGGTGTGACTCCGTTGAGAACCATGCTCCCGGCTGGGGGGACGGTGAGGCTGCGTATGGTTCTCGCCGGGTACGAAATGGCCTACCGTACAATTATCCTGGATAGGGACAGTCAAGTGACGGTAGAACTTGCGGCCAAGGCAAAGGACCCGCCTCCACCGAGCACTGATCGAACAGCTGGTGGGTCTGTCCGGCGCCCCTCAAGGCCAAGCAGCACGAAAGAGACGGATCGAGGAGTGAAGCCGAAGAGTGCGACGACTGAGAATTCGAAGGACGAGGAAGCAAAAAAGGCAACAACCAAACCGAAACAACCCGACGTAATTGACAGGACAGTCGACCCATTCAGTCAATGAACCAAAAATTCGCTTTCATTGCGGCAGTTACGATGCTTGCAGCTTCAGTGCTGCCGGTGCGCGTCGCGGCGCAAAATAAGAGCACCACGTCGCAGTCCGAAAAGTCCGCAGTGGCGAAGGCGCGAGCTTTGTTCCAGCAGGCACAGCTCGCCTACTCACTCGGTGAATTCCAGAAGGCGAGCGACCTCTACACCGAAGCCTACAAATTGAAACCACTCCCGGGGTTCCTCTTCAATATCGCGCAATGCTACAAGCAGTTGGGCGACTATCGACAGGCCGCGTTCGCATTTGGCCGATTCGTCGATGCCTCCAAGCCAGGCTCCCCGAACCTCGCCGACGCACTCGTGCTTCGGCAGGAAATGCTTCAAAAGGCGCAGGCCAAGGAAGAAGCCGAACGCAAATCCAAACTCGAAGCAGCGACGCGCCGAGCCGAGGCCGAACGCGTCGCTGCCAAAGAAGGCGCAAGCGCTGCGAGCCCGGCGAACACGGGCACGGGCACGGAGGAAATTGCTCAAGCAAAGCCTTGGTACAAGAAGTGGTGGGTCTGGACAATCGTCGGTGCGGCCGTAGCGGGAGGAGCTGCAGGAGCCGCGGTTGGCTTGACTCCGCAGGCTCGCGCCACCCACACCCCGTCGGGATCTGATTACACGGTCCCAGGGCTTGCGCCGGGAAAGTGAACGGCGACGAGATACCTATGTCCTTACGAATGTCCTCACGAAAAAGTCTCGCAGCGATTATCGCTTTGGGAACCGTCGCTAGCGCATGTGGAGCACTCAAGCCCTGCGAAGTCGACTTGACGGGAGCGATGCCGAGGTCCAATTGTCCAGATGTCCTCCTGTCGCTGAGAATTCCCGCTGAAGCGAAGTCGACGTATCTGCGGATTACCGGAACCTGCATTGGCCAAGATTCTGGAGCGGCGACGGCAGATAATTGGTGCCCGGAGTCGGCGCGAGAAGCGGCATTCTGGGAGGGACCATCGAGCGACGGTGGCCTTCGGACGAACCCCCTCAACGAAGCGCCATCTGCGTTCAGTCTCAGCAAGCCGTTGGATCTCCTCTTTACGATGAACAACTATTACCGAGGCAAAACGATCGCCTTTGAGGTCGTTGGATTGATCAATGCCCGAGACCCCTCGCTGCCGGCTCCCGCTACGGATGCAGGGGTCACCAGTCCAAGTGAAACGGCCTCCATCAATGTCAACTTGGCGAACTTGAAGTCTGCGGATCCCACGAGCGACGAAGTGAGCGTTTCTCTCGAACTGGTCGTGGCCGATGGGGGCGCTTAGTCTCTCGGTCTTGAACGACCGTCCTTCGTTGGGAGCGAATGTGGGGCAAACTTTCGCAAGATCCATGAAGCGCGGATCAATGGTTTTGTTTGCCGCCGCGCTCGCTGCGACGCTCGTTTCCTGCCAGACCAAGTCAGCGACCGAGCGCGTCGAGGAAGCTTTGAAGCGACAGGAGGCGGAACGCGCTTCCGCCACCAGTGCCCAGAAAACAGACGCGCCCCAACCGGCGCTGCGAGCGCTAGATCTCCCGAGTCCCTACGATTTGCGGGAAGCCACCGAAATCGTTGCCGACGGGATTTGCCCCACTGGATTTTGGACGCTCTTCAACGACAAACCTCCCGGGGCCACCGCAGAGGAACGCAAACAAAACGAAGCGTTGCGCAAGGAGCGCGCAAAGGCCCTGAACGCTTCCACCTACATCGTGCGCCTTCGCGGTAGTCCTCTCGTTTCTCTGAGTACGTTTGACGCACCAGCGGGCAAGTTCGTGATCAGCGTCGCAGGAAGCGTTAGCTGCCGCGATGAAAAGGGGCTTGTCGAAATCGCATGGAACACCCCAAAAGCCGTCTCGACCGTTCCCAAAGGAGAAGTAGGAATCAACCATTGGGAAGCGGGGTTGGAGACCTTTGACTACCCTATGGCCTCACTCTCCGAGGCCAAGGCCTTCTACGAGCAGAATCGAATCAACCTGAGCGCGCGCGTTGCTTTCACGCTGGGGGCAACGACCATTGACCACAAGATGGAGAAGGTCGCCCGCGTCGACATCAAGCCGGATCTTTCGGTAACAACCGAGCGTATTCAGTACGGCGGCGGTATCGAAGATTGGGGTGCCGGTCGGCTGGTGCGCGCACAACTGATTGGAATCCGCGTTGCAAGAGATGCAGAGAAAACCGAATTATTCGATCGCCGCCGGAACAAGAGATAGGGCCTCCCTTCACCCCAGGGTCCTGCTGCGTTGAGCGGCTTCTCGGAGGTTAGAATCCACCACCAACGCTCTCGGCTCGGGCCTCGCTCATGGGCAAGCCCCCCGCTGGAAGCGTCCTGCGCCCGTTGTCACCGCGCATCATTTGGTCACTTATTGCCACGCCCATTGCCGATCGGGTGAGGAGCCGAATGACTGGCGGCGAAGTGACGATGCGCGCGAGCGCCAATCCGATGAATGCTGGCGGATCCGATTCAATCGCTCGAGCCGGTGCGTACATCGAGCTGCTGAAGCGCTCGCCTATCCGAACGAACATTCGCGGCAACCCCCAGTTGAGCCATCTCGATTCTTCCGTCGCGTCGATGAGCTTTTGAATCGGAGTTGGCGGGGTGCGGTTCGCCTCATCGCGCCAAGCGCGCGAGCTCCGTGAAGCGGAGAATACCACCCACCAATAGGCACCGACCACTCCAGCGACAATTTGAGCGCTGCGATCGATTCCAAAGAACATCAAGACCAGGATGATTGGCGACAAGCTGGCGGTTCCCGACGCAACGACAAGGAAGCCGCGAATGCGACGTCGTAATTTCCTGCGCAGCCAGGGAACGTCGAAGTGAATCCTTGGGGTTTCGCTGGCGTCTTCAGGGGGAATTCCGATGACCCGCGACATGACGGTGGAAACGCCATCATGAAAATCGTGGGTGAATGCCAAGAAGCCCGTTTGTGCCACCCAGAAGCATGTGCCGATCAACGTTCCGAGCTTCCACCACTCGCCCTGCGCTATTTCGACAATGCCGTCTGTGAGTCGGCCGTCTGCAAGGAGCCCGAGACCTCGATACAGGTGGGCAGCTCCGGCGAGGCCAATTGCGATGACGGAGCCAATAACGACCACGCCGATAGCTTGGAAGAGGGCAGTTCGGATCCACCGCGAGCGAGCTTGGGGATCCTCAAGTGCCTGGCGAAGCACGTGGAACGGTAGGCAAAAACCCCACCAGAAGCGGCGAATCCAACGCATCGCAACCACGGCCTCATCTGTGGCGCTCCCGCTATTTGGTGCATCCTCTGGCGGCATCACGGCCCTCGGGCGCCGTTGTAAGGAATCGGGTTCCATCACGCTAGCCCAAGAATTGGAAAAAAATGTTGGATCCCAGATGCGTTGCCTCGTAGCCACGCTTGGGCATAGAGAGCGGCAGCGGCTCCATCGATGCAGAACGAACTGGAACCTCGCCGGCCAATTCAGGAGTTGCCGTCATGATCGTAAGCAGTCGCATCGATTCCCGCCTTATTCATGGACAGGTTGTTGAAGCCTGGATTCCCCATCTCGCTGTAGAGCGCGTCGTCGTCGCCGATGACGACGCAGCGGCCGACCAACTCGCCCAAGCGGCGTTTGGTCTGGCAATCCCCGCTGGGATTCAGCTGGTTACTACGCCCGTCGAGCAAGCCGATTTCGTTGGATTTGCGAACGACCCTGTTCGAACGTTGGTCCTCTTCCGAGGAGTCGAGGAGGCCGAAGCCGCCCGAGGCCACGGATTGCCCGCGGGGAAACTCACCGTCGGCAACGTGCATAGTGGCCCAGGGAAGATCGCGTACTCTCGTTCAGTATTTTTGGATTCGGAGGAGGCTAATGCTCTCGCGCGACTTGAGGCAGGCGGGATGCACGTGACCCTCCAAGCGATTCCCCAGGACACAGCGACCACCCTACCTCCCAGAGGCCCCCGTTTCACCTAGCTTGGCTTCTGCTGTTGGCGAAGTCGTTGAGGTGGGAGGAGCTTCGCTAGCGCTCGGTGATGGATCCGTAGAGGCAGCGACGGGCTCCGGCGATGCGGGCGCGGCGACGGCCTGCGGTGCGGCCACCGTGAGAACTTGCGTTTCGTCGACATACTTCATCAGAGCACCCGCAAGCGTGAGGATGAAGGGACCGATGAAGATGCCAGCGAGCCCGAACATAGACACCCCTCCAAGCAGTCCAACAAAAATCAGGAGCGTCGAAGCATTGGTGCGCCCAGAAATCAGAAGTGGACGCAAGACGTTGTCGGTGGAAGCGACGAGGATGCCGCTCCACAGCCCCAAAAATATGGCACTTCCTGTGGCGCCTTGCGCCGCGAGAACGACTACCGCTGGCACCCAAACGAGTGCCGTCCCAACGATTGGGATGAGCGACGTCACAGCACCGATCGCGGCAAAGACGAGCGGACTCGGGAGCCCCGCAATCCGAAATCCTACTCCGAGAATCGTTCCTTGAATCGCGGCCGTCGCCAGGGCTCCCAGCACGACGGCTCGGGTAATTCCACCGAGTTGCCCAAAGACCTCTTCTTTGCGCTCGTCTGGGAGCGGGGCGATGCGAGCAACGCGGTGGAGCATCTGCTTCCCGTCGCGAAGAAAGAAGTACAACAGAAACAACATCAGGAGAGACTTCCCAAATACCGTGAACGTCCCCAGGACGAAGGATCCGCTCAAGGAAGCAAGCCATTGGGCGGCGTCGCGAACCGCGAGCGTTCCGCGGCGAACGATTTCCTCTTCCGAAATGGGACCGATCGCTGAAATTCGCTCGATCACTGCCTGGATGGGAGCCCACTGGACAATCGTATTGATTTCCGGAAGCGCGTGACCACCCGCTGGGCCCTGGTAGCGCGCCACCAGGTCGCTCGCCTGGGAAACAAGAGTAAGGACAAAGAGCGTCAATGGTCCGGCGACCACCAGAAGCACGGCCAGAATGAGAATTGCGGAAGCGAGATAGGGTCTTCGAATTCGGGCTACCAGACGTTCTTGAATGGGGTTGAGCATGAACGCCAGCATTGCGGCCCAGGCAATGGGCATCGCCATGGGGTAGAGAAGGCGTCCCACGAGGACGACGAGGGCAACCACGGACACCGCGCCGACGACCCGAGTGTAGAACGGCGAGTAGCCAGATTGATTGCTCAAGGCCATAGACTCCTCTCAAACACATCGCGCGCGAGTTCGCCAAACGATGATGCTCGCTGGCGAAAGATCTCCCTTCGCCGCTTTTGAACCCGTGGTAGAGATTCAAATGGAATGTCCAACGTCCCCGTCGCGCGCCGCTATGCCAGGGCGCTTGTGCAAGCCGCGCCGTCCGATGCTGAAGTCATCCTCGACCAGCTCGTCGCGCTCGCTGCGTTTTTCGACGCGAACCAGGACTTGGAAGCCTTCTTCCGAAGCCCTCTCCTCAATCGCCCAGACCGCATCGCCGTCGCTGAAGCAGTCGTTCGCGCAGTCCCCGGCATGCACCCTCTCCTCGCCAATCTGCTTCGGGTCGCCGGTGCGCGAAAGCGATTTGACGCAATCCCCGCAATCGCGCAGCAGTATCGCGACATGGTGGATGCAAATGCGGGGCGAGCGCGGGCGCATGTTCAGAGCGCGACTGTCCTCGGAGCTGAACTCGCAGTCGCGATCCGCGCACGGCTGGAGGCGCTGACCCATCTCACGATACTCGTGGATTCTCAGGTCAATCGCAGCATGATCGGCGGAGCTACTGCGCGCGTAGGAAATACCCTCTTTGACGGCTCCCTGCGGGGACAACTCGACGCGATGGAGCTACAGCTTCGACGCGCGCGCATCGATATCGGAGCGGCCTAGCTCGCGATGTCTTCGCGAAGCGCCATTTTCATCTGATGACAACTCTGACTTCAACGGCTGCTCCGCTGACCTTTGAAGTATTTTGGAAGTGGCTTGGCGATCATCGCAATTGCGTCTTGCGAGTGGCGTCTGGTGAATTGGCGATCATGGATCACGAGTTGATTCATTGGGACTTCTTCGAGGAAGACGACGGCCGCGCCGTCGCCCAGGCCTACGTCGGCAAGTCCCTCATTGGCGAACTGGTCATGGATCGCGCGGAAATCCTCTTTGTCCAGGCAAGTCCAGATCGCGAGAATCCAACTTCTGGGGACTGGACATTCGAATGCATCGGAGGCCCGCGCGAGGACTCCTACCCGCTTTACACGCTTCTGCTCACCCACGGCTTCGAGGGATCGCCCGGCCACGAAGTCCTGAAGCACTAACCCCAAGGTCCAGATGAGTTGACCCGATTGCCGGGGTTTTTCACGTCGTGCCAACGAGGGACGCCCCAGCTCAACAGAAGTGAACCCTGGGGTTAGAGCGCTTCCGGAGAGGGCGCTTTCCTAGAACGCGTTGGGCTCACAGCCACGCCTGGCCAGATAGCAAACACCCTCGGTACAAGCGGCGCAGTTGTAGGCATCGTCTTGCGGATTGGTGCAGACCAAGATCCCGCCAGGACGTGGGCAATCTTCAGCGGTGACGCACCGCACAACCCCCCCGTCAAGGCTCTTGGTCTCTGAGCGCCGGGAGCAATAGCCTGAGCAGGAAGCAGCGACGACACCAGCCAGCGCTAAAAACCGCATCACAGAGACTTATCAGTCAACGCGCGGCGCTGCGAGAGCAGTATCGCAGATGCCATGCCACAACAGAGCAGACTCGCTTCGTGGTGTTGGAACTGCTAGGAAGGCAAACCATGAAGACGTCGAAATCAGCCGGAATCGCTTTGCTTTGCACCCTCCTTGTGACTCTGGCCGGGTGTAAAAAGCCAGAAGCCCCTCCACCCACTCCAAAGCCAGTGGCGCGCAAGCTCACTCTTTTGGTGACGAGCCACGAAACCGGCCATTTGATCGCCAAAGGCCCCCGCCTTCTTTCCCAGTGGACGCTCAAAGAAGGGTGGCCAGAAGCGCTGGTCTTCTCGACAGGTGACATGTTCACCGGAGAAGCCGTTTCCACCTACTTCGACGGCGAATCCTCGGCGGAGTTTGCAAAAGCGCTCTCCTACAAAGCTTCGGCGCTTGGAAACCAGGACGTTTCGCTCGGGCTTGAGACTTTGGACAAATTTCGCAAGGCTTCAGGGGTGACCTACCTCGCTGCAAACCTGAAGGAAAAGGAGGGGGGCAACCTCGCGCTTCATCTGCCTGCCTACAAGCTCTTTGAGCAACACGGAATCAAAGTGGGAGTTATCGGACTCACCGGTCCCAAGACGCTCGGAACGAATTTCGACGGTCAGACCGACGGCTTCGTACCACTGAAGAATGAAGACGCGCTCCCAAGCGCAATTGCTGACGCGCGAAGCGGAGGCGCGGAAGCTGTCGTCGTTCTGATCGACGAGTGCTTCAGTGACTTGGCCACGCTTTGGGCTTCCCATCCAGACTGGAAGGCCGACCTCGTGGTTGGCGCAAGTTGTCCCAACGACAAAGTCGAAGAGCAAGTCAACGGCATTGCATTCCGTTCGGTTCCTCCCTTTCTCGACGGCTACGTTGCAGCCCAGCTCACCATTGGAGTTGACGGCGCGCACTCCCTCAATGCGAAGATTGTTTCGTTGCCTTCCAATGGGCCTGAAGATGCGGACCTCGTAACGCTTCGGGCGCGTTGGGAGGATCGCGTCGATAAAGAACTCGGCCAAGTCGTCGGCTTTACGAAATCGGGAATCCCCTCAACCGACAAGTCCCTTCAAATGCTCGTCGTCAACGCTCTGAAAGAACAAGCGCATGCGGACGCAGCCGTCTTGAACAAAAAGGGATTTCGCGGTGCATTGTCCAAGGGCGATATTAGCAAGGCAAGCATCTACTCCCTGCTGCCCTTCATGAACGCCGTCATGATCACAAAGATCAAGGGGGCCGACCTCTTGAAGCTTAAGGAGAATCCAGAGGCCGTCATCGCGCTTCCAGCGAAGCTCGCCAAGGACAAGGACTACTCCCTCGCCACCGTCGAGTATCTCTATTTTGGGGGCGACGGGATGGGGATTGAGAATTTTGCCCTTGGGGATCCGGAACTCACTGGCCAAGTATGGCAGACACCAGTCATCGAATGGCTTCAGAAGCTAGGTTCCAGCAAGAAGACGCCGCTCGAGAAGATGCTTCCGCGCTAGTCGCCGAGAGCGGATACCGGCAGCGGAGGCAGCGCCGGCGCTCGAAGGAAAGACCGCTGCACCCGTTTCTTGTTAAGATGCGGCGCCCCGGAGCGCTTTACACACCTTCGCGTCTTTCGTTACGCCTTCCTCCATGAGTCCCTTCGACCACCTCAACTTGCCGTTTGGCAACCCGCGCCGAGCATTTCGCAGAATTGCCAACGAGCGCCTGGACGACCTCATTGAGAGCGAAGCCTCTCGAGCGCGTAGCAAAGTCGACACCTTGATGGGCGTGTATCCATCCGCATCGCCTCGCGAAATCGCGCAGCGTCTCATCGACGAGAAAAAGCAAATCGCCACGGCGGTAGGCGGGATTACGGGAGTGCTTGGGCTCATCACCCTCCCAGTAGACTTGGCGGGAATGGTCTATTTGGAGCTCTCCTTGCTCGTGGAAATTGCGACGGTTTTCAAGGTCGGGGTCAGAAACCAATCCGCCAAGGATGAACTCCTCGATCTCTTTGGATATGCGACGGGAATCGGACCGCTCAAGCGTTCGACACCCAGAGTCGTCGGAAGCGCCGCGCGCGCCCTCCTCCTTCGCGGGGGGCTAAAACGCATAGGAACCGCATTGCCGCTCGTCGCCGCGCCGGTCTCCGCCTATTTGAATAACCAGCATATTCAGCGAATCGGCGATGCCGGATTGCGGCACTACAGCGCCGAAGCCCCGGCGCGCGAAAAGTCAGTGCGACTCGGTGGCAGTAGCTAGACCGTATTAGGGACGCGGGAGCGCCGCAAACATCGGCGCTTCTGGATTGCCCCCGGAAAAGACCAGCGCCTCTACCAGAAGGGGAATCGGAGAAACTGGTCGACCATTGATGACGACGAGCGGTGTACCTTCGAGATGAAAGCGCATGGCGAAGGCCATGTCGTCTTGAAGCGCCGAGTCTGTCCGAGGAGAGGCTGCGCACGCCGCAAGCGCGACTTCGCTTTGCTTGGCCGCCTCGGCCGCGAAGAGGAGGGCGGTTTTCCGGGTCATGGTCTGTTGATTCTCGAAGAGCGCCGCGCGCGCGTCTGAATAGCCCGCGCTTGCTTCCAGACAAATCAGCAGGCGGGCGCTCAAACAACGCACTCCATCGGTTGGATCTGCGCCAACGTAGGGATTGCACTCTTGGTCCAAAGGAAAGAACCGTTGCTCGATCGACAAGGCGCTTGGCGCGAGCGACTTCCGAAGCCTCCCCACGGTAGCATCCATCACGCGGCAGTGCGGACACCGAATATCGACAAAGTCAACGAGTCGCACTTGTGCCTGCGAACTGCCGTCGCGCCGACGAACCGGGAAATCACTGCCATCGATGGGAGATGCACGCCGGTACGCTTCCAGAGCGCGCGCCATGAATTGACGACGGTTTTCGGGAAGTGCCGCGATTTCCCGGGTCACTTCGGCAGCGGTCAGAAGCTTCGGCGCGCTGTCAGCAGCGGAGCTGTCGCCGACCAGGAGCCGCACCAGCGCGTAGGTAGAGAACGAAATCGCAACGACGAGCGCGGATCCAAGGCCCAATGCCCGCCAAGGAGGGATGCGGGGGTCGTGAAAGAATGCAGCAAGCGCAAAACAAAGCGTACCGACGTAGGTCGCCAAGCAGGTCGGACAGACGACCCCGGCGTGAATGCTGACTCCAAAAAGAGTTCCACAGACGACGATTCCGCAGACTGCCAGAATTTTGGCACCAGCCGCGAGGACGGCGTCGTTTCGCTGGGAGGAAACGCGCCAGAAAACGAGGATTCCAAGCGCGGCGGCAGCGACTCCATAGACGACTCCCGTGGCAGCGATCGGGATGCCGAGCACGCGGTGTACTGCATGCGCTATGGGGAGGTTCCAAACTGCGACACAGTCGAAGGTCGCGTCGATCGAGCAGCTTGGTATCTCGCCGTGCGCGAGCGCCAAGAGTTCGTAAACCTGGTAGATCGCAAGGCCAGCGATCGCCAAGCCGGCGGCAAACATCGACAGCGCGGTCGCTTCGGATGAAAAACGGCGAGTCACATTGCCCTTTTACTCGAAGCGAGCGGATTTCAATCCATTCGTCGCATCCCTGCCGCTGCTATGAGAGGTTCGATGGACGAGGCTCTGCTCCAAACGACGAAGCAAGAGGGTTACTGGGCAGCTTTGCGGGGTTGTGCGCTCCACCGGATGACCCGAGACTACCTCAGGGTCTTGGGGCCCGAACGCACGACCTACCTACAGGGAATGGTCACCAACGACGTGGCAAGTCTCGAGCTTGGCGCTTCGGTGGCCGCTGCCGTTGTGACGGCAAAAGGTGCTCTCATCGCTGTCGCTCGCGTCGCCAATCTGGGGGATTCGATGCTCTTGGCGCTTGATAGAGGTCGCGGCGAGGCAACCGTTGCACATTTGACCCGGCATCTCGTCAGCGAGGAAGCTGAAATCGAATCGGCCTCCGAACTCCGTTCTCTCGCGTTGCTCGGCCCCGCCGCGGCGGTCCACGCGGAGCCCTTGCAGTCCTATACGGTGGCGCGTTGGAACACGCCCCTCGGTGGCATCGAAGTCGTCTATTCGGTCGAAAGCGAGGACGCAGTGACGTCCGCCCTCGCCGGCCTTCCATGCCTCGACGAGGCTACCGTTGAAATCCTTCGCGTCGAGCAAGGCGTCCCCCTCTTCGGCGCTGAACTCAACGATACAACGATCCCCTTAGAGTGCGGGCTCGCCAGCGCAATCGCCTACGACAAGGGTTGCTATGTCGGACAGGAAATCATTGCGCGCGCTACCCACCGTGGAGGCGTTCGCCGAAAACTTCGCGGCTTCGTGATGGCGTCGGTTCCATCGACGCGCGGTGTCATGCTCGACGGGAAGAATGTGGGAACGCTCACCTCCATCGTCAAGTCCCCTCGCCTACCTGAAGTCGCGCTCGCGCTTGGATTCATTCTCCGAGAAAATGCCGTCGCGGGCACTGTCACGGTGACGGAGGAGGCAACGGAGGCGACCGTGAGCGACCTTCCTTTTGTGCTTCCACGCCCGTGAGCGAGGCACCCATTCGCTTCGCCATTGTGAACACCGATGGCGCGGCGCGAGCTGGCTTGCTCACCACGCCGCACGGAGTAGTCGAAACGCCTGTCTTCATGCCAGTCGGTACCGCCGCCTCAGTGAAAGGCGTCGCCTGCGATGACTTAGAAAGCATCGGCGCCAAGCTCATCCTCGCGAATACCTACCATTTGATGTTGCGCCCGGGAGCCGCGCGGATCCAGCGCTTGGGTGGCCTGCACAAGTTCTCGGCTTTTCCGCACGCCTTCCTCACCGATAGCGGAGGATTTCAAGTCTACAGCCTTGCAGGTCAGCGGAAGGTGACCGAAGAAGGAGCGGTTTTTCGCTCGCACCTCGACGGGTCGTCGCACGCGCTGACTCCCGAATCCAGCATCGAGATTCAGGAACAACTCGGTGCGGATATCATCATGGCATTCGATGAATGCCCTCCATCGCTGGCCGAGAGGAGCTACCTCCAGGAATCGATGGACCGGACGACACGCTGGCTCCACCGCTGTGTGGCTGCCCGGCGAAGCGACCGTTGCGGATTGTTTGGAATTGTCCAAGGCGGGTTGCACCAGGACCTGCGTCGCGAGCACGCGAGCCAGGTGTGCGCCATCGACCTCCCAGGCTTTGCATTGGGGGGATTTGCCGTAGGCGAAACTCCGGTTCAAATGCATGAAGGCGTCGCCTGCTCAGCACCGCTCCTTCCCCAAGAGAAGCCACGCTACCTGATGGGAGTTGGGACACCGGAGGACCTGCTCGCTTGTGTCGCCGCTGGCATCGACATGTTCGATTGCGTGCTTCCAACCCGCTGCGCGCGCAATGGCCTTCTCTTCACATCTGCTGGTCGCCTGGTCTTAAAGAATGCGCGGTTTGCAGAGGACGAACTCCCCCTCGACGCCGAATGCGATTGCTATACGTGCGCTACCTTTTCCCGCGCCTACTTGCGCCATCTGCTGATCACGCGAGATCCCTTGGCTTCGCGTCTCAATAGCATTCACAACTTGCGCTTCTACGCGCGGCTCATGGCCGGTGCGCGGGCCGCGGTGATCGGGGGCACTTATGCTGCCTACCGAAGACGCGTCGAGGAGCGGATTGCAAAAACTCGCGCTACCTCGCACAGCGATGCTTGCTGGAGCAAGGGCTCCCAGGTATAGCCGCGCCCTTGAACGCCATGAACCTGCACACTGCACTCAACTCCACGCCCATCCTTTTTGGCCAGCTCGCTGCTGGAGCAAGTTGGGTGAGCACCGTGGTGTTCTTGATCCTCCTCCTAGGGATGATGTGGTTCGTGATGATCCGCCCTCAAATGAAGCAGCAAAAGGAAAGCCAAACGATGCTCTCGAGCCTCAAAAAGGGCGACGAGGTCGTTACTTCCGGGGGCGTCTTGGGGCGCATTGCCGCCGTGGAAGACAAAGTGATTACGCTGGAGGTGGGGGGAGGGACGAAATTGCGCGTACTCAAGCAGTCGATTCAAGGAAAAGTGGGAACCGAAGCCGCCACCGCTGAAGTGAAAGAGAAGAAAGAGGTCAAGTAGCCATGGACCGCCGGTGGTACACGCGCCTGGCACTTATCGTCGCGGTGACGCTTGCGACCATTTGGCTGCTGGTTCCGACCTACTATTCGTTTCAGGTGCTGCCGCGCGCAGACCGCAACAACATCAAGAAGCTCGCTGCGGTTCTTCCGCGCTGGGCTCCGCCTGCAAAATACCGCCTCTCCTTGGGACTAGACCTCCAAGGCGGTATTCATATGGTGCTGCGGGTCGATACCAAGACCGCGTTGATCAAACGCGCGCAGCGCCGCGGCGAGCAGATGGCCAAGTTTATTAACGAAAAGGACCTAGGCGGAGTGACGAACGTCTCCGACTCGGAGGCGCCGATCGTTGAAATCGTAGCCAAAAACCCAGCCATGGTCGATGCGATCGTCAAGGAGATCCTCGAGAACTTCCCTGAATTCACGGTGCAAAGCCGCGCCGCGGCCAACGTGACTTTTCATATGAACGAAGACAACGCTTTGCATTCCGCGACGGAAGCCGTCGATCAGGCGATGCTGGTCATACGCCGACGTATCGACAAATGGGGCGTCGCAGAAGTCGATGTGCGCAAGCTCGCCAATGATTCGATTCAAATTTCACTTCCAGGGCAGCAGGATCCAGAACAAGCGAAACAGCTCATCGGCACCACCGCGCAACTTGAGTTTCGCGAAGTGCACGCACCCAGCGATGTGTTTCAAAAGATGTTCGATGACGCCAAGCCTCCCGAAGGCAGCGGAATCACGCTCTCCAACACCGATACGGATCTCGACGCTCCACCCAAACCGTTCTTCACAGGTACGGATCGGCAAGCTCTCCTCGCTTATGTGAAAGGCAAGGCCCCCCCAGGGACGCAAGTTCTCTTGCACTGCGTCGAAGCAAACACTGGGAAGGGATGCCTCTCCTATAATACCTACCTCGTCGCGCAGAAAGTAGCCTTGACTGGCGAGAACCTCACCAATGCGGAGGCCAGCCGCGACCCCAATACCAACCGCGTTCAAGTCAATTTTCAGTTCGACGCCACTGGCGCCAAAGAGCTCGATGAATTCACCGCAGCGCACGTCGGAATGCGCATGGCGATCGTGCTCGACGACAATGTCATTATTGCCCCCACGATTCAGGAACGCATCGGCGGTGGTTCCGGGCGAATCACCATGGGGCGCACCGATGACCTCGGGCGCGCTCAGATTTTGGCCCTGGCCCTGAAAGCCGGAGCGCTTCCGGCTCCTGTCACCGCTGGGGAAATCCGCCAGGTCGGAGCGTCGCTCGGTGAAGATTTGATTCGCCGAGGCACCCTCGCGGCACTGCTCGGACTCGCGCTGGTGTTGGTGTTCATGGCCATCTACTACCGCACGTCCGGCCTCGTCGCCGACGTCGCCTTGGCGCTCAACGGTCTCTTGATCCTTGCTGGACTTGCGATCTTCGGGGCGACCTTGACCCTTCCTGGAATCGCAGGCTTCGTTCTCACCTTGGGAATAGCGGTGGATGCCAACGTGCTCATCAACGAACGGGTGCGCGAGGAACTCCGCGCTGGAAAGTCGCCCCGCGCGGCTGTCGATCAGGGCTACGACCGCGCCTTTTGGACTATTTTCGACGCCCACGTCACGACGTTCATTGCAGGAATCGTATTGATGAACACCGGGACTGGACCGATCCAGGGCTTTGCAACGACCCTCATCATTGGAATCATCGCCTCCCTTTTCACCTCCATTGTCGTGACGCGTCTGATCACGACCTATCTCGTCCACGGCCGCAACGCCCGGACCGTCTCGGTCTAAGGGGAGAGCGCGATGGAAATCATCAAGCGACGGACCAATATTGATTTCGTCGGCAAGCGGCGGATTGCGCTTTGGATAAGCAGCGTCATCAACATTTCGATTCTGATTGGAATTGCGATTTTTGGGTTCAATTTTGGCGTCGACTTTGCCGGCGGCACCTTGATGGAAGTGAAGTTTGCGCAAGCGACAACCGCTCAAGCGGTCCGAGCGGCGGCGACGCGCGGTGGACTCGAGGACGTGCAGGTACAAGGCATTGGCCCAGCGAGCGACAACAGTTTCATTGTGCGCATGGGGGGCGTTACCCAACTTACGCCCATCTCTGGCAAAGCAGCCGAAGTTGCGCTTCGCGGCCTCGGAACCATTTCATCGTTCGGAATGGAACTCGACAACGGCTTCATGCGCTTTCGAAGCACGACCAAACTGGAAAAGGACGCCATCGGAGCGGCCGTTGAAAAATCAGGGTTGGGCGTCAAAGAAGTCCGCGACCTTGGGGAGGCCGGCGGAGGGTTCGATTATCAAGTCGTCTGCGCCGGGATGGCCGACCGGGCAACCCAAGCGCTCCGCAGCGGAACCCAAGCATCGTTTGAAGTTCGGAGAGTGGACTACGTCGGCCCTCAAGTCGGGAAGCAATTGCGCAACAAGGGCGTGATGGCGTTGATCTACGCGATGGTCGCCATTTTGATCTACGTCGCCTTTCGATTTGAACTCAAGTTTGGACCTGGCGCGCTCTTGGCGATGCTGCACGACGCGATCATGGTCGCCGGGTACTTCTTGATTACCCGTCGGGAGTTCAATCTCACCTCCATCGCCGTATTGCTGACGGTACTAGGCTATTCGATCAACGATACCATTGTGGTCTACGACCGTATTCGCGAGGAGATGGTCCGCTACAAGGGAAAGCCGATCACTGAAATCATCAACATCGCGGTCAACGATACGCTGGCGCGGACGATACTCACGTCGACGGTCACCGCCCTTTCGCTCGTCGGGCTGATGATCTTTGGAGTTGGGGAAATCTTCGATTTTGCCGCAGCGATGCTCATCGGAATCCTCGTGGGCACCTACTCGACGGTCTACATTGCAAGCCCGATGGTCATCTGGCTCGATCAACGCTTTCATGAAAAATCAGCGAGCGTCTCACCGACCGCCTAGGTGAGCGAAGCGATCGCGCAGCCTTTAAGGGAAATCCCATCGGCGCTTGCAGCGGACTGTTAAAAACTTCCGACGACAGCTACGGCTAAAAAAGCTTTTTCGCAACGAACAGGCTCAAGACAGCTCCGGCAAGAGCGACGCCAAAACTGTAGAGATTAAAGCCCGTGATCCCAGCGCCACCGAGAATGTTCATCACGAAGCCGCCGACGAGCGCTCCAATGACGCCTACGAGAATGTTGGCGATCAGGCCCATTTGGGCGTTCGTTCCAGCGATCATGCTCGCAACCCAACCAGCGAGCCCACCCAAGACGATCCAGCCGATGATTCCCATGGTAAAGCACTCCTTTCGGCGGAGGAGTAATCCGCCTGGGTGACACTACCAAGGCCAAGCGCGAACCGCAATTGGCCGGTCCGCAGGGTCTAGGTGTCGGTTGGGCTCAGCGCCGCAAACGCGCGATCGCATTCAACCGCGAGCGCGAGGTCCTTTTCGGTGATCCGATTCTCTGCGTCATGTGTGACCAGAGCCAAAGACACGACGCGCCAGCGGATATCGATATCCGGATGATGCTGTGCAGCTTCGGCGGCAATCGCGACCGCATCGACAAACGCAATGGCCGTCAAGAAGGTTGGCGCCTCGAAACGCCTCTTGAGCTGCCCCCCTTCCACGCTCCATTCTTGATGGGCATGAATCCAACGGGCAAGGTCATGGTCGTCGATCGCTGGCATCGCTTCATGCTAGCCCGGTACTCCTGATGATCCACCTCCATTCTCTTTGGACGAAGGTGACCGTGTGGCGCCGCCTTATTCTCCTCGCTGCCCTTTCCTTAGGAACAGCGGCTCGCGCCAATTCCATTGACGTTGAAGGAGCAGCGAGTGGATTCGCCGTCTCGCTGGTAGCGCCAGGTGGCGGATTCGGAGTCGGGCGCAGCTTTGGCACCTACGTGTGGTTCAAGGTATTTCTGCTGGAAAACGTGGGGATTCACCTCAAGGGCGGCGCGTCCTGGTATTCGGCGCTCGGATTCACGCCCGTCGATGCGGCGCGAACCTCAGGCCCTGTGGTCTTTCCAACCGGCGAAGGACTCCTCGGAGGAACGTACCGTCTTCCCCTCCATCGCCAGGTCTTGTGGATCGATTTCGATGCGAGCGTCGGTGCCACCGGGACCCTCCTTGGACTGTCCCAATCGCGCGACAAGCTCGTGCGCATCCCACTTGGTTTCATGGCAACCGGAATGCTCGCTGCGACGCTCTACGTTCGTCTCGAACGCCACATCGCCTTCATCGTCTCCCTCCAAGGGCAGATTTTTGGAACGTCGACTCCAACAGCTGGTTCGTGCACCGTGGGAGACCTGTCGGCCCTCGGCACGGCAGTCCGCACAGGCGCCACTCTGAGGAATGTCGCGACTTCTGCCAATTGCAACAAAACCGCCTTCGCTGATTTGACCTCGGAGACCATCGAGCAGGCGCGCACACTGTTGGAGCTTCAGCGCAATCTCGTATCTGGAACCTTTGGTATCGTCCTGGGTTTCGCGGTGTTCTGAGCGATGACGCTTGCCGCATGGTAGGTTAGCCGCCGACGCTATGGCCAGGGACAAATCGCAGAGCGAAAAGCTGTTTGGTGCGGCGGTTCTCAAGATGTCGTTCGCGCTCCGAGACTCTGAAGATTCACCGGCCTTCAAGGCGATTTACCCAGGGGTGTTGCGCGATCTGGGCCTCACCGATGAGGAGGTCGACGCTTTTGTCGATGCCAATCGAGAATCGGTGGAGCGCGCCGCGCGCGGCTCTTCCGGTCCCACTGACAGCCAAGAAGCGACGTAATCCGAAAGCCTTCGCTCTGCGACACGACCCGCTTCCGTTATGATTCAAGGCGGATCCATGTCGCCCTCGTCTGCCGAACTCCAAGATCGCTACCGCGCGGCCGTGCTCGGGTTTGCCATCGGCGATGCGCTGGGGTTCCCACTGCGCGGATTGCCACCCGCTGCATTGCGCAAACACCCGGCGATCGCCGACGAATTTCCGACGCGCCCCCGCAGCGGATTCTCGCGAGGGCAATTCTCTGACGACACGCAAATGCTCCTCGCAACCGCCAACGCCATTGCGGAAGCGCGGGGACTCGATGGCCGCGTCGTGGCGGTCCACTTGGGATGGTTGTGGGAAGAAGGCACCATTCTGCATCCCCAGCCGTCGACGGCGCGCGCGCTCGCATCCTTGCGCGACGGAACTCCATGGATGTCCTCCGGCGCACCCCTGGGAACGCGTGATCCAGGTTGCCTCTCTCGCGGCATCGCCTTGGGGCTCTTGGGCGAGGACAGTCCCGCGAAACTCGGGAGGTTTGCCCAAGTGCTCACGGTCATGACCCACAAAGACCCAGCTTGCGCTGCAGCGGTTGCGGCTGTCGCGCGCTTCGTGCAGCTGCGACTTCATGATCCGGGTCGCGGCGCACGCTCCTTGTGCGAAGATATCTCAGGCGTCGCGGCTTACGCGGATCCGCAACTCGCGGACGAGATATTCTACCTGCCGCGGGTCATGAATTGGGAACCGGACCGGGCGATGGCTGCGCTGCGGGTCGTTGGGGTTTCTCCGAAAGAGCACAAATCCCAAGACGGGCTACCGCCGCATCTCACACCGGTGTTGCTCTCCGCGATGTACGCCGCACTGAAGTTTCCCTTTGATGTGCGGCAGGCTTTTGCATTGGTTCTTCGCAATGGCGGGGAAGTCGACATCGCCGCCGGATTGACCGGAGCGTTTGTGGGCGTCGCGCTGGGAACTGCCCATTTCCCCTCGCGCCTCGCCAAGCATGTCCTCTATTTCCCTGCGCTCATTGCTGCCGCCGATGCGCTCTTTGGGGTTGCCCAGGAACGCGTCGCGGTAACAGTTCGTGCAGCGTCCGCTGATTCTTAGGCGCGATGGTACGGCGTCCCATGGAGAATCGAGAATGCGCGGTAGAGTTGCTCGGCGAGGACGACCCGCGCCAAGCGATGCGGAAGGGTCATTGGTGAGAGCGAGAGCTTCCATGCTGCATGATCGCAAAGGGAAGGAGCCAGTCCGTCGTCTCCACCGATCGCAAAAGCGACATCCCGGCCTTTGTCGCGCTGACCTCCTAACCACTGGGCAAACGCTTCGGTGCTCATACCGGTCCCCGCTTCGTCGAGAACGACGAGCTCCGTTTTGGGGGGCGTCGCCCGAAGGATCGCGAGCGCCTCTTCGCTGCGAGCCTTGGCTCCGCTGGCCGGCGAGGCCTTGAGTTCCACCGCCTGCACCTTGGCCCAGCGAGCGATGCGTGCGAGGTAGTCCTCGGCGGCCGGAGCAAAGAAGCCCGAGCGATCTCGCCCAACGGAGATGACAAAGACCTTCACGAATGTGCAGCGATTGATTCTTGCGGTGCATCTCCCCACAGCGCTTCGAAATCGTACTGTCCGCGGCGCTCGGATGTCAACAAGTGGGCGACGACATCCCCGAGATCCAAGAGAATCCAATCAGGCGAGGCCTCGATCGACCGCACCCTTTGTGCCTCGCTCTTGAGACGAACTTCCAATTCAGACCGAACGGCGTCGAGCTGAGGTTCGGAATCCCCAGTAGCGAGCACGAGGTAGTCGTAGCCCACCGCAGAACCACGGGCGCTGGTGTCGATAATCAAGACGTCCGATGCCTTCTTCGCGAGCGCAACTTCGGCGACGCTCCGTGCGAGAGCGTGGGCTTCCGTGTTCGTGCGGGTCATCGCCCCCGCAGGGGCGACCCGCCGCGGCTTCTTCGCAGGCGTTCGAGGTTTCTTGGGAGGGACCACTGGCTTGCGCACTCGAACGCGGATTTCCGGGTAGTTCGTCCCCTTGGCTGTCTTGGTTGCTTTTGCTGCCTTGGCAGGTACACGACGCGCTGTTCGCTTTACGACCATGAGTGGACTCCACGAGTACGGATAGGGCGCCTCTGCGATTCGAGGTGCCAGTTTACCAAACGACGTCCTGATCCTCAGCAACTCCAGGGACGCCGTGGAGACGGTAGCTGGCTCCCCCTGCCGCAATCACTCCTGACCAGTGCCCAGCGAGCTGCACAAATCGACTTCTCGCCAGAAGGAGATTGCGCGCTTCGTGATGCACGGAAATGGGGGTGAAGTCGAGCGCGGTGCCATCTCCATGGACATGCCACGGTTGCATTACATCCTTCCGATTCCATTGAAACTGGAGGTTTCCTAAGGGCTTCAGAGAGCCGTCGACCCACACGCCGCATTCGGTGATCGGCGAAGCCGGATCGAAAAAACCTTCGGAAAGGTTGAACCCCATTCGGGTTCCGTCCGCGAGCAGCCCGCTGGCAAATGCCCAGCGCCAGACGACGTGACGAGACAAATATCCGTTGGTGATGTCAAGACCACCCACGGAGCGATTCAGCGCGTAGGTGCGCTTGCCACACCGAAGCTCTCCGGCTCCGCGCATGCCCGCCCACTTTTGCGTGACGTTGATGCGCTGCCCCACAACGGGTGCAATGACCGAGAGAGGGGGACCGGCTCCGGCAACCTCAAGGCTGGCCTCGAGTTCGATAGCTCCGACCTCCCCCCTTCCCTGAACGCGCGCGCGAATGGCATAGCTCGCCTGCCCAGCGCTCCGTGACGACGAAAGCGATAGGGCGCCCTTTGAAAGCGTCGCTTCGTAGCCTTCGCCGCCAACCTCGGCAACGCGGGCGCGCGACGCGCTCGTCACCACACCCGCGTCCGCCAAGACTTCCCGGGTCTCGAGGTCGACCACGTGGATGAAAGCGTTGGCCGCGTAGCCCAAATGCGAGCACGCAAAAAATACGGCGAGCTCATCGCTGGCGATGAAAGCGTATCCCCACTTCTTGTGGACAAAGCGTCGCCGGAGCCCGCGGACTTGCCAGGGTTGTCGTAAATGTTCCAGGCTCATCGAGGCGAGTGCACCAGCGTAGCCGCCAAATTGGGGGGCGCCCTGGTCATCGGCAACAGCTTTGGGTGCTGCCAGGAAGTCTGTCGGAGCGGCCATAGAAACTCCCTACTCCTTCTGACTTGGGGAGGCACGCTGACGGCGCCAGAAATTGACGGCGAAAAGGGCTGCGAGCACCGCGACGAAGAGCAATGCAACTTGCCAATACAAAGACAAGAACGTTGCGATTCCCTCCGCGCTGCTGCCAATGCGAACTCCCACGGCGACGAGGAGCCCGTTCCAAAATGCGGCTGAAATGGTGCCTAGGATGAGCACCCGTCGCAATGGCATCCGCGAAGCACCTGCCGCAACAATCAATACCGCGCGCATCGATGGCACGAAGCGATTGACGATCAAAAGCCAGGTCCCATTCCCGAGGATTGCTTCCTGAATTCTGCGCACTGAAGCGATCGGGAAACCAAAGATCGTCGCGCTTTCAGATTGTGCATCCAGACGCATTCCGATGGCTTGGCCAAAGCGCCATTGGGCAACAATCCCAACGATGCTGCCGAGCATCAAGGCGAGAAGGAGCAGCGCCCAGGAGCGCTCGCCGCGGGCCACGTAGGCGCCACCAAGGATTGTCACGGTGTCGCCGGGAACCGGCGGAAAGACGTATTCAAGCCCAGCCGCCAACCCAAAGAGGGCGTACCCCCAGTTCCCCACGTGCTGCACCCACGTGTCGAACAATGCAATCATTGCGGGCGACGATCTGGACCGGCAGGATAAAGAGTACGTTGAAGCGCAGCAGCAAGCCTGGATACTTCCCGGCAAGTTGCGCCGCGACAAGCGGTCATGCGCCCCAACTTGGCGACCTTGTAGACCAAGCGCGGCTCGCTGTCCAACAGAAGTCTCTGGGATGCCCGAATGCTTCGGTTCTCAACCCCAGGGTTCCCCCTCTATTACGCTGGGTCGTCACTGGCGCCTCGACGCGAGGAATCCCGGGAAAGCCGCTCAACTCCGCTGGACCCTGAGGTTAAGGGACTGCAAGCACGTCCGAAACACCAGGACCGGGGCAGATGTTGATGGGGCTTCCAACCCCTCGCACTGGAGCGAGACCGGCATCGGAAACATCGAGAAGGATAAGCCGGCCGGAGTTGGCGTCGCCCACCGCCAGGCGGGTTCCACGCACGGAAAAGCGCGAGGGCAGAAAAACAGCACATGCACTGTCGGTTCCTGCATCGCCTGGGCAAGCCGCGGACCAAACTGCGCGGACTTTTGCGTCTTTGTCGAGCAGTACGACGCCAGCGCCGACGGACGCGGTGGCGACAAACTTGTCGTTCCAGGTCACACTTCCAAAGCAACTCACCGCCAATTCCTCTCCGACACTCGCAAGCCAAACCGGATTGAGGCATTGCTGCCCGCCGAGTTCCACCCTGGTGACCACTCGGGTTGCAGGGTCGATCCGCGCAAGCAAGCCTGGGCCTCCAACGCTGTATTCGCCGCGATTCAAGTTGTTGAGCGCGACGTAAATCGCTCCCCCGTGTTCCGTGATGGCCTGAGGCCTTGGCCAGGTCTGTCTTCCCTCAAAAGGTTGCAAGTCGAGCGTTCGCAGGTCGACGCGTGCAAGCTCGGTAAGTTTCCCTGCATCGGACACGGCGAGTTGAACGACAGACTGACCAGCATCTGCACTCACTGCGTCCGTGCCGCCATAGAGCGGAACCCACAATGTGCCGCCAGCGATAGCGATGCCCTCAGGCCAGGTGTTCTCACCCAAATTCACTTCATCGACGGTGCCCAGAGTTAACGCCGGAGCGCCGCCGTCGGCGAGGGTGAGAACCCCGCTGGTGCTGGTTGTCGCCAGGACTTGGATCGTATTGTCTCCAGCATTGACGACGAACGCAAAGGGACCATCGACGACGACTTGGTTTGTCGCTTTGCCAATTTGCGTCGCCCGCGAGGTTGCGACCAGGCCAGCATCGCTCACCCTCGCTTGGTAGAGGCGCTGGTCGAGGCCGTCCGCCGAGAGGAGCGTTCCGTCCTTGAGTGCGAGGCTCTGTGGACTCCTTCCCAGAGGTGTTCCCGAGCCAACACCAAAGGTCGTCGCGTTGAAAGGAACGATGGAGCCATTGCTGGTGCAGGCGGCAACGAAGTCGTAGCTGCATTGGCTCGCGCGGCAACGCAATCCTGAACCGCAAACATTTCCACAGGTCCCGCAGTTCGCCGGGTCTGTCGCGAAATTGACGCAGCTACTGCCACAGACAGAAGCTACTCCAGCAACGCAGCTCGACTCGCATTTGCCACTGTTGCACACTTGGCCGAGGGAACAGGCGTTGCCGCAGGAGCCACAGTTTCGCGAATCGACGGCGAGTACCGAACACGCCCCATTGCACGCCACCGCCCCTCCTTGGCAGGCACATACCCCACTCTCACAGGCTTGATTGGCGGCGCAGGCGATTTGGCAACCGCCGCAGTTGAGCGGGTCGTTCTGGGCGTTGATGCAGGTGGTTCCGCAAGGCGCAGTTCCGGCGGCACACACGACGCGCTGGTCCATGCACGAGACGGCTCCACAAACAGCAAGTGAAAAGAGGACCATTCGTGTCATCGGCAAAACGCTCATCAACTGACTCCTTCCCAAGAAACGGCAAGTGTAAGAAACCCGGCGCGCGGCGAAATGGGGTACCCATCAAAATCTTGGGCTTGGGTATCCTGGAGGTTCTTAACCTCAATGCCAAGGATGACGGTTGGGTTTTGCATGAGCTTGGAAGTCACGCGCGCATTCAGGATGGCGCGCCCTGGAAACGTGACCGTAGCAGCACGGTTCACCGCCTGTTCCGTTTGCAGCGCGGCCTCGAAAACGAAGAGGAGTTGCGGAATTCCTGCTTGAAGTCGCGCACTCCCTCGGTGCTCCGGTCGAAATGGCAATGGTTTTCCAAAGAAGCGTGGATCCGCACTGGTGTTGATCGTTTTGAGATAGCCGTAGGCAACGCGCACCTGGATCCAGCGCCATGGGGAGGCGGACATTTCGACCTCGGCTCCGGCGACGAGCGCTCCTGCAAAATTGTACGGCTTGGCGAGGCCCCCTGGATAGTACTCGTAGGTAATCAGGTTGGTAAAGGAGGTCGCGTATCCAGATGCGGAGGCGCGCACAAAGGCTCGTTCGAAGGCGATAGAGCAATTGCCACCAATGCCCCGTTCCGGGACCAAATCTGGATTGGCGAGCGTCGTCCCTTGACGCACGTAGAGCTCGGCGAACGAAGGGACGCGGCTCGCGAGTCCCACCGACGCGCGCACGGTCCAATCGGCATTCAATTGGAGCGCGGCGCCGAGTTCCGGGGAGCCAACGACGAACTTCCCGGCGACATCGAGGCGCGCGGAAATTCCGGTGACCAGGCGACCAGAAGCAAAACTGACGTCGTCGCTTCCTGCGGCGGAGAATCGCGCCCAGGCTGGATTCTTGGTCGTGGGCTCGCGCAGCCAATCTCCCCCCACAGAAAGAAGCGCTCCGAAGCTGTGCCGATCCAACTTTTGCAAGTACCGCCCCTCCGCAGCCGCCGAAATATCGGATTGATGGAAGGGGTCTTGGAGTCCGAATTGCCCGCCGATGATCGTCGCATCCTGAATCTTGCCGTGCGCGGTAAGGACGAGCCGACCTCCGGTCTTTAAGCGCGTTGCCGACCGTGCTGCCAGGAGCCCGTTGACGGCGCGCTGGCGACTCGACGCTTGTGGATTCTCCACCGTACCAGCGAGACCTCGGTCAAACGCGTCGCCGAAGAATGTGAAATCCAATTGGGTCTCGGAGAACTGCCAACCATACTTGAGGAGCACATTGCCTTGCCGAGCGTCGTTGTTGCGTCGCACCAGCGACAACGTATGCGGATTTGGAGCGCGTGGCGTCGGGTTGAAGGAATAGGAAAAGTCTCCCCGGCTGTTGATGGCGCTCGCTGAAACCAGCAGGCCACCTTTACCCAACGGCACGGTCGCAGTTGCGTCCGCGATTTGGCTGCCAAAACTTCCGATGGAGAGGCGCCCGGCAAGCGAAAGATGCGCACGGAGGTCGCGAGTCTGGAGCGCCAGCGCACCCGCCATCGCACCAATTCCGAGTCGGCTCCCAGATCCGCGCAGCACCTCGATTTCACGAAGCGCGGAGGAAGAAATGCGTGAGAGGTCCGCCGCCAAACCCGGAGAAGAAATCGGTATTCCATCGAGCAACACCAAAGTCGCATCCGACGACGCTCCTCGAAGCGATACGGAGGCGCGTTGCCCCAACCCTCCACTTTCTTGCACGAAGGCTCCGGGCACCGTCGCGACCTGCGCTGCCGTCGAAGACACCGACGCGCGGGTGTCTTCAAGCGGTATCGCCGTCACCGAAGCGTAGGGCTCGGCGGCAAAGAGCGATGTTTCAGGGCCATCGACGCGAGCACCAGAAATGACGAATGTGGAAGGTGGCGGCTCGGACCCAGCGGTCATCGCCATCCATGCCGAAACCAAGAATGGCATCCACGCTCCTCTGCTCTCTTCCGCGAAGAGAGAGGCATTCGTCTCCGAGCGAATACTCCGCTCAGACCGTCGGGCAGGTCTCCTGGCTTCTGGGAGAAGCGACCTGTTCGCCTTCCCCCGCAACGCGCGGAGTGGCACGAATGAACAGACAGTGCCCCGTCATCCTGCGGGACTTCCCAGTTACAGTGGCGCGACCGCGCCGGAATTTCACCGGCTTCCCTCTTGTAGCTTCCCTTGCAGGAAGCTACCCGATGGCTTCCCCGCTGTACTGGACCTCCCCAGTTCGAGCAATCACAAAAGCCCGGGGACTCAGTCCCCGCCTGCCAATTGGAGGAGTGCCTCGTAGCTTTCACTGAGGGCGCTCGCAGACACCCATTCGTCATCCTGGTGCGCGAGGGCTGGGTCTCCGGGACCGAAATTGACCGCATCGAGCCCAAAGGCGCTCAGTTGCGCGACATCCGTCCAGGCTTGCTTGCTCTCGGCAGGGCGGCCTGTCAGCGCGACGAGGCGCTCCACCAAGGGATTGTTGGTACAGGGCAGGGCCGACGGCGCGCTATCGTGAAAGACCAGCTCTGCGCGCCCGCCTACTCGCGCCGCCAGGTCCGCGCGCGCTTGGGCCTCTGACTTTCCAGGTGCAAAGCGGTAGTTGAGATGCAGCGCAAACGAATCGGGAATGACGTTGCGTGCAGCGCCGCCCATCGCTTTGGTGGCGCTCACGACTTCGCGGTACTTGAGGGACCCGATGGAAACGTCATGGGGAGCCAGTGCCTCCAGCTCTACAAGCAAGGAGCCCGCGGCGTGGATCGCATTGCGCCCCTGCCACGGTCGTGCCGCGTGCGCCGCGCGACCGCGAAAGGTAGCTGTCGCGTGGAGGGACCCGACACAGCCCATTTGTACCGCACCAGCGGTCGGTTCCATGGCGATAGCAAGCTTTGCGCGACGCAGTTGTGGAACCGCTGAGAGAAGGGGCCCAAGCCCCGAATCTGCATACGGACCTTCTTCCCGATCGTACATTGCGAGGACCAGTTCGTGCGCAAGGGGATGCTCGCGCTGCGACTCGGCGACCGCCATCATCACCGCCAAGGCGCCCTTCATATCGGAAGCACCGCGCCCGATGATTCTATCGCCAGCGATGTGCGGAGGTGGGGCTCCCTTCGCCGCGGGAACCGTATCGAGGTGCCCAACCAAGAGAATCGTGGGTTTGGAAGCGTTGCATTCCCCTGCGACGATTGCGTTTCCGATCCGCAGCACCGCAGCGGCTGGGAACAGCGCGCGCGCCCGGCTCTCCAGGTAGTCGGCGATTTCCAATTCATGTCCGGTGACCGAAGGAATCGTCACCAACGCGAGGGCGCGCTCCGAGAGGGTCATCGGTCCGACCTAACCCCAACGCTACTCCCTGGGACTCGAAAGCGGGAACAAAGTAGACCGTCCATGGTCCACGCCCCCTACCACGCCTTTCCCGTCATCAAACCTCACCGACAGTCCAAGGAAATACGTCACCACCACTCCAAAGCGCTTTCGTCGAATTTTTCCACACAACAAAATGCCTCGCGTAGCCGCGCTGCGCGGCTACGCGAGGCACCAAGCAAATCTTACTGGGTTACTGCCACGGGAACAAGACTGGGAGTATTCGACCCGTTTCCAAGCTGCCCGTCGGTGTTGTCGCCCCAACATTGAGCGGCGGAATTCACGATGGCACAGCTGTGCTTTCCTCCACCACCGATTCCCGTTGCGCCTCCGGTTATGCCGTTCACGGGCACTGGAGCGTTGGCGTTCACTTGAGTCATATTCCCAAGCTGTCCTGATGCATTTGCGCCCCAGCACCAAGGGATACCATTCGCAATCGCACAGGTGTGCGCTGTGCCAGCACCTATTGCCGTGACGCCTGAGGACAAGGTAGACACGGGCACTGGCATGCTCGAGCCAATGCTGCCACCATTTCCGAGCTCCCCATTGGGGTTTTGACCCCAACAGTAGGCGGCATTATCAACAATTGCACAGGTGTGATATTGACCAGCGGTGCCGTCCGTTGCGAATCCAGTCAAACCGCTGACTGCCACTGGGATATTGCTATTCTGTAGGCCTCCATTTCCAAGCTGCCCGGCACTGTTCGCACCCCAGCAGCTCACCACACCACCCGCAATTGCGCAGCTGTGGTCGAATCCAGCAAAGATTGCTGTGACGCCCGAGTTCAGGCCTGTCACTTGGACTGGCATGCTGCTGGGGGTGTAGCTCGAATTTCCAAGCTGTCCGTTGGTATTACTACCCCAGCACCAAGCACCACCACTCACAATCGCGCAGCTGTGATTTATACCGGTAGTAATTGCCGTTGCGCCCTGAGCCAAATTGCTCACTGGAGCCGGAGTGTTACGGCTATTCATTGTACCATCTCCCAGTTGGCCTTCTGCGCCGTAACCCCAGCAGCTCACCACACCACCCTTGATTGCGCAGCTGTGATAGCCTTTGGCAGAAACGGCAGTAGATGATGCCATGAAACCGGTCACGTCCACCGCTTTGTTCGAACTGGTGTTGAAGCCGTTTCCGAGCATCCCATAGCTGTTGACTCCCCAGCAGCGCACCACGCCGTTGAAGATTCCACAGCTGTGCCCGATCCCAGCGGCAATGGTTTGCGCTGCTGCGATCCCGGCGTCAGACCCGGCGTCAGACCCGGCGTCAGACCCGGCGTCAGACCCGGCGTCAGACCCGGTTCCGGCGTCAGACCCGGCGTCAGACCCGGTTCCGGCGTCAGACCCGGTTCCGGCGTCAGACCCGGTTCCGGCGTCA